>JBEKAM010000045.1:0-19334 GCA_050015915.1 Solirubrobacteraceae bacterium
CACCGAGGCTTCGGTGGCTTCCTTCTGCTCGCGCGGCCTTCCGTTGTTGATCTCATCGGCAGCCGCCCTCTGCCGCTCTCCGAGCCCTCTACCGCCGACTTTTTGGAAGACGTGGCGATAGACAACGCGCTGATCACGTGCGAGGTCGTCGACCAGGAATTCGAGCGCTAGGCGAAGCCGCGCCGCCTGTGCCCCAGGCGTGGCGAGTCCGCGCAGGAACGGCAGCTTGATCAGATTTGCCTGCGACTGCAACGCAGGTTGATCGAATGGCTCGCTCAATTTGCGCAGTATTTCGAGCGCGGCGAGTACATCTTGTGCTATCGGACCTGCGATGTGTGCTGGTTCATTCATCGGCCTGCTGCTCGCGCATTCGTGCTGGCTAGTAAAAGTGCGTCGATTTTGTGTGGTGTGGACAATTGGCGTAGACGGATCAGCTAGCCGTCGCTCAAAACCACGCGAAAGGAGTCAAGTTCATGTCTTCGCATCATCCCGCCCGCTGGGGTGACAGTCTACTAGCCGCCATCGAAGGCGACTCGCTCACGACGCACGAGAGCAAGCCTGGGGCGGTGAGCTGAGATGGCGCTCCTTCCAGAGCCTTACCGCCCCGGACGCGTCGCGCTGGGCCGTCGGGAAGAAAAGGCGTTGGCCCGTCAGGCCGGCGCGACCGCCAGCGAACTGATGGAGCTTGACCGTGTCGATCTGGTCGAGCGAGCCAAGATGCGGATTGTCGGCGGCGTGACGCGTGAGGCCATACACGAGGTCGCGGGCATCGCCGATGAGGTGATGGCCTGCCAGCAACAAAATCCCTATGGGGCGCATCTCGCAGCTGATCTCGCCGAGCGTAGCGCTCGCATCCTGGGTGAGCGCATCGAGCGCGCTAGTCGGAGGTTGGGCTGATGGAGATCGTCGGAGAGCTGATCGTCGCGATCGTGGAGCTATACCTGTGGTTCCTGCTCCAGTTCGTACTAGCAGTTGCCTGGCTGGTTTGGATGGCACTTGTTGGTAGCGCCCGGCTCGCGTTGGGCGCCTACCGGCTTCTTCGGCGCTGGTTTTCTCGTCGGGCGACCGAACGCGAGCTAGCGCAGATTGCCCTGGAGTACCACGCCGCGATCAGCGACATCCGGCAGATCGGCGCCGACACTCGCCGACAGATTCGATCGGTGAGCGAAGGACGGCGGCGATGAACGAGCGTGAGCAGATACGGCAGGTCTGCCGGTGGAACCAGGATCTGTCACACGAAAACCAAAAGCTACGCCATGCGGTCAGGGAGAGTCAGAAGGATGCCGCGCAGGCGGGCATCGAACGTGACACCGCCCTCATACTCCTCGAGTCTGCTTGGAAGGCGGCCTCAGAAGGACAACGGCAGTGACCCGGCTCGTCTCAACGCTCGCGGTGGTGATCCTGGGAGTGTGGGCTCTTGGCGCCATAGCTCCCAGGCTCGCGCAGGTGATTGGAGCGCTGGTGCCGCTGTTGCTCGTTGTTGGCGTTCTCAGGCTGGTGTGGTGGTACACGAGGTGAGTGCGGCGCAGGAAAAGGACACTGCGGCGAGCGCACGCCCGGCAGTTTAAGCAGAGCCGGATTCAGTCTCGTTCACATAATTCTGGTGCTTGACTCACTATTTGAGTTGATTAATACTCAGGAGGTCGACCGAACAAAAGGCGAACAAATTAACACCGGGAGGTGAAAATGTAATACCAACTCACAAGGAAGGAGGAGTTATCTATGACGAAGGCGCGTCGTATTAAAGTAACAGGCGTCAGGCGAGCTGATGGTGAGGACGTCGAAATGCTCAGTTTGGTGCTGTGGCTCCAAGCCAAAAGAATCCTAAAAGAGCGCCGGGCAAGCGAAGCTGCCGCGAAGGCCAAGCGCAAAAAGATCGAGGGCGACCGTGAACGCTGATCTCCCTGCCCTATTTTCGGCCGGAAGTGGGGTGGCCATGCTTGCCGGGATCGCTGGGTTCGAGCAGGCTCAGGCTGCCAAGATGCGCGCCAGCCGAGTTCGGCTCTTGACGCGGTATCCGCTCGGCCTTGAGGCCACGCAGGTAGCGGCGGTCTGGAACGGGCTGGCGGGATTGCCATTCAGGTTTGAGCTGGTGGCCGAGACGCTTGCCACTGAGGGCAGCATCACCCACAGCTTGCTGGTGCCGGAGCAGGCACGGGAATCGGTGCGGGCGAGCCTCGTGGGCTCGGTGCCGTCAATTCGCATTACCGAGGCTCCCCCAAGCCCGAGTGAGCCCGCGACGCTGGCGTTGAAGCTGTTCGTCCAGACACCAACCTTCCTGCTCACGGGCGATGCGGCGGATGTGTCCCGCTCAATTTTGAGCAGCCTGGCGAATCTGCGTCCGGGTGAGGTTGCCGTGCTGCGTTGGGCACTCACGCCGGGCAGTCCTCGCCGCCTTCGTGAACCGGCCGACCCGACGCCGAGACAGAAGGAGATCGCCAAGGGCTGGGCGGCGAAGATCAGCACACCGGGCTTTTCGGTAGCTGGCCTGATCCTTATCCGTGCGGCGACCAGGCTGCGTGCTCGCGAGATCGCCTCGCACGTTGAGAACGTGCTGCGCAGCCGTAAGGGACTCGCCGGAGGCATCCGGGTGACCTACGAGCACGGCAATCGGACGCTTGGCTCGCTCCCCGAGGTGCGCCGCTCGTCAGGTTTTTTGAGCGTCTCAGAACTTGTCCCGCTGCTTGGTCTACCGCTTGGTGAGCCGGTGCCGGGGGTCGAGGTTGGCGCCTCGCGGGAGTTGCTGGTGCCGCGCCATGTTCCCCGCGAGGGTCGTCGGCTATTCATCGGACGTGACACGAATGGGGAGCGGCCGGTGGCCTTGTCGCCGCAAGCGGCGAGCCACCATGTAGCTGTAGTCGGACCGAGCGGCGTCGGCAAGAGCGTGCTGCTTGCCAACTCGATCCTTAGCGATATCGAAGCTGGCCGGGGTGGCTTGGTGATCGACCCGAAGGGCGATCTGGTGGACACGGTGCTGGATCGTGTGCGGCTCAAGGATGCGCAAGCCGGGCGGGTGGTGGTGCTTGACGCTGGCGATGACACGCGCCCGGTCGCGGCCCTGGACGTTCTGCATGGTGGCGATCCGGATGCCCGCGCGGACACCTTGATCCGCACGTTCAAGGCGATGTTCCCGGAGTGGGGCATCCGCTCGGAGATTTTCGGGAGGCTCGGAATCAGAACTTTGAGTGCCATCCCTGGCGCTACGTTGATGAGCCTCGGTCAGCTCTTTGCGGATGAGTCCTACCGGCGCGCTGCCGTCAAAAATCTCGATGATGAGTTCCTGCGCGAGTCTTGGGCGCAGTATGAATCGCTGTCGCCAGCGGCGAAAGTCGATGTCGTGCAGGCTCCGCTCTCGCGCGTTGTGGCGTTGTTGGCCAGACCGCGGGTTCGCGCCGTGGTTGCGAGCCACGATCCCCGCCTTGATGTCGCGCGGCTGCTCGAGGAAAAGCGCTTTTTGTTGGTGTCGCTTGCTCCCGGTGCGCTGGGAGCCTCGGCGCCGCTGATCGGCTCAGCGGTGATGCTCGCGGCCTGGAGCGCGATCGAGCGCCGGGTCACGATGCGTCCTGAGCACAGGCACCTTCTGAGCGTTTATGTCGATGAGTTGGCCACGCTCGTGAGCGGCTTGCCGAGCGATATTGAGCTGGTGGCGGAGCGAGCCAGGGGGCTCGGGGCGAGCCTGACGGTGGCGTTCCAGACCGCCGGGCGCGTTGCTGAACCAGCCAGAGCGGCCCTTCTTGGAAATCTGGCAACTTTGGTTGTCTTTAGAGCGGGGGCGAGCGAAGCGCCGGCTCTTGCGCGGGAGCTGCCGGGTATCTCCCCGGACGATCTTCAGGCTCTCGGTGCATACGAAGTCTGTGCTCGCGTTGGCGTTGGAGGTGGCAGTGCTGTGGCGGTCGTGACCGGACGCACCGAGCCACTACCCCCGGTGACCGGACAGGCCAAAGCGATCCGTGACCGCTCAGCCCGTGAGTACGGCGCGCGCCCGCAGCCGCAGTCGGCACCCACCACAGACGGCTCGGCCCGCACCGGAGACGAGGCGTTGGGGCTTGAGAGGAGGGGCGCGTGAGCTATCCGGCCGGTTATCCGATCGCGTCGAGCACCAGCGCTGGCCCTACCGCGGCTGGTGTGCGGTTTCGGCGGGTTCCTCCAACGAAAGACCTGCGGTCCTCCCCTCACATTTCCGCCCGCAAGCTGGCCGGCATCCGCCAGCGTCTCTCCGACCGTGATCTAGAAATACTGGCGGCGGTGGCTCGCTTCAGAGCCTTGAGCGGCGAGCAGCTTCAGAGACTGTTCTGGCCCGAAGGCTCACCGGAAACCAGGGCGCGGCTGGCACGCCACGGCCTGGCTCGTCTTAGCCGCCTGAGCGTCATCTCGCCGTTGGCGCGGCGGGTCGGGGGCGTGCGATCCGGTAGCCAGGGCCTAACGTTCGCGCTCGGGATCGCCGGCCAGCGGCTGCTCGCCGCCGAGGGCTCGACGCGGCGGGCACGCTACCCCCACACTCCCGGCGAGCGGTATCTGGCGCACACCTTGGCGGTCGCTCGTGTCTATGTCGAGCTGGTGGAGCGCAGCCGGCAAGGAGCGTGCGAGCTGCTCGCCTACGACCCCGAGCCGGCGTGCTGGCGCCCGTATCTGGCCGGGTTCGGGACACGCGTGGTACTCAAGCCCGACGCCTACGCCAAGCTCGGCTCAGGGGAGTACCTCTACTCGTGGCTACTGGAGCTGGACATGGCGAGCGAGGCGCTGCCGACGATCGAGCGCAAAGCCCGAAGGCATCTCGACTACCACCGCTCCGGTGAGGCCAGGCGCACCCACGGCGTTGCGCCTCGGGTTCTCTGGATCACCCCCGACGAGCACCGAGCGCAGGCAATCCACCGGGTGCTTGAGGCTCTCCCACCCGAAGCCGCTCGGCTGTTCGTCGTCACGACCGCTAAGCAAGCGGTCAGCGTGCTGACTGGCGAGGCGCAGCGATGAGCGCCCAACGCGAGCTCGCTATCTACAGCGACGACACCGACCGCTGGCGGCTGGTTGAGGGCGACTGTCTGCGCCTGATGGCGAAGCTGCCCGATAACTCCATAGACGCGATCTGTTGTGACCCGCCGTATGGCATCGGCTTCCACGGGGAGGCCTGGGACGGAGCAGGCAAAGCCGGCAAGCAGCTCAGGGATGGCGAAGCCTTCGCCGCTTGGACGGGAACGTGGGCCAGCGAGTGCCGACGCATCCTCAAGCCCGGAGGCCACATCGTGGCATTTGGTTCGCCTCGCACCTTTCATCGGCTCACAGCCGGGATCGAAGACGCCGGGCTTGAGCTACGCGACATGCTGCTCTGGCTCTATGCGCAGAGCACACCCAAAGCTCGCAAGCTCCCCGGTGGGCTCGCGCCGATGCTCAAGCCGGCCTATGAGCCGATCCTGCTCGCCAGGGCACCACTGACCACGACAACCCCACGCAACGTGGAGACATGGGGTACGGGAGCGCTAAATATTGAGACCTCCCGCGTCAACGGTTACTGGCCAGCGAATCTCGCGGTCTGCCACGCTCTCGGCTGCACCGAGGCTCGGTGCGTGAGCGGATGCCCAGTGGGATTGCTCGACGCGACGCGGCCGGCTATTCGCCCAAGCCGGCTGTTCTATGCCGCGAAGGCGTCAAAGCGCGAACGCGAGGCCGGCTGCGAGGAGCTGCCATTGCAGTCCGATCTGCTCTACAGCCGCCCGGCCGTGCGCCTGCGGCGCAACATCCATCCGACCGTCAAACCGATCGAGTTGATGCGCTGGCTGGTGAGACTGGTGACGCCACCGGGCGGTGTGGTGCTTGACCCGTTCGCGGGGAGCGGCTCGACCGGTATCGCGTCGGTGTTGGAGGACCGGATGTTCCTTGGCATTGAGCGCGAAGCGACATATGTGGACATCGCCTGCGCGCGCCCCACACACTGGGCCGCTACTGCGGCGCAGCGGGAGGTACTGCCATGAAGGCCCTGGTAGTCCCCCGAACACAACAACAACGAAAGGAGGCCTTAAGGAAGGAGATAACACAAATGCATTTCGAACGACACAACATTGACAAACACGACCAGGAGAAGCCAAGGATCTGGCGAGCCGTGATCTACATGTGCGAACCAAACAAAAAAGACGGAGTCAGCGAACCATCGGTCCCGATGCAACTAGCGTTCTGTCGCCGGGAAGCGAAGAGGCTAAGAGCCGAGGTGGTCGGCGAGTTTGTTGACATCCGTGAGTTTCGGTTTGTGCGGCCTGGGTTGTATCAGGCATTGCAGCTCGCCAGGGAACAGCAGCTTGACTACCTGATCGTCGCGTCACTGGATGTGCTGGCCGACTTCGATGACGACCGCTTTGAGGTGGCCTGGCATCTAGGTCAGGCGGGCACGATCCCGATGGAAGCCATGACCGAGGACGACTAGATCCTCGGTGGCCCAGACGAGCCTAACCGGAGGCGCCGCGATGAGCACGGCAGACCCAAATGCACGACTCATCGCCGGCGTCCCCGGCGGCCCGTGGATGGCCCCACGGCGAGCGGAAGGACAAAACGGTCTTTCTGCCCGCCGCCAAGGCCATTCAACCTAAGGGAGAACACTCATGGCAATCACGAAGGCGCAGGAGATTTACGATCGGGTCGAGGCGATGATCGCCGCCGGCACCGACAAGGCAGATGCCTTCAAGCAAATCGCTGAGGAGGCCGGCCGTCCTTACGATTCGGTGAGGGGTAGCTATTACTCTCACAAGAAAAAACTCGAGGGTGGTGAGCCCAACACCAGACCGTCACGGACACGCCGTCGTGAGACAACACCAGACGACGCGCTCGCCGATGCGAGAGCCGCCCTGGAACGAGCGATAGAGGCTATCGACCGAGAGGTAGACGCAGCCAAATCCAGAGCAGAGGAGGCCGAGGCCGAGTATCAAAACCTCAAAGCCAGCGCGGCCGATAGGAAGAAGGCCATCGCAGAGCGCCTGGAGGCGCTGAAGTGAGACAACGCGGGCTGGTCGGGGTTACACACCTTGACCGGCCCGCACTACCAATTAACACGTTGCTTAAATCACGACTTAACGGGAAAATCGTTAAGCCAAATTAACCAAAGGAAGGAGGAATATATGCCAAACACCCAAGTCAAATCAAATCAACCAAACCCCGAGGCTGAGTCAACGGAGGCCGCAGCGATCTATGTCCGCGTCTCCAGTACCGGCCAGCTCGGCCGTGACGGAGATGAGGATGGCTACTCGATCCCGGCGCAGGTGGAGGCGTGCGAACGCGAGGCCACCAGCTTGGGGGCACGCCTAGCAACCAGGCCGTATATCGAGCGAGCCGAGTCAGCCCGCAGCGACAACCGGCCAGTGCTGCAAAAAATGCTCAAGGAGTTGCCGGAACTCGGCGTCAAGTACCTGATCGTTCACAAGGTCGACCGCCTCGCGCGTAACCGGCTGGATGACGCCACGCTCTACCAGCGCCTCGTCGGGATGGGCATCAAACTCGTCTCGGCGACCGAGAACATCGACGAGACCCCGGCAGGGCAGCTCATGCACGGCATGCTCGCAAGCTTCGCGGAGTACTACTCCAACAATCTTGCCACCGAGATCATGAAGGGGCTCACGCGCAAGCATGAGCAGGGCGGCACACCGTTCAAGCCACCCATTGGCTACCTCTCCAAGCGCGAGCTGATTGGTAGCCAAGACATCCGCAGTGTGATCGTTGACCCGGTGCGCGCACCGCTGGTACAGCTCGCGTTCGTGTTGTACTCCACCGGGGAATGGTCGCTCCCACGCCTCGCTGCGCATCTTGAGGCGCAAGGGCTCCGCAGTCGCGGCACCCCGCGCTTCCCTGAGCGCCCGCTCGGCGACAACCGGCTGCAGACGATGCTGCGCAACCCCTACTACATGGGGATCGTGCGATGGAATGGCAAGCGCTACCCCGGTAAGCACGAGCGGCTCGTGGACGAGGAGACCTTCGACCGCGTGCAGGCGCTCCTGTCGCTCGCCCGCGTCAGCGGCGACCGACCCCAGAAGCACGAACACTATTTGCGTGGGACAGTTGTCTGCGATGAGTGCCTCGGGCGGCTGCTCTACGGACGCCACCGTGGCCGAGGTGGACGCCAGTACGAGTACTTCTGCTGCAACAACCGCACAGTCCGACGCCGCAAAACGAAATGCTCAAGCAGCCACGCCTCAGTCCCAATCGTGGACGAACACATCCAGGAGCACTACCGCAGCGTCTACATACGGCCAGAGGTACAAGAGCAGATCCGCTCAGAGCTACGCCAAGAGCTAAGCGACCGCACCGCGCTGATCGAGCGCGAGGCCGAACGCCACCAACGCGCCCTTAAAGCGATCGAGGCCAAGCAGGAAAAGCTGGTGCAGCTCTACTACAAAGACCTCGTCTCAGAGGACGTGTTCGCCGCCGAGCAAGACAAGCTCAAGGACGAGCGCCGCGCCGCTCAACGCCTCCAAGAGGCCGCCACCACCCAGCTCGAGGACATCCAGCAAGCCCTCGACCTCGCCCTCAGCCGCGCCAACAAGCCATATGAGGTCTACACCGAAGGCACCGAGCTAGAGCGCCGCATGATGAACCGCGCCATCTTCGCGCACATCAAGGTCGGGGAGAACTCCGAAATCACCGGCACAACCCTGACCCCCATATACGCCGCGCTGTCCGCCTGGCAGCCCGGACTTGGCAAGCCCGCTGCCAGCCAGCAAAAAGGCCGGGAAAGGCTTGGCAAAGCCAAGTTTCAACCTCTCCCCGCACCCGTCCATATTTCTGGTCAGCAAGCAAACCGGCACCGCGCCTACAGAACGACTGTGCCTTGGGTATCCGGCTTCGGCGGGCCCAAGATCAATGTGCGGAGTTCATTGGCAACTTGATCCAGTTTCTTCACGGCGAACCGGAAGAGAATGGTGTCGCCGCTCCGAAGAGATAGACGCAGACGCTTATGCATGCCTCCCGCGTAGTCCAGTTTGTAGTCAGGCGCCGCGACCTCGATGTTTTCAACGTCTGTCAGAGGCCATACATGTCGCTCTCTAAGAATGCGCCTCGGGAAGTTCGTCTTGGGAACGAACAGCACGCGTGCCGGCGCCACATAGAGGATGCCTCCGGATGTGGTCGCACGGACAACCATTCCGCATGCTCGCCTCCAAGCGATGTCCTCGCCAGCATCGAGGCTCGGATTTGGGTTGAGCCAGCCCATGAACACATGATACGTCGCCAAGGACGTCGCGAGTTGAATGGCCGTAGGCGACATCAGATCCCAATGGACGGCGCCGTCATCAGCATGCAATTTGCGCGCCGAGCGGTTCCGCCCATAGACAATTCGATACCGGTGCTGCAGTACCGCCGGCCCCGGCCGGCGGATCATTTTCAAAGTGTGGTCAACACCTCGACGTCATTTTCGTTGCCCATGGCGAGGATGCTCGCGTCGAACGTGACCAGGCGCACCCCGCGGCGACGGGCAAGTGTCAGCAGGTGGGCGTCGGTCACCTGCCGATAGCCAGCGATCGACGGCACGTCGCTGTCACTCATCGAGACGTCGTCGGTGAGGAAGCGATGGTCGGGGTGCGCGCGCAATGTCGAGAGCACCCCTCGTGCGTCATCGACGCCGATCGCGCTTGGCAGCACGATCGGGTTGGACGACACGCGCACGAAGCCGCTCTCTGTGATCGGGCACGTCGCCCAGCCAGCGGAGCTGTTCGCCTTGAACCATGCGCGTACCGCTGCATGGTGCACGTGCGAGTCCCAGGCCAGCGCGACTAGCGCGTTGACGTCCAGCAGTGCCACCGGGAGGCTCAATCCTCGTCGAGTGCTCGCCGCACCATCTCTGGCGTGATTGGTGGCGTACCTGCAGGCACACGGATGACCGGCAGTCCTTCATCGGCCTCAACCCGAGCGGGGGTCAGCCCTCGACGGGCAAGCTCGGAGATAACGGAGCCGAGCGAGCGGTGCTCCCCAGCGGCGAGCTGTCGCGCAACCGCGACCACGTCCTCATCGATGTTCAAGGTTGTCCGCACAAAATGATGTTAGCGCATCAGCGCATCAGGGTGCTAATCCCAACTCCTCCACTGGCTTACCGACGATCTGCTTCCCGCCGGGACGCTATGGGTCGGGTCCGCTCGCTCCAGTTCGGCTTCTACTCCGCACCGACAAACGACATCTGCCCGCCCGGCCGCCGCGCCGAGCGGTTCGCATTGACTTCGGTAGGCTCCATTTTCTGGTTGGCAAACAAGCCAGTTCCAAGAGCTGGCGGACCAGAGTCGCCTGGCCAACACACCGTGATAGCGTGCTATCGTTTTTGCCATGGCGCAGATCTTGATTAGACGGCTCGATGACGATGTCAAGGCAGCTCTGCAACGTCGCGCCCGTCAGCACGGTCACAGCACTGAGCAGGAGGCACGCGAGATCTTGCGGAGCGCAGTACAGAGCGGTGAGCATGCCCGCGCCAGACTGGGCTCGCGGATCGCAGCGCGCTTTACGGGCGTCGGGTTTGAGACAGAGCTTCCCGAACTGCGCGGGCACCCGGCACGTCCGGCCCCACTGGAGTAAGTGAGCGCCGAGCCGCATAGCGGGTACCCGGATCGGTGTGCGCCTTGATCTTGCTGGACACCAATGTGCTCTCGGCGTTGATGCAGCGTGAACCCGACCAGACCGTAGTGGCGTGGCTGGACGAGCAGCCCTCGGAGTCGGTCTGGACGACTGCTATTACCGTCTTCGAGGTGCGGATGGGGTTGGAGCTGCTCGCGAAGGGCCGTCGCCGCAGCCAGTTGGAGCAGCAGTTCGACAGGCTTCTAGCCGAGGATCTCGACGGCCGCGTACAGCTCTTTGACCGCGCGGCCGCTGACGCCGCCGGCACGATCGCAGCATCACAACAGCGTGCTGGCCGTAGCGTGGAGATCCGCGACGTTCAGATCGCCGGCGTTGCGAGTAGCCGCAAGGCGACTCTCGCCACACGCACCGTGCGCCACTTCGATGGTCTCGGCATCCGCCTTGTCAATCCCTGGAAAAAGTAAGCACCGTCAGCCCATTCCAACCGGCGGTGGCGCCGTCAGCACTTGGTTTGCGCGCCGAACAGTTTCGCCTGTTTTTTTGGTTTGGGCGCGTTTATGTGGACCGCTGGGCGGGCTCAAGCGTCACGACATGGGAACTGAATCCTCGGCCCGTAAGCGTCACGTCGAGCGGCACGTTGCCGAGGCTCGACAGCAGTGCTCGGTTCTTCGGAGAGAGGGCCACGTGGACGGCGGTGCTATAGCCAGGTGCGATCGCGAAGCCGACGGAGGTGAGACGCACTGTACGGGTCCGGTCGTACAACACGCTCCGTGTGTCGTCGCGTCGCACGACCAGCCTTTCTCGCACCCTGATCGTCGCCTCGACGTCGCCCGTGCAGGCTCCCCCTTCGTCGTCGCAGCCGAGCTCGAGTGAGATGGCATTGCTTGCCAGGGTCAGCGACCGGCTGCTGGCGATGCCGGGCAGCGTGGGCGCGGGGACCGTGTCGGCCGGCAGGATTGTCGAGCCGGGAGGGACGCTTGCGAGCGCCTGCGACCAGTCCCTCACCCACGCGGAGATCGCGTCGACGCTCGTAAATACTGATGGCCTGGTGGTGGCGCATTCGCCATACACATGATCGGCGACACCAACCTGAACCATCCCCCCAACCGCCGATGGTTCCGGTAGCAGCAACGGGCCGCCGCTGTCCCCCTTGCACGCGCCCGTTTGCCGGCTGGGTGTATCCATCACGCAGATCTCACTCGCCGGACTGAACGGAGGCGCTTCGTGTTCGCAGCGTTCCGGGTGCTGCACGACCGTCGGCGCCCACTGCAAGCGTTCGCCCAGGGCCTGCTGGTTGTAAAACGTCTCACCCCATCCGGCCAGGAGCGCCTTCTTACCGCCACTCGGGCTCGATGCGAGCGTGATCACCGGCGCACTGGTTGGGGTGGATAGCTGCAGCAGCGCGACATCGCCAACGTCGGTGCGACGGTCAAAGCAGGGACACACGATCACCCTAGTGACGCCCGACACCTGCCTTTCCGTTTCAGGCGCGTCCCAGTCCACGTTGCCGGTAACCACCTGATAGCCCGACGCTTCGTTGGGGACCCCGGTCTGCACGTTCTCGGCGCAATGCCCTGCCGTCAAAACCAGGTTCGGCGCCACCACCGTCCCGGAGCACTGCCCTGCGTCATTGCCCCGAACGTCGAGGACGTAGGCCATCCACGGGAACGTGCCGGGTTCCGCGGTCTGCCCACCGACCACCGCTATGTGAGCGCCGGCCTGCCATACAGCACCATGCACCCTTGTCCTCGCGCCGGCGGCCGACGGGACCGAAACAAAGGTCGCCAAAGCCACGACGAGAACGCCCCAGCTAGCCGCGCGCCACCGGGTTGCCACGGGGGAGATCATGCGACCGAGCGCTTGACGATCGTTGGCGACCGCTCGAATCACCCAACCAATATCGGCACGAACCGTCAACGGTTGAAGTTCAGCCGCAAAAGCTCGCTGACGCGCTTGCTGGGCTGGCGTCCGCTTGGTCGGGTTTACTTTCGCCGCTTGTCTAATCCACAACTTTGAGGAGATTCGGTGCTAACCCAAACACAGCTCGCTACCGAGGTCGCCGATCGCGCCGGCTTGAGCAAAGCCGACGCAAAGGCGGCGCTCACGGCGCTCGAGGAGATCGTTCTCGGCGAGATCGGTAACGCCGAACGCGTGAAGATCGGCGGGCTCGTCCAGCTCAACGTGCGCTTGAAGCCCGCGCAGAAGGCACGCAAAGGCAGAAACCCCGCCACAGGCGAGGAGATTACGGTCGCCGCGAAGAAAGCCAGCGTCGACGTCAAAGCACGCGTGCTCACCGCCGCCAAGAACGCTGTGCCATCGGTCCAGAAGGCGAAACGCCGGCTGGAGGGCTGAGCCAGGAGCGCGCAGTCGCACGTCCATGAACGGGGCGGGCCCGCACAGGTGTGCCTGCGCGCCACGGGGAGCGATGAGAGCCTGGTCTGGCTACGAAAACCGTACCGTTTTCGGTACGGTTTTGATAGGATCTTGCCAATGCCTCTCGCTACGACATACCGGCGTTCATTGCGCGAGCGCGCCTTGGACCAGTATGGCTACATCACGACGCGTGACGCCGACGAGTTGGATGTGCCAGCTGTCGAGCTGCGGAAGCTCGCTCATCGCGGCGGCCTCGAACATCTGGCTTACGGTCTCTACCGCTTCGAGGATGTGCCCCATACCGGCAAGGAGCAGTTCATGGAGGCCGTGCTGCGTGTCGGGCACGACGCCCATCTGACAGGCGATGCCGTTCTGGCCCTTCACGACCTTGCACTCGTGAATCCTCGCCGGGTTCGCGTAGCCGCGCACGATCGCGTTGGACGCAAGCTCCCCGAGTTCATCGAGGTGGTCCGAACCAACGTTCCCGAGTCGGAACGCACTCGGTACGAGGGCATCCCGGCCGCGACAATCGCCAGGGCTCTACGCGACTGCAAGGGCACCGTGATGAAGGACCGTCTCATCGAGGCCGCGCATGAAGCGATCCGCGCTGGGCTTCTGAGGCGTAAGGAAGCCACGCAAATCTTGGAGGAGCTCAGCGAGTCTGCCAGCTAGATGCGCGAACCACCACCAAACCTCAGGTCGCTTGCGGCCCGCATCCGAAACTTCGCCAAGAGCCGGGAACGCACTGAGCAGCGCGTGCAAAGAGCCATCGCCAACACGGTGGTGGGCCAGATGCTGCCGGCGGGAGTGATTAAGGGCGGAACCGCGATGAAAATCCGCGTCGGCGAGGGCGCCAGCCGCTTCACACCGGACCTCGACGCCGCGCGCGCAGCGACTTTGACTCTTGATGATTACCTGAATCAGCTTGACGACCAGCTGGCGGAGGGCTGGTGCGGCTTCACCGGAACACTGCAGAGACTTGACCCACCTCACCCGGACAACGTCCCCGGCGACTACATCATGCAGCCGTTCGATGTTCGCCTCGCATACAAGGAGCGGCACTGGCTTAAGGTTAGGTTCGAGCTTGGCCGCGACGAGGTCGGAAGCACGATAGATGCGGACGAGCGCCTCGCCACCGACATTGTCGAGATGTTCGAAGAGATTGGTCTGCCGCGACCACAACCCCTTCCGCTCTTGGCCGTGGAGCACCAGATCGCGCAGAAGCTTCACGCTTGCACGGCCGTGAATCCCAAGACCGCTGGCAACGAGCGGGCACATGACCTCGTGGACCTCCAGATTCTCCACCAGGAGGAGGCCTTTGATCTGGCCGTGACGAACGAGATCGCAGACCGTCTCTTTGCGTCGCGACGCACGGCGCCGTGGCCGCCTACCGTAGTGGCCTACGAGAGATGGGACACAATCTACGCCGAGGCGGCCGACGGTCTCGATGTCTTGGAAGGTGTTGATGCCGCTGTCGTGTGGGCTAACGAGTTCATCGACGAAATTGTGCATGCTGCACGGTCGCCGACGAGCCGTTAGATCCTCCGGAGCTGAACCTGTCCTGCCGAACCCGCTACGGTCAAGTACTGCGAACCAAACCTGGTGATCGCGCAAGCGGAAGCGCGGCCTCTCGATGCCGCCAGTCACCCCGCATCAAGATCATCCAGCCGAGCCCGCGACAGCACCACCCGCTCCCCCCGGAACGGCACCCCCTCATCCTCGAGTAGCCGCCGCTGGCTGACGCCCTTGGCGAGCGAGCCATCCGCGCGCACGACCCGGTGCCACGGCACCTCGCCCGCGCCAGCCTGGCTTAACACAAGCCCCGCGAGGCGCGGAGCCCCTGGCGACACATCGCCGTAGGTACGGACGAACCCAGGGGGAATCGCCCGCACCCTGCGCAAGATCGCAGCCTGGGCATCACCGTCATTTCCAGCACCTTTGGCTTGCCCCATCCGAGGAATGGTCCCAAACGGTCCGTGAGTCGGCCAGCAGACTAGCGTCTTACCGCCCCGCTTCCGCAACGGAATCCTTTCAGCGCCCACACTCCTCTTATCCACACGAACCTCGCTCGACCACCGCGCTTCACTCCAACGGAAGGCCACCATGACCCTCGCCATCTACCTAATCGCAGCCGCCGTCGTCATCTGCGGCTGCCTCCTGTTCATTGGGAGGATCCGCTCTCGTGACTGACACACGAACGTCCTCATGGCCCACCCACCAGGTCATCAGCGCCGCCCAACAGGGTGATTCCCGCGCGATCGCCACGCTGCTCTCCGGCTCCCACGTGCACGTGCGGCGTTTTGCCCGCACGCTCTGCTCCACACCCGAGGACGCCGAGGACGCCGCCCAGGAGGCGCTGATCGTCCTCTACCGGAGGATCGGCACCCTCCGTGCCAGCGCCGCCCTTGCCTCGTGGGTGTTTCAGATCGTCCGGAACGAGTGCATCCGCCGATCCCGGATCACTCTCCGCAGACCCACCGCCTCGATCACCTTCGAGCCGTCCGCAGAAGACGCCGCCCTTGCCCGGATGGAGCTCGAGCGGATCGTCGAGTGCATCTCCACCCTGCCACTCGAGCAGCGGGCGGTGCTCGTCCTACGCGACATCCAAGGCCTGTCAGGGGCAGCGACTGCCGACGCTCTTGGTCTCAGTAAGGCGGCAATGAAGTCACGCCTACATCGGGGACGCGAAGCGCTCCGCCAGCGGCTCACAGCGCCAGCCCACAGCAGCGAGGCCACAGCCAGCTACGGAGGTGTCGGCGATGCTCAGCAATGACGAAGCGATGCTCGGCAGCGATCAGGTTGCGCCTCCCGGCAGCGCCCTCGCACGCCACCTCGCACGCGGCGTCGTCGGCTTCGGGCTGATCGGCTCTGCGCTCGCACTGACTACGAGCGTCGGCCCCGCCTCCCTGCTGCTGATCGCCCCAGCGATGGTCGCGCTCCGCGGATGCCCCACGTGCTGGATCGCCGGGCTGATCGAGACCGTCTCCGCCGGTCGGCTCGAGCGCTCCTGCGGTGATGCCAGCTGCAAGCTCTCACGCCACCAGCACGGGCCGTTCGAATGACGCCGCTTCCGGGATCACCAGTCCCGCTTCAGTCTGAAACCACTGTTCCAGCAGCGAGCAGTACATCCCGCGGTAGTCCGAAGTCCTGATCACGTTTTCGTTTTCGTCCAGATTCGTCAGGCCAGGAAACTCGCCCACCATTTTCCCAGCCGCCCGCGTGCCGATCAGGAACGCCAAGCCGCCCGCGCCGTGATCGGTACCGGAGCCGTTTTCTTTCGGCCGCCTGCCGAACTCCGACCACAGCTGGATCAACACCCGCTGATCGAGACCGCGCGCTTCCAAGTCGCGCTGGAAGGCCACCAGCGCGGGGATCGTCTGTTCGAGGTTCGTGCTCAGCGTGTCCACCTCGCTCGCGTGCGTGTCATATGAGCCCACCGCGTTCAGCGACACGCATTTGATCGGCATGCCCGTGTGCAGCATCGCCGCCAGCGACGCCAGCCGTTCCGCGAATTCACCTGCCGGGTACGTCACTGTTGAGTGGTCGCCCGATTCTTTCTCCGACTTGACGAAGCTCGCCATCTCTTCCAGCACTAGGCTCGTGTCGTAGGACGCGTTGCGCGCCTGCGCGTACGCCGGCGATGGTGCCGACAGTGCTCCCAGCTCACCGAACGTCTCGAACGCCGGTGCCGTCAGCGGTTCACCCAGGCCATACGCCCACATCGTGTAGTCAGCCGGAGAGGAGACCGCTGCCACCGGCATCGTCTCCGTCGCGAGCGCCGGTGCCAGCGAGTAGTCCAGCGACAGTCCCTGCAGCGGGTTGTTCGCGTCACCAACCAGATCGAGGTAGCGACCCATCCAGCCTGAGCGAGCGTTAGCGTCGAGCTGGCCAACCTCCCAGTAGTGGCGGCTCGTGAAGTGGCTCTCTTCCGAGGGCTCGTAGCCGATCGCCGGGAAGACACTCACCTTGCCCTCTTCATGCAGTTCCGCCAAGCCTGCAGCCGCGGGGTGCCACATCAGGTTTTCGTCCTCCGTGAACACTTTGCCCGATCCTTCTGTCAGGCCGAGCACCGGACGCAGTTCTTTGTACTTCGCTTCCCGCACCGGCGCCAGCACCGACAGCGCATCCCAGCCGCCTTCCATGAAGATCGACACCAGCACCGGCTCGTTGGCAGACGCCGCCGAGGCCTGCGCGATGCCCTCTTCGAAGTGCCGTGGGCTGAGCATCGACCCGCCATACACCGCAAGCGCCGCGCCCGCCGAGCGCAGCAGAAATGTGCGGCGGTCGAGCCCTGTGCCCGCCGGCACCGGCATGCCCGGCTCGATGCTCGGCAGTCCCTTCCCCGCGATTGCCGCGCCGCGCCGCAGCAGCTGGGAGCGGGTGAAGTCATCACACGAGCAGCTCTTGGCCATGGTCAGCTCTCCTGTTCCCCGGATGTCGCCGGCATTTGCACGTCAGCTCACCTGCATGTCCGGCGAGGTCGCGATCAGCATGCGCAGTGCGTTCTGTCGCATGGCCCGGTAGGGGCTGCGCTCCCACTTGGCGAGTGGTTCCTTCAGGCACGACTGCGCGAACGCCGCGATGCACTGCTCCGATTCGGCCGATAGCGACGGGTTGGCCCAGTATGCGAGTGCGCTGGTGAGCGCTTCGGCAGGATCCTCGGTGGTGCTGTATTCCGGTTCGCCTTTCGACGGCCACGGGTTGGGGTAGGTCTTCGACGTCACATAGCTCGCCATTTCCCACCGCGCCCTCGCCGTCGAGGTATCCAGCCAGCGGCTGAAGTCCCAGCCCGACACATTCGGCGGGTAGAACAGCTGCTGGCCCGCGTTCGACGAAAGCCATGCCCACGCGGTCGTGTCAATCGGCCGCGCGATCGAGCGCAGCAGCCCTGCGTTGTAGACCACCGGCGGCGTAACCATCGCCGCACCTTCGTAGAAGTCGGGGTGCTGGAGGATCGCCTCCACCACCGCGCGAATGCTGTAGCCCGAGCTCGTGTACAGGCCCTGCAGCGATGCCAGCGTCGCTTCCGATGGTGCGGTTGGGATGAAGTAGCCCCACAGCTTGGTTACGAAGAACGACGGATGCAGCGGGTGGGTCACACACAGCCGCACGGCGTCTTCGTAGTTCCACTTGCCGGCCTGTTCGAACACCGTCTTCTTGCCAGCATCGTGATAGCTGGCGTCGAAGCGGAAGTTGTAGCTGCCGAGCTGTTCAGACCAGTCGTTGCGCCAGCCTGTCAGCGCGCGGGCCATTTCTTTGACGTCGTCCTCGGTGTACGCGCCACGATCGGCGCCTAGTGAGAACAGCTCCATCATCTCCCGCGCGTAGTTCTCGTTGGGATCCCACTTGTTGTTGGACGTTCCGTTGAGGAACAGCAGCATCGCCGGATTGGTAGTCACGGCGAGGAACAGCTCGTTGAAGTTGCCCAGCACCATCGAGCGCAGCAGTTCGTTTTGTTCCAGCATCAGCGGCTGGCTGTCGACCTGGTTGTTGGAGGTCGCGAACCAGTCGTGGAAGATCAATGTCATTCGCTCCACCAACTGCTGGTCGGAGCGGACCATCCGGTCAAGCCACCAGCAGTGGTCATCGCCCCAGGCGGTGTCCGGTTCCAGCGGTTCGCCTTCTTCGTTGACAGGTTCCGGGCCCGTGAGCGTCGCCGCTCCCGACGGGCGGGTGAGGCTGAAGACGACATCTTCCAGAGGCTGTCCCACAAGCGCCTCGGCCTGCCCGGGGGCCGGGCCAAAGCCTGCACGCCAGAGCAGGCGCTGCGCCTGTGCGAGCGTGATGGGCGGAGAGCCCACCGACGGGACCGGGGCCGACGACGGCGCCGGTGGCGAGACCGGGGGTAGCGGCAGCGGCACACCCAGGGTGCCCCGTGGCCGAACGGTGCGGTGCGCAGATGGCTTGTGGTGCTTGCGCCGGCGCTTGTGGTGCTTACCGTGCTTGTCACGACCACGGCTCTGCTCCTCAGCGTGCCGCTTCTGCTCGGTGCGAGCCGCCCGTGACCGGGTCTCCGGGGCCGTCCGCTTGTCGCTTACAGCCGTCATCGAGCCGGTATCGCCTTCGAGCATGCACAGGCGTGTTCGCGATCGAGCACGACGAGTGTCTCGGCGTGGGCGAAGTGATGCTTCGCCCTGCAGCATCGATCGTCAACACATGTCCTATTCAGCCCGCTTTTGGCTAATGTCCGAGCCCGGCTGGACTGGGCGCGCTTGCCTGTGGTGTCGAGGCCGCTCGGGCGGCCTCGATGGCACGGCGCGGGCGCGATCTGAATGACCTAGCCTTAGGCGATCGTGCTCTTCGTCTTGATCGCAATGGCCCTCGTGGTGGCCGTGGTCCTAGGGATGGGTATGTGCCGCCTGGCTGCACTCAGTGATCGCCAGCACGCCAGCGCTCTGGCTGACTGGGGCAGCCACTGCTATGCCATC
>JBEKAM010000046.1:0-19159 GCA_050015915.1 Solirubrobacteraceae bacterium
CAGCGAGAGCCTCGATCGTGGTGCGCACGATGTTGTTCAGCGGCTGCTGCGCGGTGAGCGACACCCCCGCGGTCTGCGTGTGAAAGCGCATCTGCCACGAGCGTGGGTTCTTGGCGCCGAAGGTCTCGCGCATCTCCCTCGCCCAGATTCGCCTAGCGGCGCGGTACTTGGCGATCTCCTCAAAGAAGTCGATCTGGGCGTTGAAGAAGAACGACAGCCGCGGCGCGAAGTCATCCACGTCGAGACCGCGCTGCACCGCCTGCTCGACGTAGGTGAGGCCGTCCTTGAGCGTGAACGCGAGCTCCTGCTGGGCGGTCGAGCCGGCCTCTCGGATGTGGTAGCCAGAGATCGAGATCGGGTGCCAGCGAGGCATGCGCTGTGTGCACCACTCGATCATGTCGCCGCACAGACGCATGGCGGGATCGATCGGGAAGCACCACTCCTTTTGCGCGATGTACTCCTTGAGGATGTCCGCTTGGATCGTGCCGGAGAGGCGCTCGGGGGGCGTCGGATGGCGCGGGTCAGATTCGGCCGAGGCGACGTAGAAGGCGAGCATGATCGCCGCCGGGGCATTGATGGTCATCGACACGGACACCTCGCCGAGGTCGATGCCCGAGAACAGCGTTTGCATGTCGTTGAGCGTGTCGACCGCCACGCCCTCGCGCCCCACCTCGCCGAGCGAGCGTGGCGAGTCTGAGTCGTGACCCATCAGCGACGGCATGTCAAAGGCGGTCGACAGCCCCGTCTGGCCGTGATCGAGCAGGTAGCGGAAGCGCTCGTTGGTCTCCTCGCTCGTGCCGAAGCCGGCGAACTGGCGCATCGTCCATAGTCGCCCGCGATACATCGTGGGGTGGATGCCGCGCGTGAACGGGTACTCGCCGGGCAGGCCTATCGGGTCATCGGGCGTGCCGACGCCATCAGGCAGATCAGCGGCGGTGTAGAGCTCGCGGATGGGTTCGTCGGAGAGCGTGCGAAAGCCATTGGCGTCGCCGGGTGCGTTGTTGGAAGCGTCTCCGGGCGCGCCACCCTCCGTGTTCCCCTCACCGGGTGGCCTGGTGCTTATTGCCATGAGGGGTCCAATGCTACCCGCCGCGTCCCGTCGCGCTTATCTGCACTTATTGGTGGGCTCGAATAAATGCAGATATATGTGCGCCGACTGAGTATGGGCGGTTATTCGGGCTGCCCAATAGATGCTGATAAAGCCGTGGCCCCATATGGGAGCGCCGACCGCTAGCGTGAGTGCCGCCATGCACAAGGAGCTCAAAGAGCTCGGCCGCCTGATCGGCGCAGAGCACATCCTGGAAGCTCCGCCAAAGCAGTCCCCCTACAACGCCGACAGCTCCAACCGCAGGGGCGTGGACGGCCATGCAGACGCGGTGGCGCTGCCGGGTAGCGCTGAGGAGGTGGCGGCGGTGGTGGCGTGGTGCTACGAGCACGACGTGCCGATCGTGCCGCGTGGCGGTGGCACGGGCGTGCTGGGCGGTGCGGTCGCAGTACAGGGCGGCGTGGTGCTGTCCCTGGAGCGCTTGCGGCGGGTGCGGGAGCTCGAGCCGGAGCTATGGCGGATGCTGCCGGAGGCGGGCGTGGGCACGCGCGACGTGCAGCGCCTGGCGCGCGAGAACGGGCTGATGTTCGCGCCAGATCCGGGGGCGGCGGAGCAGTCGCAGATCGGCGGCAACGTGGCGACCAACGCGGGTGGGCCGCACGCGCTCAAGTACGGGGTGACGGGGAATTGGGTTGCGGGTGTGGAGGCGGTGCTGGCACCAGGGGAGCTGGTGCAGCTGGGTGGCTGGGCTGCGAAGGACGTAGCGGGCTATGACCTGAAGAGCTTGCTGGTGGGATCTGAGGGCACACTGGGTGTGATCACGGCAGTGCGGCTGCGGCTGCTGCCGGCGCCGGAGGCGGCGATTGCGCTGGTGGTGTTCCTATCCACACGCGAGCAGGGCTGCGCGGCGATGCGCACGGTGCTGGCGGCGGGAATGCGGCCGTCGGTGCTGGATTTCATGGATGGCGAGACGCTGAGCATCACAGCGGGCGCCTATCCAGGCGAGGTGCCGGCGGGCGCGGGCTTCGCGGTGATCTGCGAGGTGGACGGCTCGCGCGCGGAGGCGCAGGCGCAGCGAGACGCGCTGATGGAGCTGCTGGAAGGGGAGGCCGTGGCGATCGAGGAGCCGCGAGACGCGAAAGAACTGTGGCGCTGGCGCGACGGTACGAACCCGGCGGTGACGGCGGCGCGCGGTGGCAAGGTGAGCGAGGACGTGGTGTTCCCGCTAGAGCGCCTGGAGGAGGGACTCGAGCGCTTCGAGCGGATCGCAGCTGCCCACGGCATGCGCTCGTGCGCCTGGGGCCATGGCGGCGAGGGCAACGTGCACGCGACGGTGCTGGTCGACCGGTCGAATGAGGCAGAGCTGGACGCTGCGCAGGCGGTGGGCGAGCAGCTGTTCGAACTGGTCGTGGAGCTGGGCGGCTCGGTTGCAGGGGAGCATGGCGTAGGGTGGCTGAAGCGCGGGCGCCTGTCCAGGCAATGGGACGAGCGGGCGCTTGACATGCATGAAGAGATTAAGCGTGTTTTTGACCCCAAGGGCCTTCTCAACCCAGGTAAGAAGCTGGCGCGGTACCCTGCGCGCTCGCTGGGCACTTAGCCGGGCACAACTCCTGGCAGATCTACGTGAAAGGAATGCCACATGAACAAGTCGCAACTGATTGAGGCGATCGCGGCAGATAGCGGTCTGACGAAAGCAGACTCGGCTCGCGCGGTTGACTCACTGCTGGACACCGTCACGAAGACGCTGAAAAAAGGCGACGAGGTGAGCATCACGGGCTTTGGCAAGTTCTCCGTGGTCAAACGGGCTGCTCGCCAGGGCGTCAACCCGCGCACGGGTGAGCGCGTCAAAATCAAAGCCTCGAAGGCGCCGAAGTTCTCCGCGGGTGCGTCTCTGAAGCAGGCGGTGAGCCCGAAGAAGAAATAGACCAGCCGAGTCCATCGCCCCCGCGCGCCCACGCTAATGGCGCTCGTCAGCGAGCTGGAGCTCCCCGCGTTTGACTACACCGACCCATCGATGCGCGGGGAACGCTTCCACGCCGCGATGGACGAGTTGCGCGGCGAGGGCTGGCTGGCGCAGGGGCCGTTCGGCTACATGGTGTTGGATCGCGAGGCGGGGGAGTTCTTCTTGCGCTCGCGAGCGGCGACGTTCCCGGGGATGAAGATCGCTGAGATCTTCGGAGTGAGCGAGGGGCCGCTGTACGAGCAGATGAGGCGCAACATCCTGCACGTGAACGGCCCTGACCACTCGCGCTTGCGCAGCCTGGTCAACCCGGCGCTGTCACCCCGGGCGGTGGAGCGCTACCGCCCGGCAATGCGGGGCTTCCTGGAGGGGCTGTTGGAGGATGCGGTTGCCGCTTCGCCGTCAGCGTCGGCTGTGGGCTGCGAGTTCGTGGAGGCGTTCGCGAAGCCATACCCGTCGCTGACGATCGCGACGGTGATGGGTGCGCCGCTGGCAGACGCACCGAAGCTGCACCACTGGTCGAACTGGATCCAGCGGCAGTTCGACGCGGCGAGCATGGCGAGCGAGCGCGAGCAGATCGAGCAGGCAGTCGAGGAGTTCTACGCGTACGCGGAAGACCTGCTTGGGAAACGCAGGGACGATCCGGGCGATGATTTGATCTCGACGCTGATCGCGGCCGCGGACGCGGCACACGAGCCGGAGCGGCTGTCGGACGTGGAGTGCATCAACCTGGTGTTCAACGTGCTTGCAGGCGGCGTGGATACGACACAGAGCCAGCTCGCGCATGCGGTGAGGCTGCTGGCGGAACACCCCGAGCAGTGGGCGCTGCTGGTGGAGGACCCGACGCTGGCGCAGGCGGCGGTGGACGAGGCGCTGCGCTACGAGCCGATCACGCCGTTCACAGCGCGAATCACCACGGAGGAGGTGGTGTTCCGCGATGTGGTCTTCCCGGAGGGAACGATCGTGATGGTGTGCGCGTTCACGGCCAACCGCGACCTGGGCGAGGATGAACGGGGCGTGGGCGGGCCCGATCGCTTCGACATCGCAGCGTCGCGCGGCCGCGCGCGGGAGCTGACGTTCGGCGCGGGCGTGCACTTCTGCGTGGGTGCCAACCTCGCTCGGGCGGAGCTGGGCGAGGCGCTGCAGTTCCTGGCACAGCGGGTGCGCAGCCTGGAGCTGGACGGCGAGCCGGAGCTGGAGAGCATCACCGGCATCTACGGCCTGGCGCGACTGCCGGTCACGTTGTCCGTCTGAAGCTCCGCAAAGTGAAACAATTTTGGGAGGGGGGCCAAGGTGGGCCCCAGAGCGACATGAGGTAGGGATGTTGTCTCTGTTCGAACGGATATCGACACGGATGTTGCGTACGGCGCGAGCGCTGGCTGTGTTGATGGCGCTCGTGACGGCTGGCGCTGTGGTGGCCGGGGCGAGTGTTGCTAGCGCGCTCGCTGGCCAATACCACGTGTACTCGTGCCGGACCCCGTCAGGGGAAATCGCTCCGGCGGATGGGTGGAGCGGTGCTGTCGCTGTGAGCGGAGAGGCGGACGACTATGCCGTTGAAACCTGCGCTCAGGGTGGGGCTCTAATAGCGGCGCTCGGGGATCAGACCTCCCATTTCGGGAATACCGACTATGCGGAGTGGTCGTTCGAAACGCCGCTGTGGGACAGGCTTGCTGGTGCCACGCTGTGGCGCGCCGGTTATCTCCATGGCATGGCGGGGGAAGAAACGACATACCAGATCTGGATGGACGGTCCTATCGCCACGGACGTATTCGAACCCTGCCTGTATACGCTGGGATGCCACGGTGTGGGCATGCTCGGCGAACCGATGTCTGACGCCAACCGCGTTGTCGTCCCAGTGGCGAATCTTGGCGTTGATTTGGACGTCAACGTGGCATGTTCCGCAGCTGAGGCTAATGGACAATGTGCGGGTCATTTCGGCGACCCAAACGGCTACGCAGCAGTCGTGTACGTGTACGCAGCCGACCTGATCCTGGAACAGGAAGCGGGTCCGACGGCGTCGAACGTGAGTGGCGAACTGGCTAGCGCTTCGACGGTGAGCGGCACGA
Organism: Solirubrobacteraceae bacterium; assembly: GCA_050015915.1. Taxonomy (GTDB): domain Bacteria; phylum Actinomycetota; class Thermoleophilia; order Solirubrobacterales; family Solirubrobacteraceae; genus Palsa-744. The sequence continues at coordinate 5,072 of JBEKAM010000046.1, forward strand.
GCAACGTGGCGTTCAGCGCGAGCGATCCCGGCTCGGGCGTGTACGAGGCGGTGTTCAGCGTGGATGGGCAGGTGGTGCAGAGAACGGTGGTGGATGAAGACGGCGGGCGCTGCAGGGACGTGGGTGAGACCACGGACGGGCTGCCGGCGTTCCTTTACGTGCAGCCGTGCCCTGCGTCGGTGAACGCGGATGTGGGGCTTGAAACGACGCGGATCGCCAACGGCACGCACCATCTGGTGGTGAGCGTGATTGACGCAGCGGGCAACGCGGCGACGGTGCTCGACAGGAACATCTCTGTTGAGAACTCGCAGCAGCCAGGCGACCAGCCGGGGGGCCAGGTGCCGGATGTGGGTGCGCCGAACGGGACGAACGCGTCGGCGCACGCGACGCTGGCGGTGGCCTGGAAGGGCGCCAAGGGTAAGCAGCTGACGAGCAGCTACGGCCATCTGCAGACGATCGTGGGCCGGCTGACCGGCGTTGGTGGCGTGCCGATCGAAGGGGCGCGCGTTGGCGTGCTGGCGACGCCCGCATATTCAGGGGCGCGTGCGGCGGCGATGGCGAGCCCGCTCACCGGTGCAGGCGGGCGCTTCAGCATGCGACTGCCCGCGGGTGCGTCCTCGAGCACGCTGCGCGTGACGTACAGCAACCGTGTGGGCATGGCGCCGGTTGTGACGAAGACGCTGACGCTGAGCGTGCGGGCGGGGGTGACGCTGAGCATTGCGCCGCGCACCGCCAGCGTGGGCCGCAGCGTGTACTTCTCCGGTCGTCTGCGTGGTGGGCCGATCCCGAGCGGCGGCAAGCTGCTCGTGCTGGAGGCGCGCTCGCCGGGTGGCGGGTGGCTGGAGTTCGACGTCATCCGTACGGACTCGCGCGGGCGCTACCACGCGAGTTATCGCTTCAAGTTCCCCGGTCCGGCGAGCTACCAATTCCGCGTGCTGTGCGAAGCAGAGGCGGACTATCCGTTCGCGACCGGGGCATCCCCGGTCGTGGGTGTGTTCGAGCGTTGAAAGCTGGTCCAAAACGCTAACGAATAGTGGTCTAAAGCGTAATCATTTGATGGTCCCGAGTTCGCGCTTGGCTCGGACGGAGAGCTGGGTGTGATGGCTCGAACGCAGTGCTCGGTCCAGCAAGGCTTCACTCTCAAGCTGGTCAGCCACGACAGGCCATACGTCCTGCCTCATGCCGAGCTTGAGGTCTTACACCCGACGGCGACGTGATATCGGCCTCGCCATGTGCGCGACATCTGTTCGCGCTCGGCATGGTGACGGTGTGATAGGCGCGGCTCCTAGCTCTAGCTTCGAGTATCCCGCCGCACAGGCCGTGCACACTCCGGTGCCGACTGCTGAGCATGCCCGCGAAATACGGTCGCGAATCGGGACAATCGTCAAGACTCTTCGCGAAGCGAAGGGCTATTCGCAAGAGGTTCTAGCAACTCGGTCCTTGCTGTCGAGGTCGGTAATTTCTCGCATCGAGAGCGGCCATCATGAGCCGCGAGTCTCGACTTTGCTGGTGTTGGCTGACGCACTTGGAGTTCCGGCGGCGACTTCTCTTGAGGGCTTGTAGGTCTGGGCAGCAATCGGCGGTCCTCCTCTGTTTGTGTTTTGTGGGCCGGTGGTCGCCTCTGCTATCAGCTACAAACTTGCACGTTGACCTTCGCGTGGGGCCTCCGTTAATCTCTCCCATCACCGGAATCAGAGCACTAAATTGAATCGGCTCGTGGGGCGCGCCTCGGTGTGGCGGGCCGGGATTTCCGAGTCCGATATCCGAAAGGGGGCTTTATGCGGACGTTTGCAAGACGATCCTTGACGAGTCACTTCACCAGGGTTGCCGTCTCTTTTGTAGTGGTAGTGGGCAGCAGCCTGCTTATGGCTTCCCCAGCAGCAGCCTGCTTTCACGGGGACCCGGCAGAAACGCACTGTTACGCGCTCGCCGAATGGCCAAATGTCTCGATAGCCGAAACATTGATTGATGCTCACACCAGCCGAGCGGAAGTGCCGGAAGCTGCAGGCACGGAATACGACGGTACCTATTATAAACCGCGGGAGCAAGACGAGGAGTGGTCGGCCTTCCCTCCACACGACGGGATTAATGAGTGGATCGAGGTGGGCGATACAACCGGCTACATCTGGGACAAAAAATTCGTGAGCTCACCGGTCTTCTATGAGGCCGACCAGTCGTGGTCATACCCGAAAGAGAACGCGAAGAACTACAATGAGGTGGACTACCCGACTCAGGCTCCTGGGACCGAATGGTGGGACGCCACCACCTACACCGAGAACTCGGGCAGCTGGTGCGCGACCATCGACGGCACTGATGCGTTCTGCTTTCCAGGGCTTCAACAGTACGCGAGCTACCTTCAGGATGGTCTCGAGTACGCCGCGAACAACGACCCCGAACGAGGCGCCTACGCCACTAACACGGGGCAGGTGATCGGCTACGCCAAGAACTCCGCGGGCTCAGTAACGCAGTGGACCGGCGCTCACTTGAGGTACATAGACGAAGCGGGCGATCCTTGGCCGCCTGCCGGCTCATGGGGTGTCTGTGGCGAGCTGAATGCGCTGGGTCAGGGTAATGGCGCGATCACCGTCGAGGCACCCGCTTGGCTGGACTGGCCCGAATGCTCATCTGCCGCGGAATTCAGTAACGATGTTGCGAGTGCTCCGACGCAGGTAGCGGCTGGGAAAACGACAGAAGAAACGCTCGCTGCGTTCGGTGCCCCGAAACCCACGGCGCCTGGTCTGATGGCCGGGTACTCGGCCCCATCAAGCGCCAGTGCCACACTCTCGCTCGGCGATGTCGAAGGCGTGGCGACGGAAATCGCGGCAGACGACGCCGGCGACTCGACACCAGAACGGGTTCGTTCGGTGATGGGCACGTCGTTGAACTCGGCGCTCGCTGTTGCAGCCCCGGGAGTAAAGGGGCCACAAGAAACATCGGTGGGGATCGCCGCGTGGGAGCAAAGCAGCACCGACGTGATCACGATGGACGGCAGCTTCGTGCTGGGTAGCGCTCCTCGCCCAGCGTCTGAAAGCCCACCAAGCGGACATGTGTTGAGCGTCGTTATCGATGCGCACACCGGAACTGTCGATGCCGTCAGTCTCGGCGGGACCGAGCCCGATCTCGCGACGCTCGGGTCGGTACGGCAATTGGGATAGTACGGACTGGCTGATCTAGAATGGGGCGCTGGGCGTGCTAATGTTTCACTGTCCAGCGCCTCGCTCTACGGGATGATGAGGATGCGAACCGCGAAGATAGCCGCTGCGATCTGCCTGGCCCTGATCCTCGGAGTCGCTTCGGTCGCCCAAGGCGCCGAGCATCCGCGCGGCAGGCATAAGACGGAGCACTGCTATCGCAACAAGCATCACAGGCGCATATGCCGACGCTCAAACAAGCGTAAGCCGACCCAGTCCGCGACCCGAGTGGCCTCCAAACCGGCTCCCGCCATGACCTCTGCCCCTACGCCGGCCCCGCCGGGAACGACGGCCCCGACTCCCACGCCGGTCTGCCCCTCGAACACGCCGCTTCCGACCCCGATAGAGGGACAGACAACGATCACAGGCTACGCCAACGATCCTGGCGGTGGGCCAGCGCCTCAACCAGGCTCCGGGTCCTGTCCAGAAAGATCGGGTGGCGTCACGGTCGTCCTTGAGACAGCCACCGGCCAGGTCCTAGAAAGCCAGACTCTCGCGCCGGGCCAGCCATTCGACTTCATTGTGCAGCCCGGCGAATACCAGGTCCTGAACGGTCTTTGCATGGAAGGCCCGCGAGTTACAGCCCTGGCGGGCCAGCAAACCCAAACGTCGGTCGCTTGCAGCGTGACCGAGGCGTGACGCCCGGCCCTTGGATAGCGCATCGGCACAAGATCTTGGCGCAACACCTGGCGCCACATATTGACTGGAAATGGCTGGGACAAGCCTGGCGGATCTGCGTCTTTTCGTCCCCGCCGTGGAGCGCGAGCGCCCGCAGTGCGGCGTCGACTTCGCGGGCAGCGGCAGCAATCGCACTGCGGGGCAGGCGGCAATACGGCCTGAACAGATGGGCCAAAGCAGCGGCGCCGTGGGCCGCTACGCAGGGCGGTGATGCGGCGATCTCGCGTGTCGCCGACTGGCGCAGCGCAAACGGCGACAGGGCCTGGTGCGTGGCGTGTGCCCGATCCGGTCACGAGCGCGCCGACCGCCCACAACGACAGCGAGGTGGGCGAACAAAGCCAACCGCACGCGGGGCGCGTGGGGCGACTTCAGCATGTCCCGCCAAGGTTCGCCGCCACGTCGTGTCCGTATACGTAGACGCTGTATGTTCCAAACGACTCTCCGGCCAGGGGCGCGCCGAATTGGGGTGGATTGTTTGCGAAAGGCGATCCTGACTGGGTGATGATGAAGGTACGCGTGTTGGCTTTCGGTCGATACCACGTGTTTATTTCGCTAAGAGCGCCGGGGAAAACTGTCCCACCGCACACGAATATCGGATAGACCTTGAGCAGCGCGCGTGTCTGCCACGTGGCGACGGGCGCGACTTCATAGGTCGAATATCCGTGGTCTGCGCGCTCTGCTCGCACGAAATTAAGCATCTGGTACGCCTCGCTCCGCGAGGGGCCGGTTCCGACAGGTGGGCCTTCGATCAGGTGGTTGGTGGCGATCAGAATGGCGAACAGCGTCACTGCGCCCGCCAGGAGGGCGCGCTGGAGGACGCGTCGACCGGCCAGGACTGGCAGCAGGGCAGCGCTCCCTGCGTAGGCTCCTGGTAGGTAGCGATCGGCTCCTTCAGTCCCTACGCTCGTGAGGAGGTAAGCTGCGAGTGACAGGACGATTACGCCTACCCAAAAGACGATGTAGATGTCCTGGGGGTTCGTCATTCTGCTGCTTCGCTGGTCAAGCGACTTGGCGTAGTGCCACGCGAGTCCCAGCACGGCGAGCAGGCCCACCATCGCGAGTACGGCGATGGTGAAGACCAGCAGCGAGGTCTCGGCTGCCGGCCGACCAAAGAAGTCACCCCCGCCGAGGCTGGCGAGCGACACGATGGTGGTTTGGAGTTTCGCGAAGATCGCGGTGGACGTGACAAATGTGATGGGGAACGGGGACGCGATCACGTGTTCGGAGCGCATCAGGCCGTCGAGCAGCTGGGCGCCCAGGATCGAGGCGACGCACACTGCCACGCAGAAGACCGCCAGCTGCCTTTGCGTGTAGCCGGGGTGGCGCCACCAGGCCACGCAGCCCGCGACCGCGAGGCTGGGCAAGAAGGCGAACTCGAAGAGTGGATCGGTCGCCGCGACGGCGTTGAGGAGCGTGAGCGCGATGCCTGCGCCCGCTAGCAGTGACCATGACAGCCGTCCCCGGATGGCCCGCTCCGCCAGGAACACGATCGCTGCGGCGACGAGTGCCCCGTGCGCGACGACATAACCGTGCGCGTCCGAGGAAAATAGGATTAGGCGCATATCGTCGCCTAGCGCGACCATCACGGTTGTGGTCAGGAGTGCCGCGAACGCACCGAGCACGCGCCACGCCGTCCACGCCATCAGCGCTATCCCCAGGAAGGCGATCACGAACGGGATCCCCTCCCATATCTGCCAGTGGTGGGGAAGCCCCGCGGTCGCCTTTTCAAGCCACCACGCCTCGTAGTAGGGGTGGCTGCCCAAGACGACTACGCGCCCCGGCCCGGCGCTCCCGCTGAGGGCTGCCAGTACCTCTGAGAACGCGATGTCCGGGTTGCGGTAGAGGCCGTCAATGAAGCCCCGGAGCTGCACGAGCAGGACGATGATGTTCAGCCCAGCCGCACCGGCCAACAGCCGTACAGGCCACCGGCCTACATTAACGGTGCGCCCGCGATTGGTGGGTAGCTCCTCCTCCGTAGCAAGCGCCACGGGGCGCATGATTCCACACCGGGCGGCCCGTACTCGGTGTGCCCGAGTCTTGGGGCTAGCGTTGCTGATGGAATTCTTACGTGAGTAGATCCGCACACGCGGCTACATAGTCTTCACGGGCGTGTTACACGCTGTGTCGACGGCTCCACATCGAAAGGCGGAGGGATGAGGGCAACGATGGGACCGGCGGCGCCGGGTGGTGCGGTTCGCCCGTGGCCTGGAGTACTCGTTCATACCCGCGGTGTCGTGCTTGGATTGATACTCGCGCTGGTGCTCATGGCGGCAGTGTGTGGGGCGACGGCTGAGACCGCGTCTGCGGTGGCGCTGTCGCCGTTGAACGGCACGCCGGATGCCTCGCCGCAGACGCAGATCAGCTTCCTTGGCGTGCCCGCGGACGAGATTGCGCATGTCTCTGTGGTGGGCTCGCACAGCGGGCGCCATAGCGGCAAGCTCGAGTCCTACGCCAGCAGTCCCGGGGCGAGCTTCCTGCCGTCGCACCCGTTCACGCAGGGCGAGCGCGTGACCGCGACTGCGATTGTGGGCCCCGAGCACCACCCCGAGCGGGTGAGCACGACGTTCACCGTCGCGCGCCTCCCCGACTACCGGATTATTGCTGGTAAGCCGATCGAACTCAGTAAGCAAGGCCTTGTGCAGAGTTTCGTCTCCCAGCCAGGACTGAAGCCGCCAGCTCTTTTTGTCAGCTCTGACTCGCCGCAGGCGACGCCGGGCGATCTGTTCCTCACGCCCACGCATGGCTATGGGCAGTCGGGCGCGATGATCGCGAGCGGCCAGGGTGGGCTGATCTGGTTTCACCAGGCGCCGGCGGGGGATATCGACGCGGACCTGCAGGTGCAGAGCTACGACGGGCAGCCGGTGCTGACGTGGTGGCAGGGCGAGGTTCCACAAAGCCTGGGGGTGGGCTTCGGGCAAGACGAGATCTACAGCAGCGCGTACACGCCGGTCGCGACGGTGTCCGCGGGCAACGGCTATCAGGCGGACCTGCACGAACTGCAGATCACGCCGCAGGGCGCCGCGTTCATCACTGCCTACTCGCTCGTCGACGCCAACCTGTCGGCGGAGGGCGGCTCGAGCAACGGCATCTTGCAGGACGCGATCCTGCAGGAGATCGACATCAAGACTGGCCTCGTGATGTTCGAGTGGCACGCATACGGCCACGTGTCGCTGAGCGATTCCTATTCCACGCCGTCGAGCTCCGCTGCTCAGCCATGGGATTTCTTCCACATGAACTCGGTGTCGGTGGACCCGTGGGGCGATGGCAACTTCGTCATCTCCTCGCGCAACATGTGGGCGGCGTATGAGATCAACCACTCGAGCGGCGCTGTGATGTGGCGCCTGGGTGGCAGGCACCCGAGCTTCAAGATGGGCGCCGGCACTGGCTTTGCATGGCAGCACGATGTGCGCTGGCAGCCTGACCACACGCTGACGATCTTCGATGACGGCGCCACTCCAAAGGAGCACTCGCAGTCGCGCGCGATCCGCGAGCGCATCAACTGGGCTCACCGCTCGGTGGAACTCATCGGTCGCTACGTGCGCACGCCGCCGCTGCTCACGGGTAGCCAGGGAAACGACCAGGTGCTGGCGGACGGCAACTCGTTCGTGGGCTGGGGCGAAGAGCCGTATCTGACCGAATTCAATCCCGCCGGGCAGATCCTGTTCGAAGCGCGCTTCCCCTCTCCCGGGCAGTCCTATCGCGCGTATCGCTTCCCTTGGACCGGACAGCCAGCGGCTGCGCCTTCGGTGGGAGTGACGGCAATCACCGGTGAATCAGCGACCGTTTATGCGAGCTGGAACGGCGCGACGGACGTGAGCGAATGGAGGGTGCTCGCCGGGCCGGGCACCACGGAACTGACGCCGATCGCGACCGTCCCCGCGACAGGCTTCCAGACGTCGATCCCGGTGATCACCACGGATCCCGACTACGTCGTACAGGCGCTGGGCGCTGGCGGACAGGTGCTGGGCACATCGCAGCCGGTGGAACGCTGAGCGCGCTCGGCTCGGCCTCAGAACCCTCCGCTGCACGTAGGGCACTGTCCGCGTTGGGGTGGTCGACTACCCTGCGCGCCATGCTCGACGAGGGTTTCTGGCGTGAACGTCGCGTGCTGCTCACGGGCCACACGGGCTTTAAGGGCTCGTGGATGGCGCTGTGGCTGCAGTCACTTGGCGCGAGCGTGACCGGTTGCGCGCTGGATCCGCCGACGCAGCCGTCGTTGTATGAGCTGGCAAGGGTCGGGGAGAACATGCAGAGCGTCTTTGGCGATGTGCGCGACCACGACGCGTTTGCTGCTGCACTCGAGCAGGCGGCGCCTGAGATCGTGATTCACATGGCGGCGCAGTCGCTCGTGCGTCGCTCGTTCAGCGAACCTCAGGAGACGTACGCGACGAACGTGATGGGCACTGTCAACGTGCTCGACGCTGTGCGCTTGTATGGCGAGCGGGTGCATGTTGTTGTGAACGTCACCTCGGACAAGTGCTACGAGAACCGTGAGCGGGAGCAGGGTTATGCGGAGGATGAGCCGATGGGCGGCCACGACCCGTACTCGAGCTCCAAGGGCTGTGCGGAGCTGGTGAGCGATTCGTTCCGACGCTCGTTTTTCTCCGGCGAGTCGGGAACACGCCTTGCGTCGGCGCGCGCGGGCAACGTGATCGGTGGTGGCGATTGGGGTGAGGACCGGCTGCTACCCGACATCATGCGCGCGGCGCTGGCGGGGGAGCAGGTACCCGTCCGCAACCCCGGCTCGATCCGCCCATGGCAGCATGTGCTGAACCCGCTGAGCGGCTACCTGGTGCTCGCACAGGCGCTGTGGCAGGCACCCGAGCACGCTCGCGGCTGGAACTTCGGGCCCGCAGAGGATGACGCGCGCGCGGTCGGCTGGATCGTGCAACGTGTGGGTGAGCTGTGGCCGGGCGGGCTTGATTCGGTTACCGACGATGGCCCTCATCCCCACGAGGCGCGCTATCTCAAGCTCGACTCCTCGCGCGCCCATGCGCGGCTGGGCTGGCGTCCACTACTCGGGCTGGATGACGCGCTACAGGCGACGGTCGATTGGTACACGCAACTGCGCGCCGGTGCTGACATGCGCGCGGTGACGCTGGGTCAGATCGAGACCTTTCAATACGCTGACGCCTTGTAGTGAGCCACACTGCCCACCACGGGACGCACGCTCCATCAGGGACTGGTTCGGCGCGCCCTCTGACGATCGGCATCGACGCGCGCGCCGCGGCCGAGGTGCCGGCTGGGCGCGGTCGGGTAGTGCGCGAGCTGTTGAGGGCACTTGCTGCCAGCGAGGACGGGCACAACTATCGTTGCTATGCACGGACGCGCTGGGATGAGCAGCTCGACGCGCGTTTTCAGTGGCGGGAGATCGCCGCGCGCGATCCCCTTTGGCATGTGCGCACCGCTCGTGCCGCGCAGCGCGAGTGCGACGTGTTCCTGTCGAGTAACTCGTATCTCACGCCGCTGTTCACCCGTATGCCGGTTGTAGCGATTGTCTACGACCTCGTGACATTCGAACCAGCGATGCTGCCAAATCGTCGCTCGGCGGTGATCGAGCGCCTCACGCTCGGTGCCTGCGTACGACGCGCTGCGGCGGTCATCGCGATCTCGCAGGCGACCGCGGATGCCCTGGCGGCACGTTTCCCTGCCGCCGCCACGCGGACGACCGTCGCGCTGCTCGGGACCTCGCCTGCGCTCGCCGAGACAGTGCCCAACGAGCCGCTTCCCGAGCCGGGCTTCGTGCTGGCTGTCGGTACGCTCGAGCCGCGTAAGAACCTGCCGCGACTGGTCGCCGCCTATCGCGAGCTCGACGCGGCGACGCAGTCGCTCCATCCGCTCGTCGTGGTCGGGGCGCTCGGCTGGCAGACCGGCGAGACGCTCGACTCGCTGCGGTCTCTCGACGATCGGGCGAGGATGCTCGGCCACGTCTCAGATGCGGCCCTCGCCGAGCTCTATCGCCGCTGTGCGGTCTTCTGCTATCCGTCGCTCGCGGAGGGTTTCGGGCTGCCGGTGCTCGAGGCGATGGCCGCGGGCGCGGCGGTGCTCACGTCGAACGTATCCTCGTTGCCGGAGGTTGGCGGAGACGCGGTCGAGTACGCCGACCCGACCGATGTCGCGAGCATCGCCGCAGGGCTCAAACGACTGCTGAACTCACCGGAGCGTCGCTCCGAGCTCGGTGCTCTCGCGATCGAGCGCTCGCTTCAGTTCACCTGGGCGCGGTTTGCCGAATGCACGCTGGCAGTGCTCGAAGGTGCAGCCGTGCAGTCGGTCCGCGGGCGCTGAGCCTTCCCCCATGAGGCGCTCTCAGCGCCTCGCAGCCACCACTTCCGTGTAGATCTGCTCCATCCGCGCCACGTAGGCGTCGAGCGCGTAATCCTCGCGCAGCCACGCACGCGTTGACTCGAGTCCCTCGCGCCCGTCGCCTGAGCGCCAGCGGCGGATAGCATCGGCCGTCGCCGGCGGGTCCTGCGCTGGGACCACCTGCACACCGGGTTGCCCCGCAAGCACGTCATACACGCCCGCCCCCGGGGTGAGGATCACGGGCGTTCCCGAGGCGATCGCCTCGAGTGGTGCGAGCCCCCACGCGTAGCGCTGGCTAAGGATCACGAACACGTCGGCGGCGGCATAGGTGTCCTTCAGCTCGGCGTCGGACAACGAGCGTCGCGGGAGCGTCACCGTGGCACCCAACCTGCGGGCGGCGATCTGGGCGTCGAGCCCGTCCGCGTAGGCGGGGTCGACATGGTCGGAGCCGGTGATCAACGCATGGATCGAGGGATCGTCGCTCAGCAGCGCCATCGCGTCGATCAGATCCTCGAAGCGCCTGTGCTCGACGAGGATGCCCGACCCGACAACCAGGAAGACGTCGTCAGGGATGCCCAGCCGAGCCCGCGCCGCCACTCGATCTGGCGGCTCGAAGAAGTGAGCGGGGGGTCCGACGGGCACGATCAGAGCGTCCCGGTGGTAGCTGCGGCGGACCATCTCGACCTGTTGCGCGCTCAGCACCGCGATCGCGCTGGCGCAGCGGGCGTCGAGCAGATCGGGCCAGGTGAGCGCGCCCTGGACCACCCGGCGCAGCGGCGAGCGAGTGCCGGTGATCGTCATCTCCGGCACGATCGCTCGCTCCCACAGAGATTCGTCGTTGCGAGTCCACACGAGCGGGACCGATAGGCGTCCGGCGGCGATGCGCCCCGGATGCAGCGCCAGCCACTCGTGGGCGTTCACCACATCTGCGTCGGATGGCACGAGCCGGGCGACCTTCGGCATTTCAAGCCAGAAGTGGCGGGCGAGCGCCAGTTGCCCAGCGGGCATCTCGGAGATGCCGCGCCTGACCGATCGGATCTCCAGCTGATCGGATGCATAGGCGAACTCGCTGTCGGGTAGGAAGTCGTGGCACGCGATCGTGACGCGGTGCCCGCGCGTGACCAGCCCGGTGCCGAGCTCGAGCATGAGTCTCACGCCGCCACCGCCGCCGGCCTTGCCGCCGACGTGATGGTGGACGAGCGCGATGTGCATTTCGGGGAGTTAGGCGGCCCCGAGGAGCCTCCGCTTGACGGCTTTCACGCGACAGCGAGACGCCGACGGTCCAATATCCTGTCCGCGGATGGTATCGACGCTCCCAGCCGGAGGCGATCCGGCGCTGGCCGGCTCGCTGGAGGACGTGCCTGTCGACATCCTCGATACCGTCGAGGCCGGCCCGAGTGTCATCCGCGGGAGCGTGCTGCGTCTCGGCGGCTACCTGCTCGGCACGTTGGCCACGGTTGCGTCGAGCGCAGTTGTCATCCGTCACCTCGGTGTGATCGACACCGGCCACTTCTTGACCGTCACGGCGCTCGTCACGATCGTCGCGACCGTCAGCGATCTCGGACTCTCGGGCTTTGCCGTGCGCGAATACTCCACCGGCCCGCGAGCCGACGGGCGACGCTTCCTGCGCAACCTGCTCGGCATCCGCCTCGTGCTGGCGCTCAGCGGCCTCGTGGTCGCTGTTCTCTTTGGCCTATTGGTTGGCTACCCGGATGTGATGGTGCTCGGCACGGTCATCGCTGGCTGCGGCATGGTCTTCCTGGTCCTCCAGGATGGCTGCTCGATCCCGCTCCAGGTTCGTCTGCGGTTCGGGTCGGTGGCGGGCCTGCAGCTCGCGATCCAGGTCGGGATGGCGATTGAGGCCGTGCTGCTCGCCGTGGCCGGTGCGGGGCTGCTCCCATTCTTCGCGCTGCAACTGCCGGTCGTCATCCCGGTCCTGGCGGCCACGATGGTGATCGGTGGCCACGACTCGCGTCTGACCCCCGCACTCGAGGGCCAGCAGTGGAAGCGGATGGTCGGGCGCATCCTGCCCTTCTCCGCCGCGGTGGTGCTATCGGTCGTGTACTTCCAGATCGCGCAGATCATGGTTTCGCTGCTGTCCAGCTCCACGCAGACGGGGTACTTCGGCGTCTCGTTCCGTGTCCTGATGTCGTTTACAACGCTACCGCCGCTGCTCGTCTCCTCGGCGCTGCCGCTCCTCGCTCGTGCGGCGCGCGATGACGCCGAGCGCTTCAGCTACGCCAGCCGCAGGCTTGTGGAGACGATGGCCCTCGCCGGCTGTGGCTTGGCGCTAGCGCTATTCCTAGGCGCCGCTTTTGCCATCGAAGTCATAGCTGGATCTGGCTATGGGCACTCGGTTGAAGTCCTGCGCATCCTGGCTGTGGCGCTGCTCGGCACGTTCGTGATTGGTGCTCGGGGGTACGCGCTGCTCTCGCTCGACCGTCTGCGCGCGATGCTCATCTGCAATGCGATCGCACTCACCGTGGTGCTGGCTTGCGGAGTGCCACTGATCAGCGCATACGGGGCGAAAGGAGCTGCGATCGCGCTCGTGGCCGCGGAGCTGACGCTCGGCCTCAGCTACGAGCGTGCCCTCACCCACGGGCGACCAGAGCTGCGCCTCGATGTTCGCTTCCTGTTGAGGGCCGCCGTCGCGGCGCTGGCAGCCGGCGCGCTGGCGAGCGTGCTCGCGCTCCCGTCCGTCGTCGCGGCGGTGCTCGGAGTGGGGCTGTACGCTGGGGCGCTGCTGGCGCTCGGGATCATCCCCGCTGAGATTCGTGAGGCGCTGTTCAAGCGTCGGCGGGCTGCATGAGCATCGAGGTGGGGTTGAGCGAGCTAGAGTCGCACGCCCAGTTCGCGGAGGACCTCATCCTCGCCGAGATCTTCGGTGAGCGCGTCGGAGGCTGCTGTGTGGAGGTCGGCGCCAACGATGGCATCACCGGAAGTGCGAGCTACCTGTTCGAGCGGCGCGGCTGGCAATGCCTGCTGGTCGAGCCGATCCCGGCGCTCGTGGAGGAGATCCGCACGCATCGTACGTGTAAGGTCGTCAATTGCGCAGCCAGCTCCCGTGAGGGCGAGGCGAAGTTCATCGTCGCCGAGGGCGTGGAGGCCGTGTCAGGTCTGGATCTGACGCCTGAGAGGGTCGAGTGGATTCGTCGTGCGGGCGGAACAATCAGAGAGATATCTGTTCGTACAGCCACGCTCGACAGCCTGCTCGAAGAGGCGGGTTTCACCGCACTCGACTTTGTGACGATTGATGTCGAGGGACACGAGCTTTCTGTACTTGAAGGCTTCGACGTTGGTTCTTACCGACCGCGAGTTGTGATCGTCGAGGACAATTCGGTAGCGGGCGACGCGGGGGTTGCCCGCTACATGACCGAACACGGCTACGTCCACTTCAAGCGAACGGGTGTCAATGAGTGGTATGCCCACTCATCTGACGGTGGGCTGATCAAGCCTCAGGAGATCAAGAGGTTCGAGCGCGCAAAGAAGCGTCAGCTGTGGGACCGTAGGCGCAAACAGATGGTTACCCGCTTAGCGACCAGCGGCGGTCGCTACTTTCCTGAGTCGACCAAGCGCTGGCTCAGGGATGTGTATGACGCTGTCCTCGGAAAGCGTACGTGAGCCGCTCGAGCAGGGCAATGACGCGACCCCCTAGCTAGTCAGCCGGCGATGCTCGGGCCGGTGCCGCTTTCGATTTCCAGGCCTGTTTCGAAGGGGATACCGGAGGAGCTGTAGGTATAAAGGCGACGCGACCCGGCCGCTTGGAACGCGATTAGATATTCGGCCTCAACGGTCGCGATACTGGGGCTGGTCCCGCTTTCGACTTCGAGGCCTGTTTCGTGTGGCACCCCAGACGAAGTGGCGTACGTGTATACCCGGTGCGAGCCCCTTGCCTGGAACGCTGCCACGTATTCGC
>JBEKAM010000047.1:0-19087 GCA_050015915.1 Solirubrobacteraceae bacterium
ATCAGACAAACGTGTGCCGGCTCATAGCACCACCATCGCTTACCCAGCACGCGAGCCACCAGCGAGGAGGGATCGGAGGTCACGATCAGCAGCGCTCCGCCGGGGGCCAGCAATGTGCACATGCGGTCAAGCGCCATCACCGGATCGTCACAATGCTCGAGCACGTCGATCGCCAAGACCGCGTCGTAGCGCTCACTTTCCAGCGCATCCTCCAGGCCTGGGTCTTCAACGGCCATCTCTTGGATGGACAGGCCCAGCTCGTCCCGCGCGTAGATCACCGCGTCTCGCGACAGCTCAACCCCCTCCACGTCATAGCCTCGCTGTCGCGCCTCGTCGAGTAGCAGGCCATAGCCGCAACCCACCTCGAGCAATCGTCCCTGCGGCACGTGAGCCGCAAGAAGGTCCAGAAGCCTGCGTGCTTGGCGCCTGCGGCCCTCCTCCTCGTGGAGGAAGCCATCGTCGCACATGTCTCGATAGAGGTCGTGCAAATCGCTGCCACGTGGAAGTGACAGTTGGTGCACGGTGCCGCAGTCCCTGCACCGGTAGAAATCGCCGTTCATCCCGGCCCGGTGACAGCTCGGGCTGAAGTCAGAGGGCTGGTATTCCGGGTCGTTGCCGCGTTGGAGGAGCTCGAGCTTGCCATCGCAAACGCGGCACGCAGTCGGTGTCGGCACGGTGCCGGACTGTAGCGACGGTGGTTTGCCAGACCGAACCCCCGGTCAGCACAGCTGACTGGCACTGCAGTTTAGGCAGTCCAGGTGTCTCCGACTCACGCCCGCCGGTAACCGCTGCTGATCATTCTCGTGGCAACTGGCTGAACAGCCGCGCCACCGTGCTCACCACGCCAGGCTTCGGCTGCCCGGCGTAGGTGAAGAGGCCCTTCTGGTTGAGGCCTTCGATCAGTTTCAGCTTCGGCAGCACCTGTTTGATCGAGCCACCCTCGAACGTCGGCGTGAGCGGGTAGTCGCGCAGTACCCACACCATCATCGCCGTCAGGTGCGGATCCGCCTCATACACGTCGATGTGCTCCGCCAGCAGCTTCGCCTGGTAGGCATAGCTGCCCGGGGCGCCATGCGGGTTCAGGCCGTTCGATTCGGCGCCGAACTCGCTCACCACCAACACCTTGCCCGCAAACGTCTGTTCCATCGCTTCCAGGCGTTTACGCATCTTCGCCTCCACCTGCGCAGGGCTGTCCTGCGGGTAGTCATACCAACCCGAGTAATCCGTCTCTGCGACCGCGTCCACTTCCGAGTAAAGCGGGCCCGCGTGCGTCGGCGGGTGATCGCCCCACACGTCCACCGCCACCATCCGTGTTGGGTCGTGCTGGTGGATCCAGCGGGTGAGCGTGCGCACGTAGGAGACCTCCTGGCTGTCGCGGCCGTTGAGCGCGATCTCATCCACCAGGTTCCACGCAAAGATCGACGGGTGAAGCTCCGCCGCCAGCACCGCCGTCTTCGCCTGCTGCTCCGCTTCCGCCAACAGCCGCGGTGTCGTCGAGTACCAGTTGGCCGCGCCTTCCACCGGGCCCACGCCCTGCCACACGAGAATCCCCGCTTCGTCCAGCCGTTCCAGCAGCGCCGGGTCAAGCGGGTGCTGCGAGCGCACCACGTTCGCGCCGATCTGCTTTAGCTCGGTGATCAGCAAGTCATCGTCGGACGGCGACAGCGCGTCGCCGTGCCCTTTCGCGTCCTCCTGGACCGACGCTCCATGCAGGCTCAGCGGTGTGCCGTTGAGGTACACGTGGCCGCCGTGCCACGTCAACTGACGCAGCCCAATCCGCGCCGAGTAGTTCGTTGCGCTGCCGATCGCCAGTGACAGCTGGTACAGGTTGGGGCTCGTAGGCGACCACAGCGCAGGTTGGGGGATGGTGGCGGTCGTCGTGTCCGTTGCGCTCTGGTCGTGGCCCAGCGTCACCGGCGGGAAGCTCACGCGGATCGTCTGCGCGCCGTGCGTCAGCAAGCCTTCCGGCGTGAGCGTGCGGGCCGGCCCGAAGTTGGTGACCTGCACGCCGACCTTCACCAATGCCTGGGTTGCCTGAGGCGAGTCCGGCGTGAGCGTCGTCTGCACGGTCGGCTCAGACAGTTCGCTTTCGCCGACCGCACGTACGTCCACCTCGCCGTCCAGGCCACCCCAGTTGAACCACGTGCGATGAAAGCCTTCCCGCGCCTGCTGCGCCGGGTCCTCCCAGTCGACCCGCACCACCACCGCGTGCGTGCCAGCGGTGAGCTTTGCCCGCTCTTCGAACGGCAGGTAGGAGCCGTGGTGGGAGCCGAGCTTGCGGCCGTCCACCCACACCGTCGCCAGGTAGTTGGCCGACTGGAAGCTCAACGCGTATACGCCCGCCTTTGCCGCCTGGAAGCTCGTGCGGTACCACGCGATCGAGCCTTCGTAGTTGGCCGCCCCCGCGTGGCCCGTGTACGGGACCGTGTTGACCACGTTCGGCACGCTCACCACGCCGCCTGAGAACTTCCCGCGGGAGTAGCCCAGCGCGAGACCACGGTTGGCGGGGTCACGGCGCAGCGTCCAGCTCGTCAGCGGCACCCGCCCGCCCGGGCCTTCGAAGATCACCGGCTTGCTCGCCGGCGCTTGCGCCGCGGTCGCATACCCCGTCGCGAGGGCAGCGAACGCGAGCACGAGTGCGACCGTGAGTGCGCATACGGGTTTGGTCATCACGCTGAACATTCGCCTGTGCGCTTCAACAACCTGCCAGCACGATCAGAGCGGCGCTCCAACGGCCGGCTCGGCTGCGTTCGCGAGCAGACGCTCCAGCAGCGCCTTCGCTCCCGCCTTGTGCAGCGGTTCGTTGAGGTTGCCGCACTTCGGCGACTGCACGCACGACGGGCAGCCGCTTGTACATGGGCACTCCGCGATCAGCCGCAAAGCGTCCGAGCACAGCTCCTCGAAGCGTTGGAACGCAGTGCGCGTGATGCCGATGCCGCCAGGGTGGCCGTCGTAGATGAAGATCGTCGGCACGCCCGTCTGCGGGTGGAAGTTCGTCGACAGGCCGCCGATGTCCCAGCGGTCGCACATCGCAATCAACGGCAGCACCGCAATCTGAGCATGCTCGGTCGCGTGCAGCGCACCCAACAGGATCTCCATCGGCACTGTCGCGGCCAGCCCGAACTCCTCTGAATCTTTGTTTGAAAGCTCACTCGAAAGGTCGGTGGGCAGCTCAAACCACAACGCCCGGGTGGGGAAGCTCGTCGGGGGGAGATCAAGCGCCACGATGTCCACCGCCGCGTGATCCTGCAGACGCCTGCGCTGGTAGGCGAGCACCGTGTCCGTCACGGAAACCTCGCCGAACGACAGCGTCACGCCGAGCGTCTCGCGGCGGTCGAGCAGACGCACTATCTCCGTGTCCGTGTCGGTCTTCGGCTGCGTGTACCAGTCGCCCGCAAACGGCGACACGAGCGCGCGCTTTCGCTCCAGGTCGAGCTCCGCCACCTCATACGAGCGCCCCTGGTGCAGATAGATGGCGCCCTCGTGCACCGTCGCGTGGGCGCGCGCCGCCTCAGTTGAGCCGAGCAGCTCGCCCGAGGACACATCCACGATCGCAAAGCTGTCAGGCGAGGCCGAACGCAGCGACACATCCGCCGCCGGATAGCCGCCCGGCTGGCGCGGCACATACGTGTCGTGCGCGACCGTGCCCGTGCGCTGGCGCAACTGGCCCGCACTCTGCAGCACTTCCGCGTGAGCCTCCCAGCGCGGACCCATGAACTCCGCGTCGCTGGGCGAAAGCGGACCCTCGTGAGCTGCGCACAGCAGGTGCTGGCGGTAGATCAGCGGGCTCTCGTGGTCGAGGATCGCCGCCTCCACCGCGCGTTCCAAGAAGTCCTCCGGGTGGCGGCAGAAGAACTGGTCGAGCGCGTCCTCGCCAGCCACGTATACCGCAAGGCCCCGTCCGCGCCTGCCCGCGCGACCCCACATCTGGCGCAGCGACGCCACCGTGCCAGGGAACGTCACCACCACTGCCGCATCCAGCTCGCCGATGTCGATCCCCAGCTCGAGCGCATCCGTGGTGATCACCGTGCGCAGCTCGCCGCGCACCAGGCGCTGCTCGAGCTCGCGGCGCTGCTGCGGGGTGTAGCCCGCGCGGTAGGGCTCCACCTGATCCGCCAACTCCGGGTCTGTCGTCTTCAGGTCGTCCTTCACCAGACGGCTCAGCACCTCAACGCCCTTGCGCGACTTCATGAAGCAGATCGTCCGCGCGCCGTCACGCGCCAGTCGCGTGAGCAGCTCCGCAGCCTCGCCCAGCGCCGAGCGGCGCGCACCGCTTGCTTCGTCTGTCAGCGGTGGGTTCCACACAGCGATCCTCCTATGCGGCGTCGGTGAGCCATCTTCGTTGATCAGCTGCACGTCCTCCAGGCCAGTCAACCGCTCTGCCAGCTCCACTGGGTTAGCGATCGTCGCTGACGTCATCAGGAAGATCGGCTCCGTGCCGTACGCCGACGCTATCCGCCGCAGCCGCCTGAGCACGTTGCCCACGTGCGAGCCGAACACGCCGCGGTACACGTGCGCCTCGTCCACCACCACCACCGCCAGGTTCGAGAACAGCTCCGCCCACGCCGCATGGTTGGGGAGGATGCCTATATGCAGCATGTCCGGGTTCGTCAGCACCACGTTCGCTGACTTGCGAATCTGCCTGCGCGCCTCTTTCGGCGTGTCACCGTCATAGATCGCCGGGCGTACGCGCTTGGTCAGCCCGAACGCCGCAAGCGCCCGTGCCTGGTCCTGCGCCAGCGCCTTCGTCGGATACAGATACATCGCCCGCGCTGTCGCCTGCTCGCACAGGATGTGCAGCGTCGGCAGGTTGAAGCACATCGACTTGCCCGACGCCGTGCCAGTCGTCACGATCGTCGGCCCTTCAGTTGCCGCGTGCAGCGCCTGCACCTGGTGGGAGTAGAGGCGCTCGATGCCCATCCCCGCCAGCGCCTTCAGCACATCCGGGTGAAGCTCCCGGGGGATGTCCACGAGGCTCGCCCGGCCCGGCCCTTCGTTCGCTTCCCGCACCAGCCGTCCGTCCTCACGCCCTGCGTCAAGCAGCGCGCTCCACGGCTCTGTTCTGCGGTCGATAGCCAAGGACTTGAGATAGTAGAGGCCATGTCTGAGACCGCCGCAGAGCTTTGGGCCAAAGCCCGCACCTTCCACCATTCGCTGTATCCGGCCGAGCGGATCGCCGCCGAGCGGCGGGGGCGGGTGTCCGTGTGCCTGCCTGCGCGCGAGTGTGCGGGAACCGTCGGCGAGATCGTCCGCTCGCTCGTGCAGCTGCGCGAGGTGGGCGCCATCGACGAGGTCGTGGTCGTCGACGCCGCTTCTGCCGATGGCACCGCTGCCGTGGCCGAGCGCGCCGGCGCGAGCGTCTATCAGGAGGCCGAGCTGCTGCCCGCCCATGGGCCTGTGCTCGGCAAGGGCGACGCGATGTGGCGCGTGCTGTCTGTGCTTGACGGCGAGCTCGTGTGCTTCCTCGACGCCGACACTGAAGGCTTCCCCGCGCACTTCGCCACCGGGTTGCTCGGCCCACTCGTGTGCGAGCCAGGGGTTTCGTTTGTGAAGGCGTTCTACCGCCGGCCACACGGCGAGGACAGCGAGGGGGGCGGCCGCGTCAACCGCCTGACCGCTCGTCCCGCGCTGGCGCTGTTCTACCCGGAGCTCGCAGGAGTGCGCCAGCCGCTCGCCGGCGAGGTGGCAGCGCGGCGCGAGCTGCTGGAACGTCTGCCGTTTGTGACTGGATATGGAGTGGAGATCGCGATGGTGATCGACGCTTGGCGAGAGCTTGGGCTGGATGGGATCGCCCAGGTGGACCTCGAGGAGCACAACAACCGCCACCAGCCCCTGTCCGCGCTCGAGCCCATGGCCCAGACGGTCTTGGCCACCGTCGCCCGCCGTCTGCAGCAGGACGGGCGTTTGCGGGACGACGGGGGCCTGGACGGCGTCGACGGCGCGCCGCTCGAACGCCCGCCGCTGAACAGCTTGGCGGTCGCGTGAGCGCTTCGATGGGGAGGACGAGTGGCTGGAGCGACGGCGGCCGGTTGGTCGTCTGCGGTGTGGAGGGCTAGCCGTGCCGGCGCGCTGCCTCTACCTCGATCTCGACAGCACGCTACTTGGGCGCGGTGCGTCGATGCTGCACGACGGCGATGGCAACGTCACGATCGACGGCGTCCGCGCGGTGCAGGCGTGCCTGCGCGCGGGCGTGGAGGTAGTGTTGATGTCCGGTCGCCGCCGCGCGCAGGTGATGGAGGACGCACGGCTGTTCGGACAGACTTCCTACATCTACGAGGCTGGTGCCTGTGTCGTGCTGGAGGGCGAGGAGCACTGGCTGACCGGAGATCTGCTGCCGGGCGAGCTGAGCATCGCCGAACAGATCGAGCGCTCGGGAGCGCCCGCATTGCTGCTCGAGCGCTACGAGGGGCTGCTCGAGTACCACGAGCCTTGGCATTTGAACCGCGAAGTCTCCCACCTGTTCCGCGGTCTCGTGGACGCCGACCAGGTGGATCTCCTGCTCGCCGAGCACGGTCACGAGGATCTGCGGCTGGTGGACAACGGCGTCGTCAGCCGCCGCTCGGAGGCGCTCGCCGCGCTGCCCCACGTGCGCGGTTACCACCTCGTTCCGGCGGGCGCGTCGAAGGTTGCGGCGGTGGCCTTTCACCGCCGCGCGCGTGGCTATGAGCGCGCGGACACGTTCGCCGTGGGTGACTCCCGCGAGGACCTCGCGTGCGCCGCCGAGGTCGACACCTTCTGGCTCGTCGCCAACGCCATCGAGCGAGACCCCTCGATCCGCCAGTCCCTCGGCGCATATGTCAACGCCCGCGCATGTGAGGCCGGGCATGGGAAGGGCGTATACGAAGCCGTCGTCAGCACGCTGATGGACTCCTGACCCCATGTGCCACCAGTCGATTCTGCGTGAGGGCGCTTCGCGCGAAGTCCTTTGCCAGGCGCACACGCGATCTCCATGGTGCCGTCGACACAAGCCCAGCGTTCATCTTTACGTGAGTCGGAAGGGTTTGCAGGCGTGACCGACTGAACCGCTTTACCGGATATGGAATCACCTCCGGGAAGCCCACGCTCTGAATCATGCTAAGCAGGGCAGCGCGGTTGGGGCCCCACCAATTGGTCTCATCGCGGAGCATCTTCCATGGGTAGAACGCCGCAGCGGGAGACCGCAGGAAGGTGATGTCGATGAGCGTCTCCACCACCAGCCGCTCCTTGGTGACGCTTGCCATCTTCTCCAGCGACAGCAGCGGATGACGCATGTGGTAAAGAACGCCCAAGAACAGCACCACATCGAACTGGCCGACGGTCTCAGGTGAGATATCCAGTACCTCGATCTCGATGTCCTCGACTTTGGACCCGAGTGCGCGCCGCGCGTACTCGAAGCCGTCTTTGCCGTTCGGCCTCTGCCACACGTAGCTGTCCGCAGCAACCACCCTCGACGCTCCCAATCGCTCTGCC
The DNA here is from genome assembly GCA_050015915.1 of Solirubrobacteraceae bacterium. Classification (GTDB taxonomy): domain Bacteria; phylum Actinomycetota; class Thermoleophilia; order Solirubrobacterales; family Solirubrobacteraceae; genus Palsa-744. The sequence goes on from JBEKAM010000047.1 coordinate 7,450, forward strand.
GCGAAAGAGAAAAAGCCGTCGTAAGCGCCGACATCCAGCACCGTCTTGCCCGTCAGGTCAGGCAGGTGCAGCCACTCGAGCTTTTCAGCCGAGCAGTCTGGCCCCGGTGTGACCGAGCCGTCGGGTAGGGCGATCTGGTGCCACCACTTGATGCCTGCGAATGGAGGTGAAAATGCCGTCTGCACGTTGCTCATCGGCCGATCCTAAGGTGAAGCCTGCCATTTGGCAAATAGTCAGAAACGATAGACGCAAAAGCCATACTCCGGGTACGGCAGTGAGCGTTGCAGTTTTGTACGCGCTGCTGTTTTGACAATTTCGTCTCCCACTTTTCCCTTACAAATAGGGCGTTTGCTGGGTGTCCAGCAAAATCGTTGAGGAGCAACTGCAGTGGATGTAGGGTGCGACCGCCATGGCCGTTGACGGTAACTTAGACCCCCCGATAAGACTCTCGATCTGCATCCCCACCTACAATTTCGGGGAGTTCATCGGGGAGACGCTCGAGAGCATCCTGCCGCAGGTCGTAGCGGGGGTTGAGGTGGTGATCCTCGATGGGGGCTCCAACGATGACACGCAAGAGATCGTCGAAGCGCTCCAGATCAGGTTCCCACGGCTGCGCTACCACCGACGCAGCGAGCGGGGTGGGATCGATCGTGATATGGCGCGGACAGTCGAGCTGGCCCGCGGCGAATATTGCTGGCTGTTCAGCAGCGACGATCTGATGAAGCCCCATGCGATCTCACAGATGCTCGAGCAAATCGAGAGTGGACTGGATGTGTATCTCTGTGGGCTAACGATCTGCACGTGCGACATGCGACCGCTCAAGGCCCACCCCATCCTCGATCTTCCCTCAGAGACTACCTTCGATCTCGGCCGGGAGGATGACCGCCGGATCTACTTCGCCCACGCCGAGACCACGACGGCGTTCTTCAGCTTCTTGGGGTCCGTGGTGTTCAAGAAGGCGCGCTGGGACGCACTACCACTCGACGAGAGCTTCGTCGGCAGCTGCTGGGCGCACGTTGCCCGCATCTTCCGCATGATCCCCGACGGTCTGCGCGTCAAGTACCTGGCGGACGCCTACCTACTGAAGCGCTCGGATAACGACTCGTTCATGGACAACGGGTTGATCCGCCGCATGGCGATAACGATCGACGGCTACCACCGCCTCGCCAATACCTTCTTTCTGCCAGACAGCTTCGAGGCCCGTCACATCCGCCGCGTCGTCGCCGCGGAGTTTCCCCCATATGTGATGCTCTACGCAAAGTGGATCGGCGCGGGCGCCTCGTCAGACGACCGCCGTCTGCTCGGGCGCTTGGTGGAGGAGGTGTACAAAGACGCCTCGCTGAGGAACTGGCTGTACAGAGTCGCCTACGAGGCGATGCCGATGTCGTGGCTGAGGACGGTCGTTGATGCGTCCCCGCGCCGGCGGTTACGCGCAAGCGTCACGTGAGCTTTTGTCGGTGACATGCCGCGGCCGCCGGCCATTGGTCGTGCCGTAAGGGGCCTTCTCAGGGACGGCTGTGGGTCACAAGATGCCGCTGGGTTAGTAGGCCCCTGGCGATGTCTCGTGCTAGGCGTGTGCGCGATCCCGGGGGTGTCGAAGCCAGCAGGCCCGCGGCCCTTCTCGCCCTTATCGGGAGTCCGAGCAGTTTCGTGGCAGTAAGCAGCTTGGGGTAATGGGACACGACTAACTCGAAGCCGACGCTGTGCAGCATGCCCACCACAGCAGCAGGATCCGGATCCCACCAGCTCGTTTCGTCGCCGAGCATCTTCCACGGAGAGAACGTCGCCTGCGGGGAGTGGACGAAGGTCATGTCCACGAGCGTCTCCACCACGAGCAGCTCCCTTGTCACACTAGCCATCCTTTGCAGTGTGCGTAGTGGGTCGCGCATGTGACTGAGGGCGCCGAGGAACAGCACGACGTCGAAGTGCCCCACTGTATCCGCAGAGATGTCAAGCACCTCGACATTCAGATCTTCCACCCGCGACGCCAGCGCATCCCTGGTGGATTCGAATCTATCTCGTCCACCCGGTCGATGCGATGCATACATATCGACGTTGACGACACGCGACGCACCGAAGCGCTCTGCCGCGAAAGAGAAATACCCGTCTAATGAGCTTACATCGAGGACCGTCTTGCCGGTCAGGTCCGGCAGATGCAGCGACAACAGCTGCTCGAAGCGCCGACACCAGTCGAGATTCTCCAGCGAGGGTAACGGGATCGCTGCTCCACCAACCATGTTCTCATCCTAAGTTCGGCAGCCGCGCTCACCAAATAGTGGGAGACACAGGAAGTGAATTACGGTGCGTCAGGACGAGCCGTCGGTATGGCGTCGCCGCCACAAACGCCGCCAGAAGCTCTCGCGGCGTCGCCCCACCCGCCTGCGCCAAAGCGCCGGCGGCGGCACCGTGGCGCGTACCAGCGCCACCCAGTCGTCCAGCGGCAGCTCGCCCGAGATCAGCCGCCCGAGGGCGCTTGTGACGGGTGCGCCGACGCCGGCGGCGTCGAGCGCGCGTGCCAACAACGGCACCGACTCCAGGGCCTCAACCGCCTGGCCGATCCGCGCGGGGATCTCCGCGGCCGGTAGCCCAGCCGCGAGCAGCTCACCGGCGCGGCGGTTGCGGCTCTCGCGCGCCAGCGCCGTCGCCACCAGGTCCCCCGCGCCGGCGAGGCCGATCATCGACTCCGGTCGAGCGCCCAACCCCTCCGCGTAGCGCCACACCTCCGCAAAGATGTGTCCTGCCGCAGCGCCGGCGGCGTTCAGACCCTGGGCCTCAGTGGCGCCCGCGGCGAGCGCAGCGGCATTCTTCGCCGCACCCGCCAGCTCCACGCCCACAGGGTCATTCGAAAGCTCACACACGACGCCCGCGCGCGTGAATACCTGGGCAAGCGCGCGCGCCAGCTCCTCCTCTTCGCATGCCGCCACCAGCGCAGCCCCCGCATGCACCATCTCCTGCGCGTGCGCCGGGCCGCCTAGGCAGGCGATCCGCTCGGGGCCAAATGCCGCGCTGAGGACGACAGTCGGTGGAGTGCCGAGCGGCGGCACGAGGCCCTTCGCGGCGGACACGATCGCCGTGCGCTTGCCGAGACCAGAGGCGCTCAGGTTCTCGATCACCCCAGCAAGCCTGCTGGAGGGCACAGCCAGGAACACGTAGTCGGCTCGCGCCACACCCGCAGAGGCAGGCTCGATGCGCAGTTGCGACGGCAGCTCCACGCCCGGCAAGTACTGGCGGTTCTCGTGCTCCTGGTCGATCAGCGCCGCCTGCTCCGCAGTGCGGGTCTGCAGCGTAGTGCGCAGCCCACCGCGTACAAGCAGCAGAGCCAGGGCCGTTCCGAAGGAGCCGGCCCCGATCACCGTCGCTCTTTTTGCCTGCGGCGAAAACGAGCGCACTCGAGACGAGCGGCCGGCGGGATGTGGCTCGGGCTCCGTGCTCATGCGCCGGGCGAGGGTATCGCTGTGCGATCTTGGGTGGGTGCCCGAGGGCGACACCATCCACCACGCGGCAGCCAGGATCCGTGCGGTGCTCGAGGCGCGGGTGCCAGATGAGATTCTCACGCCCCATCCCCGCCATCGCCTCGAGCGCTGGCCACAACGACTGGCCGGATCCGCCATCCGCGCTGTGGATGCCTACGGCAAGCACCTCTTCCTGCGCTTCGATGGCGGCCTTACCGTCCACTCCCACCTGCGCATGACCGGAGCCTGGGGCATATATCGCCAAGGAGAGCGCTGGCGGCGTGCCCACCACCGGGCATGGCTGGTGCTTCGCTTTGGCGGCTGGGAGGTGGTCGAGTTCGATGGTCCGGTGCTCGAGCTGATGAGCGACGCGCGCACACGCTCCGATCCCCGTCTCGCTTCACTTGGCCAAGACGTGCTTGGCGAGAGCTTCGACATGCATGCCTTTCTCACGCGCCTGCGTGGAGACGACCCCCACCGGCCGATCGGCGACGCGCTGCTCAACCAGCGCGTGGTCGCAGGCATCGGCAACGTGTGGAAGTCCGAGTGCTGCTTCGCCGCCGGCGTCGACCCATGGCGCGCGCTGGCCGAGGTGCGTGACGAGGAGGCGCTCGAGCTGGTGGGGTTCGCCCGCGAGCACATGCCGGTCTCGGCGCGTAAGGGCTCGCACGCGCGTCCGCGCTCTGTCTACAAGCGCGCAGGGCAGCCCTGCGTACGCTGCGGGACATCGATCCGTCGGCGCGGGCAGGGCGAGAACAATCGCGTCACCTACTGGTGCCCAGGCTGCCAGCGCTGAGTTGCTGAGCGAACTTCGCAGGGACGTGATCGGGCAGGGCTGGTCAGCTCAACTCGGCGAGCTTGCGCCCCGCGGTGAGGAGCGCCTTGCGGCTGCGCGCCTGGAGAATCACCTGCAGGTCGAGGATGCGTGCGTCGAATGCGCTCAGCGCGTCCTCGCCGGTTACTGCATACGCCGGTATCCCGCCCTGGCGAGCCCGCGTGGCGATCTCGAACGTGACGCTGCCGGCAAGCGTGCGCTCCTCCAGGCATTCGGCAGCGATCACAACCGCCCGCGCGTGCCGCATGCGCGCATCGAAGTCCAGCTCGTCCAGTAGCTCCCGGATCTCGGCGCTGGATTCGCTCTGCACGGACAACACGCAGATATCAGGCCCCGGTCGGCCAGCGTCACAGATACCGCTGGTGAGCGCGCTCGCCACCGTGGTTGCTGACAGGCGAGGGCCCAACGGACCGCACGCGAGCAGCAGCCGCTGTGGGATGCCCGGCGCGCGTGCTCGCTGTACCGCGGTGGGCTTATCTGGTGTATGGCGGCTGCGCGGGCTCACAATCGGGCATCCTTCCAGCAATGGCCGCCAAACAGGGGGAGCCCGTCATCGTCGAGGTCAGTGGCCGCGAGGTGCGGGTCAGCAATCCGCAAAAGCCATTCTTCCCTGACGTGGGACTCACGAAGATCGACCTCGTCAACTACTACGTCGAGTGCGAGCAGGAGGTCGTGCGCCATTTGCGGGATCGCCCCACGGTGTTGAAGCGCTGGGTTGACGGGGTGGCCGGCGAGCCGTTCTTCCAAAAGCGCGTGCCCGACGGTGCGCCAGACTGGCTACAGACCGCCACCGTCACGTTCCCCAGCGGACGCCACGCGCGCGAGCTCGTGCCCAACGACGCCGCACACCTCGTATGGGGGGTCAACCTCGGCGTCATCGACTGGAACCCATGGCCAGTGCGCCGCAGCGACCTCGACCATCCCGACGAGCTCCGCGTCGACCTCGACCCGGGACCCGGAGTTCCCTTCGCGGAGGTCCGTGAGGTGGCGCTCGGGGTGCGTGAGGTGCTCGACGAGCACAAGCTGGTTGGCTTCCCCAAGACCTCCGGATCTCGCGGCATCCACATCTACGTGCGGATTGAGGCTGAGCAAAGCTTTGAAGAAGTCCGCCGCGCCGCGCTTGCGCTGGCGCGCGAGGTCGAGCGACGGATGCCAGGCCGGGCCACCAGCCGCTGGTGGAAGGAGGAACGCCAAGGGGTGTTCATCGACTACAACCAAAACGCCCGCGACCGCACCGTCGCCTCCGCCTACTCCGTCAGGGCCGTCGCAGACGCGCGCGTGTCCTGTCCGCTCGAGTGGGACGAGGTCGCCGACGTCGAGCCCGCCGAGCTGACCTTGAAGACCGTCCCTGCGCGCCTGCGCGAACGCGGGGATCCGTCGGCAACGATCGATCAGCATCCAGGCCGCCTCGACGATCTGCTCGAGCTGGCCGCCCGCGACGAGCGCGAAGGACTGGGCGATGCGCCCTGGCCACCGCACTTTCGCAAGCAGAAAGGCGAGCCCAAGCGGGTGCAGCCCAGCCGGGCGCGCGCGGCAGACGGCGAGAAGCCGCGCGATGACGGGCAGGCGGACGATGACGGGCAGGCGGGTAGTGAGGGGACGAGCCCGTGACCCTGCCGCTGGAGCCACCGCTCAAGCCGCAGCTCGCGCTCTCGCGCAAGGAGCTGCCCGAGGGCGAGGACTACTGCTACGAGATCAAGCTCGACGGCTTTCGCTGCATTGCATTTGTGGACGGCGATGAGGTGTTCCTGCAGTCGCGCAACGGCAAGCCGCTCGGGCGCTACTTCCCCGAGCTCACGTTCCCCGCCGGGCGCTACGTGCTCGACGGCGAGATCGTCGTGCGCGACTCAGGCGGCCGTGAGGACTTCGACGCGCTCGGGCAGCGCATCCATCCCGCTGTATCGCGCATCGAACTCCTATCCAAAAAAACTCCATCCGTGTACGTCGCGTTCGATCTCCTCGCGCGCGAGGATCAGACGCTGCTAGAGCTGCCCTTCGACGAGCGCCGCGCCGCGCTCGAGGGGCTGCTCGCCGGTGACGCATTCGCGGGCGCGCCCATTGAGCTGATGCAGACCGTCGCCACCGCGCAGGAGGCTGCACAGTGGCTCGAGCAAGCGGAGGGCGCAATCGCAAAGGAACGCTCCGCGCCCTACCGTCCCGGCGAGCGCAAAGGAATGGCCAAGGTCAAGCGCGTACGCACGATCGACGCTGTCGTCGTCGGCTGGCGCCCTGGCAAGGAGCCCAACACCGTCGGCGCGCTGATCCTCGGCCTGTACGACAACGGCGAGCTACGTGTCGTCGGGCACTGCTCCGGGCTGAGCGTCGCCGAGAAGAAACGCCTGGTCGGCTTCTTCGCCGAGTACGAGTCCGGCGAGCGGGGCTCCGCCGACCCCAGCCGCTGGAGCGCCGGCAAGGACCTCCAGTGGGTTGCATTGCGCCCCGAGCTCGTCGTCGAGATCGACTTCGACCACGTCTCCGCCGGGCGCATCCGTCACGGCGCCAAGCTGCGTCGCTGGCGCGAGGACAAGCCCCCGCAGCAGTGCACGTATGATCAGCTGCAATGAGTGGCGCCGCGACCGTCGCCGAGGAGGAGTACCTGCAGATCCTGTTCTGGCTGCAGGAGGCAGGGCTGCCGATGACCGGTGCCAACATCGCCCGCGCGATGCAGCTCTCCGCGCCGACCGTCCACGAGATGGTGGGCCGGTTGGAGCGCGACGGCTACATCACACGCGGCAGAGACCGCGCGATCTCATTTACCGACAGCGGCGCCCAGCACGCCGAGGGCATTGTCCGTCGCCACCGCCTGATCGAGCGCTTCCTCACCGACGTACTCGGCGTGCCCTGGGACGAGGTGCACGAGGAGGCCGAGCGGCTCGAGCACGCCATGTCGCCCGTGCTCGAGGAGCGCATGCTCGCCGCCATCGGCGACGCCAAGACCTGCCCGCACGGCCACCCCATCGCCGCCGGTGCGCGCCTCGCCGGCGTCCCCTTGGCCGATGTGGAGGTCGGCGCCTCCGTGCGCGTGCTGCGCTTCGAGAACGAGGCAGAGGACCTTCTCCACTACCTCAAGGCATCTGGCCTCGAGCCAGGGCTGACCGGCACGCTCGCAGAGCGAGACGACGAGCACGTGGGCGTGCGCAGCGATGACGGAACGCTCCTAAGCGTCACCGTCAGCGTCGCCGAGACCGTCTCCGTGATCGCCGATCCATCGCCGCCCGCGCGGACCGCGCTCCCCGAGCAACTCGTGCTGGGTCAGCGCTACGGTCGCTAACGGCCCGGGAGTCGTCGCAACCCACCCCGGAATCTGGAGGCTTCCGCGCGCTGGTGTCGAAGTGAGCACGGATGCCAGCAGCGCCAAGGACTGGTCGCCCGTCCATCCCCAAGGCCAGTAAGGCCGCGCTCGGCGGGCAGTCGCTCGAGCAGCGCATCCTGCTGACCGCCACCATGTGCCTGTTGGCGTTCGGTGCGGTGATGGTCTACAGCGCCACCTCCGCCACAACGCTCCTGCAGGGCGGCGGCTACGGCGGTAGCTACCTGATTAAGCTCGTCATCTACGGCGCCATCGGCCTCGTGCTGATGCGCGTACTCGCACGCGACGGCGTCGCCAAAGTCCACAGCATCACCGCGCCGCTGCTGATCACCTCGTTCGTGCTCGTGCTCGCCGTGCACATCCCGCACGTGGGCGTCAGCGTCAACGGCGCGCGCCGCTGGATCGGGCCCGGGTCATTCCAGTTCGAGCCCTCCGAGCTGATGAAGCTCGCGCTCGTGCTGTACGTCGCGACTTTGCTCGCCAAGCATCCGCAGCAGGTGCAGGACCTACGCGCGCTCGCAAAGCCGCTGCTGCTGGTCGTAGGGGCCGCCTGCCTGCTGGTGTTCAGCGAGCCAGACCTCGGGACCGCGATGGTGATCGCGTTTACCGTCGGCGCAATGCTCATCGCCGCAGGGATCCCACCGCGCAAGCTCGGCATCATCGCCGGCACCGTGCTCGGGCTGGTGCTCGTGTACGCGATCGCCCGTCCATACGCCCGCGCGCGGCTGACCTCCTTTATCGACCCATGGGCACACGCCTCATCCAGCGGCTTCCAAGCGGTGCAGGGTCAGATCGCGATCGGCTCAGGCGGGTTCTTCGGAGTCGGCCCCGGGCAGTCCGTGCAGAAGATCTTCTACCTGCCCGAGGCACCCACCGACTTCATCCTCGCCGTCATCGCCGAGGAGCTCGGTGTCATCGGGGTCTTTGCGCTGCTGTTCCTCTACGGACTGATCGCCTACGCCGGACTGCGCGCCGCAAAGGCAGCCCGCAGCCTCTACAGCGCCCTGATCGCCGTCGGCGTGACCACCTTGATCGTCTCCCAGGCGGTACTCAACGCATTCGCCGTGCTGGGCCTTGCGCCGCTCACAGGTGTGCCGCTGCCATTTGTCTCCTACGGCTCCACCAGCCTGATCGTGATGCTTGCGTCGATGGGGCTGCTGTTGAATGTTGCCTCCGGTGCTACAGGGCATGTGCGCGCGGTTCCAGATCGCGGCAAGCGGCGAGTTCCCGCCACGCGCTCGCGCGAGTCTGCCCGCGGGGATGTCAGGCGAAGAAGCGCCGCAGGCTAGAGCGAGCGCTGCCGGGCAGGGACTACAGCGAGCGGTAGGCCTCGGCCAGCCGCGCCACGCCCACGTCGATCTGCTCTGGCGTGACGCCCGAGTAGGCCAGGCGCAGCGTGTTCTGGCCACCCTCCAGCAGGAAGTCCGTGCCCTTCACGAACGCCACGCCGCGGTCGGCTGCCGCCTGGAACAACGCGCCCACGTCGATGCCCTCTGGCAGCGTCACCCACATGAAGTAGCCGCCCTGCGGGATCACGAACTCGGCGTCAGCCAGCTCGCTGCGCAGCGCGTTCGCGAGCGCCTGCGCACGCTCTGCGAGCGCGGCCTTGACGGTCTCGATCGAGCGCTCGATCGCACCCGACGCACAGAACTCGTACACGATCGACTGCGCGACCATGTTGGGCGAAATGTACGTGTTCGTTGCGAGTTGGCCGATCGCCTTGATCAGGTCTGGCGGACCGACGAGATAGCCGACACGGATGCCCGGGCACACGGTCTTCGAGAACGACGACGCATACACCACCCGCTCGGGGTCCATCGAGAGCATCGTCGGCAGCGTCTCGCCGCTGAAGCGCAGCTCCACGTACGGGTCGTCCTCGAACACCATGAAGCTGTGGTCCGCCGCCAGCTCCAGCAGACGCTTGCGCTTCTCATACGACAGCGTGTAGCCAGCGGGGTTCTGGAAGTTGGGAATGATGTGCGCGAGCGTCGGGCGTGCAGCGCTCGCGCCCGCCGTCAGCAGGTCCGCCAGCGCGTCCGTGTTGATCCCATCGGGCTGCAGCTCCACCGCATGCACCCGTGCGCCGCGGCTGCGCAGCGACAGCAGCGTGCGGTCATACGTGGGGCGCTCGACGATCACCTCGTCATCCGCACGCACAAGCTGCTCGAACAGGAACGCGTCCGCCTGCATCGACCCGTTCGTCACCAGCACGCGCTCAGGCTCAACGCCGTGGCGGTCAGCGATCCAGCTGCGCAGACGCGGATAGCCGACCGACGTGCCATACGCCGTCGTGCCCGCAGGGTCGCTTTCGAAAGCACGCACCGCAGCGTCGCGCAGGCCGTCCACGTCGACGATGTCAAGCGACGGCGCGCCGCGGGCGAAGGAGATCGTTGGTCCAGGCGAGGTAGGCACAGCGGCGTAGGATAGGCGTCCGAGCAGCTCGTCGTAGTCATGGGTCAAATCGCGCGCCGTTTGCTCCAGCCGCTCGCGGAAGCGCAGCAGCTCCGCGGGGCTTGGGGGATGGGGGGCGCGGGGGCCCGGGGGAGCCGTTTCCGGCGGTATCTGAGCTGGCCGCGGCTGTATCCAGGACGGTCGTGACACGCGGGGAGCCGGCGGCGCGGTGGTCGCGGGCGGCGTGGGGCTCGCCGGTGGCGTGGCGGTTGTGGCCGGCGCCGGGGGTGGCGGTGGTGGTGAGACAGGGGCGGGTGGTGGCGCGATCTCGACCGTCTCGTCGATGATCCTGCTCGCGCCGAAGCTGTGCGTCTGTGCGGTGGATCGCCGGTCGCTGGCAGGTTGCGGGGGCGCGGTCGGAGTCGGCTCGCGGCCGGCACCGGGCTGTGGCTCCTCACGGCTCAGCGTGTTGAGGGTGCGCTCGAGCTCATGCAGCTTCTGTTCCAGCTCGCCCAGCGTTCTTGCCACATCCTTGTCCACTGGAACTAGCGTACCGGCCGCAAACGGCTGGGGCAGCTCCGTTGGGAGGTGGTGACTTCGAGTGGCCGGGTCAGGAAGCGGCGACCGACGTGCCGCCGAGGACCTCGACAGCGATGCTGGCTGTTTCGGTGGGGGTGCGCCCGACGCGCACGCCCTTCGCTTCGAATGCCTGCGCCTTGGCGGCGGCCGTGCCCGCGCTGCCCGAGACGATCGCGCCCGCGTGGCCCATCTGCTTGCCGGCGGGGGCGGTGAAGCCGGCGATGTATGCGACCACCGGCTTGCTCATGTGCTCGGCGATGTAATCCGCGGCCTCCTCCTCAGCCGAGCCGCCGATCTCGCCCGAGAGCACCACCAGCTCCGTCTCGTCATCCTGCTCGAACAGCCCCAGTACGTCCACGAACGAGGATCCGGGGACGGGGTCGCCGCCGATGCCAACGATCGAGCTACAGCCAAAGCCCGCCTGGGCGATCTCGTTGCCGATCTGGTAGGTCAGCGTGCCCGAGCGCGACACCACGCCGACGTTGCCAGCCTTGAAGAACGAAGCGGGAATGATCCCCACGTTGGCCTTGCCCGGAGAGAGGATGCCCGGGCAGTTGGGCCCGATCAGGCGTGTGGCCGGATAGTCGCGCTTCAGCGTGTTGTACACGCGCAGCTCGTCGTGGGCGGGGATACCCTCGGTGATGGCAATCACCAGCGCCACTCCCGAAGCCGCGGCCTCGAGGATCGAGTCTGCCGCGAAGCGCGGTGGCACGAAGATCATCGCCGTGTTCGGCTGCGCCTCGGTCATCGCCTGCTCGAAGCTGTCGAACACGGGGATGCCCTCGACGTCCTGTCCGCCCTTGCCGGGGGTCACGCCGCCGACCACATTGGTGCCGTACTTGCGGTTGTTGAGCGTGTGGAAGCTACCCTCGCGGCCGGTGATGCCCGCTACGCACAGGCGCGTGCCCTCGTCTACCAGTACGGCCATCTAGCTGATCACCTCTCGCGTCACGCGCTCGCTCCGATGCTCTTGCCGGCTGCCAATGCGACGACCTTCTCGGCTGCCTCGTTCATCGTCTTGGCGGCGTACACGTTTGGCAGCGCCGCCTCCTGCAGCAGCCTGCGTCCCTC
>JBEKAM010000048.1:0-18949 GCA_050015915.1 Solirubrobacteraceae bacterium
GAAGGCCTGGTGCTCGAGCTCAGCCTGGAAGGACTTGCGCTCGCTGATGTCACGGATGTTGAGCACGATGCCGGCGATGTCCTCGTCGCCGAGCAGGTTTGTGCCGAGCACCTCAACGTCGCGCCAGGACTCGCGCGCGTGACGCACGCGGAACTCAGCGTCAGAGAACTGGGCGGTGGACGTGGCGGCGACTGACGCAATGAACGACGCCAGCCGCTGCGCCTCGTCGGGATGGACGATCTCGGCGAGGGGACGCCCGGCGAGCGTGTCGGGACGGTAGCCAAACGCCTGCTCGACGGACGGGCTGGTGTAGTGCACCTCGCCGGCCTCGCCGAGGATGCAGATCACATCGGAGGAGTTCCTGATCAGCGAGCTCAGACGGGCCTCCGAGCGCTGGTAGGCGTTCTGCTCGGTCAGGGCGACCATCTGCAGGGCGAGCTCCTCGTTGCGGGCGAAGATGCCGGCCATGCGCAGGAGCACGAGCGTGAACATGGCGGTGGAGGCGCCAACGAGGACATATAGATCGAGCGTCTCGTGCAGGGCTTCGCGTAGCACGATCAGCAAGGGCACGGTGAAGCTCGCGCACGTGAGCAGCGCAAGGCGCGCACGCGTGAGCCGCGCGCTGCCCTCGGGACCTGGCTTGGCCAGCTGGCGCATCGAGGGGTGCAGGGCGGCGGTGCCGAGCAGCGCGTAGTAGATCCCCCAGCCGATGTCGAGAACGCCGCCGGTGCTGTGGCCGCCGTCCAGCAGTTTCCAGCCGTAGACCCCGTCACTGAGCAGCAGCACGACCGCACCGGAGAGCAGGAAGGCGAAGGCTGGCTCGCGCCGGTGGTTGCCGGCGGCGACGCGAGCGACGACGCCGAGGACGAGGATGTCCATCGTCGGATAGGCAATCGAGGTGAGCTTGCCGAGCAGCGACAGCGTGTCGTTATCCGCGTACGGCGCGATCAGATAGACCCACAAGAGCGTGGCGAGCGCGAGCGTGACGATGAGCGCGTCGATGAGACCGCTGCGGTCGCGCTTCTCGCCGCGTTCGCGGATCAACAGCAGCATGCCGACTACCAGGAAGGGGTAGAACGCCAGGTGGAAAGGGTCGGCGATCGACGGGAACGGCATGGCCGTTCCGAAGAGGCGTTCGTAGTTGTAAGCGAGCACATCGCTGGCGACAAACAGGGCCTGCCCGACTGCGAGCAGATACAAAGGCAGGCGGCTGTGACGTGAGTTGCGGCGAGCGCCGAGTAGCAGCGCGGCGACGCTCGAGCCGCCAATGAGGTTGAAGACGAGCCCGCTCCTCAGCCATGCTGGCCCAGATAGCTGTGCGAGCGCATAGCCGCCGATGAGAAGCGCGATCGCAACCAGGTAGATCCACCAGGCGTTCCGAGCAAGACGGTTGTGGCGCTCGCTTGCGACGCTGGCTACTGCAGGCTTGGCAGACTTGCCGGGTGCGCCAGAGGTGCCCATGCCATCACGTTCTCGCGGAGACGGCGGGGCTTGGCTCGCGCTTCTTGGATGGCTCGTTCTCGGGGCGCGAGCCACGCAATCTGCTCAGCTCGGCACGAACCAGGCGGGTGTCGATCAGGCCGGTGCGGCAGCCGGCCGTGCGCCGGTGATCACGACTGGCGGTTGAGACGGCGCGATGCGCTGTGAAAGCGGGCAGGGAGTTCCGCACGCCAACCATATCGGCCGCATAGGCGGGAAACTGAAAACCTGCAAGCCATTGAAATCGGCTGGTTGAACTTCTGTACGGCTAGGAGTCTTCGCGGGGCGGCGGGCGGAACAGGATCCGCTTGACCTCGCTGGCGGTACCGCCGCCGAGACGCAGCGCCGTCTGGAAGCCCTCAGCGCCGAGATCGCCGGCGTCAAGCGCTCGGCGCAGCTCGTTCAGCGCGGGGAGATCCTCCTCGCTGACCTGCTCGCGGGCGGTCTCGAGCAGGATCAGATGGCGCGGGCGTTTGAGCGCGGCGGCCATGCGCACGAACGGCTCGCGCTCGCCAGCGTCCAGACCCTGGGCGGCAAGCACGACCGTCTCTCTGCTCTGCAAGCGCTTGGACACGGCGGCGCCCAGCAGCTCCTCGGCACGGGCGTCCAGCTCGCCCTCATCGACGCGCCCAGCGAGCAGCGTGCGGACCTTCTCGAGCGACAGCAGCGACGCGCGATCCTCGATCAGCCGCGCGATGAAGCTGTTGCGCTCAGCGGCAGACGCGGAGGCGATCACGAGCAGGCTGCCAGGGGAATAGCGCAACCGGTCGGTTGGCGCGAGCACACGACAGTGGGCGGTGACGTCAGCGGGCCGCGGCGGCGCCCCGTCGCGGCGGGGTCGATCGGAGGACCATCCGCCCCGCTCGTCCTCTGAGATTTTGACGCTGCGCGCTTGAGGTCTTGAAGCCATACCCCCATCATGCCCTAAACGGGCGTGGATGCCGGCTCCGATGCGGCGATCAGCGCGAGCTTGGCTGCTCGGTCGAGCTGCTTGATGCGCGCCTCTTCGCGCATGGCGGTGTTGCGATCGGGCATCGGCAGTGCCAGCGCAAGCTCGACAGGTAGGCGACTCGCGGTGTAGCGACTGGCGGTGCCGTCGCGGTGGCGCGCCAGGCGCCGCTGCACGTCTGTGCTCCAACCGGTGTATAGCGAGCCGTCGGCGCAACGCAACATGTAGACCCAGGCATCGGACATGTGCGACTTATACGCCAGCCTGACGCATATGCCTTCTAAACAACTGTCATTATTCCATTGGCCGGAATCGAACCGTGGCGAGGAATATTAATCCGAGGAGACTGCAACAACGACATCTCTGCTACCGCTGCCAGCGGCCGGAAGCGGCCCCAGCTTGACGGGCGCTGCGTGCATCGCGCGCAGCCGCACATCGCGCCAAGAAAGGCCCTCGTTGACGAGCGCGGGCAGCCCCATGATCAGCGCAGTGGCGAGCTCGATCGCCTGTAGGACGATCCCGTAGGCGATCGCGTCGGGGGTGGAGACGTGGTAGACGCCAGCGAGCACGGCGACACAGGCGGCCTGAAAGACACCGACGTTGGCGGGTGTGGCGGGGATCACCGCGGTGACGTTGACGGCGAACAGCACCCCGGCGGCGGCACCGATGCCGGCGTGAGAGTCGAGACCGAGCGCGACGAGCAGAAGCCAACAGGAGAGCCACTGCAGCGCCCACGCGCCGAGCTGGGCGACGACAGCGACAATCGCCCGGCGGGGCTGAGCGAACACACGCAGGCCAGCGCGCAGACGCAGCAGCGAGCGGCGCACTCCAGTGAACAGCGCATACAGTCGCCGCGAGCGCGAGAGCGCTTCAGGCGCAGCGATGACGGGAGCAAGTGCAAGCGCCACGAGCACGGCAAGCGGAGCAAGCGCGATGAGCAGCAGCGGACGGTCATGCCCGTCGAGCACGCTCACGCTGGAAAGGGCGACGCCACCGAGGATGGTGAGCGCGAGCAGATTCAGCAGCGTCTGGGAGACGATCGTGCCGAGCACCACGGGCAGGCTCTCGCGCGCGCGCCCGAGGCGGCGAGCGACGATCAGCGCACGCGACGGCTCGCCAAGGCGGGCCGGCAGCGTGGCGGACATGAGCACGCCGATGAACGTGCCCTGCATTGCGTCGCGGCGTTTGGCACGGCGCCATGTGGGCGCGGCGGCGAGGATCGAATGCCAGGAGATCGCGCGGGCGAACATCGCCGCGCACATAAGCGCCAGCCCAGCGACAATCAGCCCCGGCTTTGAAGCGAGCAGTGAGGCGGCTACGCGGGTGAGACCGACACGCTGTAGCGCCAGCGCAGCGAGCCCAGCGCCGGCAACAGAGCTGACGAGGAGTCCAGCGCGGCGCAGTGTGCGCAGGCGGCGTGGCTTGCCGACGAGCGGGGCCCCGGGGTCGTTCAGCGACGGCAGGCGTTCGGCCGGCACACGCGGCAACAGGTCCGCGGGGGCGAGCCCGTAGCGCACGGCGACACGTCCGAGGCCGGTGGCAGGCGCACCGACACGCAGCGCCTGCTCGTAGGTGTCGAGCACTTCCTCGGCGACGTGCGGCCAGGCAAAGCGCTCGGCGCGCTCGCGGGCGCAGGCTGCCATGCGGGCACGGAGGCTGGGGGCGAGCGCGAGCGTGCGTAGCGCCTCGGCGAGCGCGAGCGCGTCCCCGGGGGGCACGAGCAGCCCGTCGTGCCCGTCGCGCAGGACCTCGCGGTATCCGGGGATGTCTGAGGCGAGCACGGGCGTGGCGGCGGCGAACGCCTCGGTGAGCACCATGCCGAAGCTCTCACCCCCCAGTGACGGTGCGCATACGACCTCTGCGCGAGCGAGCTCGGCGAGCTGGCGCTCCTCGGAGACCTTGCCGAGGGCGTGCACGCCGCGATCGTCGAGCATCATGTGCGCGACCTCCTCGGGGCTCGCGCCGACAAGCGTGAGCGTCGCGGGGATCTGGTCGCGCAGCGCCTCAAACGCCCGCAGCAGGATCGGCAGGCCCTTGCGTTCGACGGCCTGACCGACGAACAGGATCCGCAGCGGCTGCGAGGGATCGGCTGCGGGGTCGCGGTTGTCACCGCCGGTGGGCTTATAAGCGAGCTGCGCGCTGCTGGGGAGATGCACGCCGTTGGGAACGATGCGGTAGCGCCCGCCGTAGAAGCGCCGTGCGGTCCATGCGGCGGCATCGGAGACGGCGATGCGCGCATGTAGGCGGTTCATCCGTCGCCTACCGCCGAGCGGCACGGCGGCGATGCCGTTGGTGAGGAGGTTCTCGGAGAAGGTGTGGAAGGTGCCGACGAGCGGCAACTCACCGAGGCTCGTGAGAGCGTCCCATGAGACGAGCGGCACGACCGGCTCGTGGATGTGGACGACGTCGTAGCCGCCGTCGCGCAGCTCCTGGCGCATGGCGCGTATGGCGGTTGGCGTGAGGGCCATGTTCGACACGGCGCCATTGGCGGGCAGCCCAACGGTGCGTCCGAGAGAGACGAACTCCTCGCCCACCTCGCGCTGCTGCGGGCGCGCCCCGCGATGCAGCCTCACCGACAGCGCGTCGTCGGGGTCGAACGGGGCGAGGATGCGCGCCTCGTGGCCAGCGGCGGAGAGCTCAGAGGCGAGCGCCTCTATGTGGCGAGTGACGCCACCGGGGTAGGTCCACGAGTACGGCGAGAGAAGCGCAATCCGCACGGCTTTCTACTCTATCCATCGGAGCCGTCGCGGGCGGGCCAGCGGTGCGATAATCAAGGCATGAGCACCCGCCACTTCGTCAAGTACACGTTCCTGAAGATGGAGCCCGAGTGGCGGCGCCTCGACCCGGAGCGCAGGGCCCAGGACAAGCGAGAGTTCGCCGCGGCATGCGAGGACTTCGCCGACGGACACCAGCTGCAGACGCTCTCGCTGGTTGGCACGCGCGGGGACGCCGAGCTGCTGCTCGTCTCCGAGGCGGAGAACCTCGACCGCATCCACGAGTTCCACGTCGTGCTGGCGCAGAGCGGGCTGATGCAGTGGGCGCAGACCCCGTACTCGTTCCTGGGCATGCGCAAGAGCTCGGAATACTCCGATGACGAGCGCAACACCGTCCGCGGCTTCCGCGGCCGCTACGTGTTCGTGTACCCGTTCGTGAAGTCGCGCGAGTGGTACGCGCTGCCGGCAGAGGAGCGCTGGCGGATCATGCAGGGCCACATCCAGGTCGGGCGCGAATACCCGGGCGTGGACAACCACACGACCTACTCCTTCGGCCTCGACGACCAGGAGTTCGTAGTGGCGTTCGACACCGACGACGTGAGCACGTTCCTGGACCTGGTGCAGCGGCTGCGCACTACGGAGGCCTCGCGCTTCACCGTTCGCGACACGCCGAGCTTCACGTGCCTGGCGATGTCGCTCGAGCGTGCGCTGAACGCGCTTGACGGCGAGCCCGTGGCGCTCGAGGCGCTGCCCTCTGTCTAAGCGCCTACCTGCCCGCCTGCGCACCGCCGACCCGGTGCTCGCGCAGCTGATCAAGGCCGTCGGCCCTCTCGGCGATGCACGCGATGGGAGACCCGACCGTGATGACCACTACGGCGCGCTCGTACGCTCGATCACCGGACAGCAGCTCTCGGTGCTGGCCGCGCGGGCGATCTACGGACGGCTGACGGCGCGCTTTGACGGCCGGGCGCCCACGCCGCAGGAGATCCTCGCGGATGATCCCGAAGAGCTTCGCGCCGCGGCTGGCCTGTCCCGCGCGAAGGTCAGCTACCTACGTTCGCTGGCCGAGCACGTGCTTTCGGGTGAGCTCGAGCTCGCGCGCCTTGATGAGCTCCCAGACGAGGAGGTGATCGCTGAGCTCGTCGCCGTCAAGGGCCTCGGCCTGTGGACGGCACAGATGTTCTTGATGTTCCACCTCGAGCGGCCAGATGTGCTGCCCGTAGGCGACCTGGGTATCCGCCGCGCGATCGAACGCGCTTACAACCTCGACGGCCTACCTGACGCGGCCACGATGGAGGAGATTGCCGAGCCGTGGCGGCCGCACCGGACGCTCGCGTGTCGCTATCTGTGGCGCTCGCTGGACAACGAGCCCACGTAGCTACTCACCCTAGGTCTTCTTCTTCGCGCTCTTCTTGGCCTTCTTGGGCAGCGGCCCGTATTTCTTACGTGCCTGCTTTTCGCACACGATCCGTTTGCTCTTCTTGGCCTTGCCCTTGTATTTCGACCTGCAGGCCGTCAACGCCTTTGCCAGCTTCTGCGCCCGGCTGAGCTTCTTGGTCGTCGCACCCAGTACGCCGCCACAGCCGATCAACGCGATCTTTGTGGTTTGTTCGATCGGCGCGCCGTTCTGGCCCACGATCGTCGTCGGCATCACGAGACTCGACGCGTGCTTGCACAGGCTGAATTCTTCGGCTTCCGGCACGTTGGCGGTGAGTGCCGAGTGCGGGCCGGCGGGAAGGATCGTTTCGAACTTGGTGAACGGCGCGTCTGGCGCGGTTTCGAATTTCGAGTAGGTGATCCCTTTTTTGATGTCGGTTTTGCCGTCGACGATCAGCGTCACGCCTTCACCCTGCAGCACGAACTCGACGTCGGGGAAGGCCGCATTGCCGTGGGACACGAGGTATGCGGGGCCCCTGAGCGGATTCTTGAACACCGGCGTGTAGACGATCCCTTCGCCGATGTCAGAGCCTTCGTCGCACGCGGCGGGGTTGGCTTCGAAGACCGCTGCCAAGCACGCTTTCTGGATCGTCGTCAGTCGCGACGGCAGCACTTCCGGCAGCGTCAGGTCGACTTTGTGGACGTTGGCCTGTCCGAGGCCTGCTGATTCGAGCGTGACCTTGAAGGTCGTGCCGTTGGCTTTGCTGCCGTGGCCGAGCACCGTCGCGGTCAGCGTGGGTTTAAACGATAGAGCCCCACAGTTGGATATGGGCACCGATTCGGAGATGCTCGAGCTTGCCCCTTCGTAGCCGGTCAGCTTCCCCGTGATGCTCAGTCCTTCGCAATGGGTGGGGTTGAACTGGAACGGCGCGCCACCGGGCCGTTCCACGGTCACGTTGAGCGCTTTCAGCTCCACCGGCACACCGTCAAGTCGGTCGGGGATCGGTTCGCTCTTGACGATCGCCGCCGCAGTGGTTTCGTTGACGTTGATCGTCGAGAAGACTTTGACGTAGCCGAGATCGAACGGGCCTGCCTTGGCGTGGGTCACGGCCAGCAGCCCGAACGGCGAGGCGGCATGGGTACTCGTCTGCTTTAGCGGGCCCGTGAAGTACAGCTGCCCACCGAGGCTGACGGGCTTTCCACCGAGTCCCGAAACGCTTGTGGTGTGCCCGACGAGACTTCCCGCCGGGCAGGCGTTGGCTTCGGCCTGGGCTTCGCTGCACTCTTCTACCTGCGAGATCAGCGCGGCGAGACCAGGAGGCAGTTCCATGTCGATCGCTTCCAGCGCCTGGTTTCCGTCCGGACGCCCGATCGTGACGGTGAACGGCGTGAACGCGCCCGCCTGGGTGTTGACCGGGCCACCCTTGAAACTCGTAGCGAAGGGCAGCTGAGCGCCAGGGCACGGCGTGCCGTTCGGACCGGAGGTGATCTGGAATTCGGATTCTGCCTTTGCCGGCACTTCCGAGGACCAGCTACTGAAGGTCGCATGCGAGTAATACGGCTTGCAGAACGCAGGGGTCTCTTGGGAGGCTCGTTCGGTATTCGATAGGTGCAGCGTCAGACTTTCAAACGGCGTCTGCGGCGTTTCCTTGAAGACCGACGTCAGCTGTCCGGTAGTGGGATTGATCTGGACTTCGCCGGCCAGCTTGACCAGTACTTCTGATTTCGGTTCCTTGGCGACTATGTAAAGCACCAGCGGCGAGGCGAACGGATCGGTGTCCTGGCTCGCCAAGTACACCGATCCGGTGACTTCTTCTTCGAGCAGCGGCGTCTTGATGCTGACCGTGCCGATTTTCGCTTCTTCCGGGCATGAAGCGGGCAGAGACGAGAAGTCGTCGTTGCCCGTCTGCGCAGCTTCCTGCAGACCTTCGCTGAAGTTGACGTCTTCTTCGCTGTTGAAGCCGACCTGCGCAGCCGAACACGACGCGAGGCCGCTTGCGGCGCCGGGACTGGCCTGGAGTCCTTCCAATTCGAGCGTCGTCGATTTGACGTCAGCCTCGGCTTTTCCGTCAGCTTCTAGTGTCCCCTGCTGCGGCAGAGTCACTTTGACGGTCATGCCCGTCGGCGTACTGGCCGCTTCTTGAGCAGGCTTGACTTCGATCGTGGGTTCGAACAGCAGGTCTTCGCAGCCGCTCAGCGTGGTGGGGGATTCGTTCTCGATTTCCGTCGAGCCGTTGGCCGCCTTCAGCGTTTCCCCGTTCCATGCATCGCCTTCGACCTGTGAGCCCACTTCCCCACACTTTGTGGGAAGCGTGAGGAACGCCGCCGGCTGGGCAACCCCGGAGTTCCCACACCGCGGCTCCGATGGCAGAAGTTCGACGAAGCTGCCGTCGCCGAGGCACTCCCAGCCGCGTGCGTCGTTGTGTCGCACATCCTCGGGCACACCCCAGAAGGTGACCCTACTCGACAGTACCTGCACGGCTTGTGAGGCGTTCCTGACGCTGACCGTGACGCCATAGTCATCGCCTGTCCGTACGGAGGTGTCGAGGATGATCGGAACGTTGTTGACCTCGAAGCCGAAGCGTGCAGGCTCGCCCTGAGCGGGCACAAGATTGAACACAGGCACTACCTTGTTGGCGTAGTAGAGAGTTATCGGGTCGGTGAACTCGACTGAGGCTACGCCTACAGCTGTGTCTTCGGGGCAAGCGTTGAGGTCCGATTCGCCGTGCACGCCAAAGTCGAGTCCTGAGCACTCCTGCGGGGCATTGGGGTTGCCCACGACGTTGGCGTCGCCGAGCAGACCCGGCGGCAGCTTGAAGCTCAAGTTGCGATCCAGGGCAGGGGCAGATGGCTGCGGCTGCGGGTCGCCCGCATAGCGTTCTAGCGTCTGATTGAGGTTGAATGTAGTGGTCAGCTGAAATGGGTGAGAGCCGGCTTCGACGTCCGGTTCGAATTCTTCGTTTTCCGGCGTCAGTTCATAGGATTCAACTCCGAAGCTCGTCGGGTCGCCGTTGACCTTGACCGGTGCGTTGATTTCCTCCCGCGGTGCCCCACCATTTTCAACGCTGACTTTGTTGGCTTCATCCGACGGCGTGCCCTTGGTCTTTACGTAGATGATGAGTTCGAGCTGTTCGTACGGAGCGAGATTTGCCGCAAAGGTGCATTCGAGTGGTTCTGGCGGCGTAAGTTTTTCCTTGTTGCATAGGAAGGCTTCCGATAGGACTTTTTCTTCGGGATGCCCACTGAGAAACCGCGAAGTTCCCCTGCTCTTCCTTTCAATTCTGCTCACCGATTCGATGCTCGCCGGCAGCGAGTCGAGGAGCGTGACGGTACTTGCGCGGCCGTTCACTTCTGCATCGCCGAGGTTACTCGCCGTGACGACAATCACACCTTCGCCGTGCAGC
The DNA here is from genome assembly GCA_050015915.1 of Solirubrobacteraceae bacterium. Taxonomy (GTDB): domain Bacteria; phylum Actinomycetota; class Thermoleophilia; order Solirubrobacterales; family Solirubrobacteraceae; genus Palsa-744. The sequence continues at coordinate 9,924 of JBEKAM010000048.1, forward strand.
GGAAGGTTTGTCGGGGCCGCATGGGATTCGAGCCGCCAGTGGGGTGTTGCAGCGGCTTCAGCTGCATATGCTGGGGCGCCGCTCGCAGCGACCCCGAGCAGCAATGCCACGACGGCCACTGTCGCGCGCAACCACGCGCCTAGTCCCGGGGTCTCTCGCCGCGGCGTCATCGTGCCCCTCCGGAGCTCGAGCCCTTTTTGGCTGTGGCCTTCCTGTGCTGACCGTATCTCTTGCGCGCTTGCTTTTCACATGCCAGACGCTTGCTCTTGATTTTGTCTTTCCGACAGACCTTGAGCGCCTTTGCCAGCTTCTGGGAACGTGTCAGCGGCTTAGGCTTGACCACGACCTTTTCGCCCAACACGTGCACCTGTTCGACAAGCTTGCTGGGGCCGCCGATAGTCTCGCTGCCGGGTGCCACGAACGTCGGCTCAGGCGTGTACGCACCCTGGCAAGATTCGCCGCCTTCGCGTTCACATTCAGTGGTAGAGACCGCGGGCGGCGTCACACAAGGCGAGGCCGATTCGCATACGTGTGCGTCGTACACGTCGAAGCTGTCGTCTCGGTCCTGTCGCACGAGCGGCTGGGCGGTTAGGAAGAAGACATCGTTTCCGCTTACGCTGGCTTCGAGGAAGGCCGATTCGCTTTCCGACGTGCCGGAAGAGATCAAGCCGATGCAGGCTACTTCGACATGGCAGCCGCCGGCACCGCTCGGCTCGTACTCGTACACGTTCTCCACGCCAACCTGCTGGGGTGTCCCAGCGACCGTCTCCGTCCTTGTTGGCTTCGCCACCGGCACGAGAGCGTCGGCGCTGTTGAAGAACAGCTGACCACTGTTCGACAGGTAGCGCGACTGGTAGAGAGCGCGGTTGACCGCCAGCGCCGTCCAGCCTGGCAGGTTGCCCGCGAGCCAGTGATCGACACCTTCTGCTTCCCAAGTCCGTGGGCGGTCGACGACCAAGCCGAGCCCTTCGCCCGCGTTTTTGGTGTCGAACACGCCTGTTGGCCGGGCCCCGCTGGGATCGCATGACGCACAGGTGAGCCGTTCGTTAGCCACGTCATACAGGTAGACCTCCTCGTCCATCCTGCGTTCTTTTGCCGCTTCACTGCTCACGTCTTCGTTGTCGTAGCCGGTCAAGCTTCGATCCGACATAAAGGCCAGGTACTCGCCGTTGGGCGACACGCGCGAGGTGAGATTGGAAAGATCGTCATGCCCTTCCACGCTTTCCCAATCCGGGCGGTCTTCGGCGGAGACCGTGGCCACGAGCCGCGTCGGTTCCCATGCTGTGCCGTTGAAGTGGCGCATGTACAAGCTGCATGTGGTCCCAGCCGGCACCAGCTGTTTGAAGCGGCAGTACCCCGGAGTAGCGCCAGGCGCCAGCACGCCGTCCGCGGCGAAGAAGACGTTGAACCCGGAGGCAGTTTCTTCTTCGCTCGCTCCGAGCACACCGCCACCCTGTTCTCCCTGGGCGAGTACCTTCGCCCCTTCCTGTGGTGTGAGATCGGTCAAGCTCGCCGTCAGCTGGCTCCCGGGCGTCGTCCCGCCCCGCAGTTCGGCGACATAGAGGTTGGGGGCCTTTTCCACTGCCCGAGAGTCGGGCGTCAGCCGCTGCGTATCGGTGAAGAACACCTTGGAGCCGTTAGCGCTTGCTGTTTGGAACAGCGCTTCTGGTTTCGATGCACCTACTTCGGAGACGCCTTGAGGCACGTCGAGCTGGATGGTTTCTTCAGTAACCGTGTCGCGCGCGAAGAGATGGAAGCCGCCTTCGTTCGTCGTCCAGAAGACCAATGTCCCGCTATTGGAGATCGCGTGGCGGGTATCAACGTTTTCGGGGCCTCCGAGATAGGCTTCCTTCGGCCCCACGAGCCGCTTTGTGGGCAGTACAGTGACCGGCTTGAGTGGCTGCCCCAGCCCGACCCACTCATAGATCCCCGGGGCACCTTTCCACGCCCTCAAGACGACATCGTTCAAGTTCGGGGTGGCATCCAGGAATTCGACGCCTTCGCGTATGCCGCCGCCGAATTCTGCGTTTCCAGTTCCAGGTGCGTTGAGCGCACTTATACGCGCTACGTTTCCGGGGCTGGGAGGGTTGGGTGCTTCGCCATTCGCTTTGGCAGCGTCGTAATTCGTGACTTCTGATTCACCCGGGCCTAGCGGCGCGAATTCTTCCGTATTCAGGGGCTGAACGTCTCGGAGATACATGGTCTTGTCTTGCTGTTCCCCGGACGACAGCAGCGGCGACAGCGGCGGGTCCGCTAGCGCCCCGGAACCAGGAGCGCCCGGCGCCGGCTGCACAAGCGCTAGCGCCAAGGTGGGCGTGAAGAACTGATACTCAGGCGGTTCTCCAACTTCAACGCCACTGCCAGTGCTGTTGGGGGTTGTGATGTCCCTCGAGTTCCATCCGCTCTTGCCCCGGGTTGAAAGGATTTGCGGGAATTCGGGGCTACGGTTGCCTTCGGGCGCGACTCCGGCTGGCATCGGCCCGTCCGCCACGTAAGTGATCGCGTCTCCGTCTTCGGCCGCCTGAATAACACCGCCTTCTCGCGTCAAGGCTTCTGGTTCCGCGCCATCCTTAGACGATGGCGAGACCAATTCCCATGCTCGGCCATCAGGCAGCCCCGCTACGGGCGACAGCACCGTAAATGTCCGTTTGCTGCTCGCGACCTTGCCGTTGGCGTTCTGCGCGATGACCCTGAAGTGATACACCCCGGGCTGGAGGTTGGGCAGTTTCAAGCTGGCGGCCTGATCTTCAAAGGCCGCGCCAACGTTTACTGGTGCGCTTGCCGTACAGGCGATCGCACCAGAGCAGCTGCTGACGCCATATTCGAAGTAGTAGTCGGTGTCAGCGCCCTCAGGATCCACCTCCGCACTAAGGCTCGCCAAGGTCGAAGAGCTTTCGGCGGAAGCGCCTGTGACCGTCGGTGGACCAGCCTTTTCGAGCTCGAACACGTCGACGTCTTCCGAGCCGGTGGCCGCGTCGGCGACATACACCGCTCCCGTCTTCGCGTCGACCGCCACAGCCTCAGCTTCCTTCAATGCCGGTGTACCGAAGCGCTGGATCACTTCGCCTTTTTCGTGTTCGCCAACTTCCGGACCGATCTGGGCCACCGTGCTTGACTTTTCTGCGCCAACACCGGCCACGTTGACGATGTACGCGTCGTCACGTTCAGACACCTCGTTGCCAGGTTCGTTCGTCGGGTTCACCGCGACAGCGCTGCTGAATTCATAGTCCAACGCCGGCGTCAAGATCTTGTCAGTCGCACCGTCGAGCTTCGCCACGACGGCGAACGGCGGCGCCCCCGAGGATCCCCCGTTTTCTGTGTATTCCACTCTGACTTCCTGAAGCAGCCCCGCCTCCAGCGGGCCAGCGCCGGCTTCTCCTTCGTCGCCGATATAGAAGTTATCTTCGGCGTCGACCGCAAACGCCGACCTGCCCCTTAGAGGCTCTTCCGGGTTTTCCGGCGGTGCCTGAGTATCCGACACCCCTGCGTTGGAGGCGGCATCGTTGAACCTAAAGATCTCGCCGCCTTCCTCGAAGACGAACAGATTGCCACTCGGGTCAACAGCGACGCCATCGATCGTCGCGAACTTCCGCGCCTTGGCACCTTCCACTTCGAACGCTTTGATGATTTCGATCAGCTTGCCTTCAGGGCCAAGCTTGTAGATCGCCTTGCCGCCGCTGACCACATACACATCACCGCTGGAAGGATCGGAACCTTCACTCGAGTTGTCCACGGCGATCGCGCCCGGAGAGGACACTTTGAACTGGCCGATCGACTTCTCGGCCACGAGTTCGCCGTTTTCGAGCACCGGTTCAAACTCGTCGACGTGCTTGTTGTGTTCGCTCACGTACACATCGCCCGTCGCATCGTCGACGGCTACACCGGCGGGACCCGAGAACGAGCCGAAGTGGAAGCTGAAGACGTGACCGCGTTGACTCAACGCAAGCGCAGGATCGCCTTGGATGAGCATCACGCCAAGCGCGATGAGAAGAACGACAGCCGCGGAGCGAGCCGCGAGGTAGCAGCGACGAGCCACAGCGCCCACTGGCCACCACCGGTAGCCGCCCTGCGCACCTCGCTCATCCCCTGAACAGCGATTGCTGCTGCAACCCTCGGTGATCACCGCCAGCCCTCTCTCGCTCCCTGCCAACCCATTGTCAGTTGTCCCCTGCGAAACCGTCTCCTCGCCCTAAAGTCTAGCGCTAGAGACGCGTCTGTCAAATGTCAACCGCCGACGAGCAGCAGGCTCACCTATTTGGTCGCTTGACCTAGTGTGCACGGTGCGGCTCGCACTATCTAGGGATAATGCGCCACTGAAATGTATAACTCGCGCGTACTCGCAACCACGCCACTCCCAGCGACCCAGAAACACAAAAGCGTGCGCGAGGCATAGAACCCCGCGCACGCTCTGTGCTTGCCGGCCGTCACCAAACTAGGCTTTCGGCCAGCTGGTCACAACCTCAACCTCAGGACTGGACCTCGACTTCTTTTTCGAACGTGGTCGTGCTTTTCGTGACCTCGGTCGAAGCGAACGGGCCAAGCGTTTCCGACGGCGGGAACGTCGGGCTCGACGAGACGGCCGTCTCTAGGTCTTGTTCACCGATGCCGTTTTCGAAGTTCGTCGTACCGGTGAAGGACAGTTTGTTGACCCCACCGTTGACGCCGGCAAGAGTGTCGGTCGACTTGAAGTAGCCGATACCTTCACAACCGAAGATTGCCTGGTCGCCACCGAAGGCAGACTCGCCTTTGATGTCAGTCCAGACTTCACCGGCAAGCGGTTCGCCTTTGCCGCCGAGACCTTTTTCACCGTGGTCGATGAGGGAGGTTTCAAGCGGGAATGTTTCGATCGAACCAACAGTTGCGCCGCTCTCGCACGGCACGCCTTTGGTTTCGCAACCGGTGAATGTCACCTGCAGCGTTGCCGTGGTCGGCCCTGTGATTGAGCCTTTGCCTTTGCTCGCCGTGCACTTCACGGTTCCGCCGAGTGACGGCGTTTCAAGCTTGGCTTCGCCGGTAGCCGTCGTGTAGCCAAGGCCGGTGACCTTTTCGAAGTGACCCTTTTTGGGCTTCGACGATTTGGTGGCGCAGGTGTTAGTCGTGTATTCACCCTTCTTCTGGGCGACGCAGGGTTCGACCGACTTCAGTTCGTATTTACCCTTGTGTGCCTTCGGTGATTTCGTGGCACAAGTCGATGTTGTGTATTCGCCCTTCTTCTGAGCGACACAGTACTTGTACGTCCCTGCGGATGCGCTCGAAGCGGCCATCGCGCTAAACGCGACAACAGCCAACGCAGCCATGACGCAGAGCCCCATGATCCTAGTGCGTTTCATCTGTTCACTGCTCCTTTTCCCTCTAGGAATAGATCGACCGACCCCGAGAATCCCCTCTTCAGGGCACAGCTGCCCCAAAGCCAGTCGTAGCCGCTAGCCGTAGCTCCTGCCAACGGTCCTGTACGGTTGACCTTGCCAGAAAACATCAACTGAGTCAAGGTCAAGCCCCAACGGCATCGCTTCGCCACGCGGTTCACTCCCCATGGGAAGCACGAACCCTGCCGTAGGCCTGGGCAATCCGCACCCCTCAGCGACGCTTGACATCATGTCGCGGCGACCGTACCACAATGCCTGACCTGCCGTCAACCCTTGCGCAGAGGTCAAGCCCCCAGCAGTTAGACGCCTGCCGGCTGTTGAGTACCGTTACGTACATTGCGGCCGAGCGTCGACCGGCGGCGAGCTTGTAGTCGGCTCAGGGCACGCGACGAACGACAACCGTGCGATCGGCCTCCGCGAGGAGCTCCCACCCAGGCGTACCCGCACCGCGGAAATGGCGTGTGACGACCGCCGTGGGGCCCGGCAGGCCACGCCCGCCCGGCACTCCCTCGCGAGCGTCGTGGAACACAACCCGTCCGCCGGGAGCTATGAACCGATTCCAGGCAGACCAGTCGAGCTCGCATCCCTGCTCGGAGTGATCGCCGTCGATGAAGACCACGTCCACCTGCGCGTCCCAGGTCGCTGCTACGTCGTGGGACAGCGCAACGTGCCAGCGCACGGTCGGCGCGTCGCGCCCGCGACGCCGGATCGCGCGCGCAAGCGTGCGCCGCGTGGCCCACTCGCTCGCGCCCCAGCCACCGGGCAGCGCATCGGGATGCGCTCCGTAGGGGTCGATCAGATGCAGCTCCGCCCCGCGTCCGAGCAGATCCACGAGCGCCAGCGCCGAGGCGCCCTCGTAGACACCAATCTCGACCACGCGACGCGCGTCACGAGCAGCGTCGAGCAGCATGCGGGCGTCGGCGCTCGAGTGCATCGTGCGCGGCGGAATCAGACCAAGCCCTACCGCAAGCGCGCGTAGGCGCACATCGTCGCGCACCGTCGCCGGCGTCAGACTGCGGAGCGCTTGGGGCAGGATCGCCACAGCGGCAGCCTACGCGCACGACTCCACTCCAGGCAGGCCGAGCCGTACCGGCTCACAGACCTACCCAGCAGACCTCAGACCGCTGAGACCTGCTCCTCCTCGGCCACGCGGAAGGACGACCCGCAGCCGCACGCAGCCACTACGTTCGGGTTGTTGACCTTGAACCCAGCGCCCTGAAGGCTCTCCTCGTAGTCGATCGTCGAGCCGCTCACGAACTGCAGGCTCTCGCCGTCCACCAGCAGCTTCAGCCCATGGCTCTCGAACACAATGTCGCTCTCGCGCTGCTCGTCGAAGGCGAGCTGATACTGGAAGCCCGAGCAGCCGCCGCCGCGCACGCCCACGCGCAGGCCTGCCACGTTGACGTCAGCCTGCTGGGAGGCGAGAAACTCATGCACCTTCTCGGCACCCTTGTCAGTGATCTCAATCATCGCGTCTGCTCCTGTGGCTAGCTCCAAGACTTTCCAAAGTATAGCGGTAGCTCATGGCCACACTCGACCCACGCCGAGACCTTCTAATCTCTGCAGTAGATGCCCTCCGCCGAGGACATAAAGCAGCGCATCGAGGCCGCCATCCCTGGAGCGCACGCGGACGTCGAGGACTACACCGGCGGCGGCGATCACTTCCGCGCCACCGTCACCGCCGACGCGTTCGATGGTCTCAGCCGCGTCCAGCAACACCGTCTCATCTATGAGGTCTTCGGAGCTGAAGTCGGGGGAGCGATCCACGCACTCGCGCTGAAGACCCAGACCCCATCGAAGATCCAGACCCTCTGAAAGCCAGGAGCGTTACATGTCCACCAGCCAGTTCGAGCCGCTACCGATGTCCACCGCCGAGCCCACTTCCGCACCGGCGCCAAGCGCTGAGTCCAACCCGATCCGCGATGCGATCGCACAGGCCATCGCTGAGCACAAGGTGATCCTGTTCATGAAGGGCACCCCCGAGGCGCCCGCCTGCGGTTTCTCAGCGCGCACCGTCGCCGCCTTGCAGGCACTTGACACGCCGTTCGCCGCCGTCGATGTGTTGCCCGACCCGCGGATTCGCCAGGAGCTCTCCGCGATCTCCGACTGGCCAACAATCCCCCAGCTGTTCGTTGACGGCGAGCTGCTCGGAGGCTGCGACATCGTGACCGAGATGTACGAGTCAGGGGAGCTCGCGCAAGCGTTGGTGTAGCGTCCCGCGCCGCATGACTCCCGTTGCGGTCGCAACCGACAGCACTCACTACCTCCCACGCGCGCTCGCCGACGCGGAAGGCGTCCATCAAGTCAGCCTGTATGTAGGTTGGCAGGGGCAGCCCGAACGCGAGCTCGAGATGGACGGCTTCGATGCTTTCTACAAGCGACTGGGCGACGATCCCGAACTACCGAGCACCTCGCAGCCATCGATCGGAGACTTCCTAGCTGTCTGGGAGCCGCTGATCGAGGACGGTAAAGATGTCGTCTCGATCCACCTTGCAGGAGGCATCTCAGGAACCTGCGAGGCGGCACGCCAGGCGCACGCGCTGCTCGCCGAGCGAGGTCTCGGCGAGCGCGTAGAGGTGATCGACGGCGAAACCGCCTGCGGTGGGATGGGTCTGCTGGTGCTCGCCGCCTGCGCCGCTGCCCGCGCCGGCGCAGACAAGGACGCGGTGGTCGCGCGCGTGCGTGAAGCCCGCGCCGCACTGCGCATCTGGTTCTGCCTCGACACGCTCGAGTACCTCAAGCGCGGCGGGCGTATCGGCAAAGCGCAGGCGTGGCTCGGTGGCACCCTGAGGATCAAGCCGATCCTCTCGCTCGAGTACGAGATCGTCCCCGTCGAGCGCGTGCGCACCGCCGGGCGCGCCTTCGAGCGTATGGTCGCCTACGCGCAGGATCTCCACGACAGCGGCGCCGACGGCTGGGTCGTGCAGCACATCCAGGCAACCGAGCAATCACAGCGACTGATCGACCGCTGCCGCGAGATCTTCGACTCCGAACCCGTGTTCACCTCAGAGGTCGGTCCCGTGATCGGCACCTACACAGGCCCCGGCCTGATCGGCGTAGGCGCCGTTCCCCGCGCGCTGCTGGCCTGACTCAGGCTGAGCGGCGACGACGGCGGCCACGCAGCATGCGCGCGGCGAACATCACCCCGACGACTGCCGCGCCCACAGTGATCTCCGTGCGGTGACGCTCCACATGGGCACGCCAGTCGGTGATCCGGGTCACCTCGCCGCGCAACTGCGCCACCGACACAGCGAGCTCCGCTCGGTTGGCCTCGATCGAGCTGCGTATTTCTGCCGGGGTGCGCTGGGCCATCAGCGCTCGCCTCCCGCCGCCGCCACCGGTGCCACCGTGCTGCGCGCGCTGTCCGCAGTGCTGCTCGCATCGGCGCTCACAGCCTCACGAATCTTGCGGGCCTCATCGATCGCCATGCTGGGCATCGGCGGTGAGCTTTTTTTGACTGCTTTCGCAGCAATCAGCCCGGCGAGAATGCCGAGCACCACGAGGATCGCAGCCATCGCGAAAAAGCCCCAGAAGTATGCGAACTCGCCGACCGGTAGGTAGAAGTACAGCAGCCACGCACATCCCACGAGGACGAACACGAGCGCTGTGAGGAAGAACACGCCTGCGGCGACTCCAACGATCGCGCCCTTGGCGAGCTTG
>JBEKAM010000049.1:0-18850 GCA_050015915.1 Solirubrobacteraceae bacterium
CGTCGCGCTGATCGTCGCCAGCATCTCGTCGATCTCCCGCGTGGTGATCTTCGCCGCCGGACGGTCGCCGAGTGCGGCCATGACGTGCCCGAGCGTCTTGCCTTCGCCGCGCTTGCGCGGCATTCCTGGCTCGCCCAACACCGTTTCCCGATCGCGCAGCGTCGAGGGCTTGGCGCCCGCCACATCTGCAAGCCAGCGCATGTGGGAGTGCGCGACCTCGCGGAACGTCACGCCGCGCGTGCGTCGCTCATGCTCGATGCGCTCTGCATTCGCCGCTTCGGCAACATGCGCGGCCACCAGCTCGGCGGCAGCCACGATCGCACCGCGCTCGTCGCAGGTGCCGTCGGCTACTCGGCCCCGGCGCCGGACCCAAGCGCCGGTCTTAGGATCGCGGTCGAGCCAAGCCGGGCCGATGCGTCGCTTGACCTGCCGCCCGGCGTACCGGAACTTTGCCTCGTAGAACGGCTGGCCGCCGTGCTCGCGGATGATGATGTTGGCGTTGGGTATCGCTGCTGGCATCGGGTGCTTTGCGTCTGGCGGCCACTGCGACTCAGGCTGCTGCTCTCGGACTCCGGCGCAGCGTATCAGGTGGGTACCACGTGGGTACCAAGCGCAGCCGTGGGTACCGCTTTGGGTACCAAACGAGCCAAAAGCCGCATGTCTAAGCCATGTTGAGCATCGCAAATCGCGCTAGTTTGCGTACATCGGGGCGCATTACACGGCTTGCCATGGCGAAGGTCGAGGGTTCGAATCCCTTCATCCGCTTAGCGCAAAACCCCTGGTAATTCGGGGGTTTTGTCGTTTCGGGACTGCCGACAGCCGCAGCTTGCGGCTCCGTGGGTAGTACTCGTGGGTAGCAAAGATAGCCGGGTAGGCAGGCCGCGACGCTACGACCTGAGGCAATCAGGGACGGGTAGGCGCGGCCAGACGCTCGGTCAGCTTGCGTTGTACCCGAGCTGTGGCGGTGGCGCTGTGCAGGCCGGCTTTGCGAGACTTGGGGTGTGCATGTCTCTGGTGCGTCGGTGCCCGACTCGCTCCTGGTGCGGCCCTTGGGTCGACCGCCCGATCTTCGTGTCCGTGTGCCCGGTTCCAAGAGCATCACAAACCGCGCTTTGCTGTGTGCGGCGCTTGCTCCGGGGTGCAGTCGACTGACGGGTGCGCTGTTCGCTGATGACACGCGCGCGATGCTCGGCGCCGTGTCGGCTATTGGGGCCGACGTGACGACTGATGAGGCAGGCGGTGTGGTCGACGTGGTCGGTGCTGATGTTCGCCATCCATCCGCGGGGTGTCGGGTTGATGCGCAACAGTCGGGCACGACGTCGCGGTTCCTGCTGCCGGTGGTGGCGCTCGGCAGCGAGCGCTGCGTGGTCGATGGTGACGCCCAGCTTAGGGTGCGGCCGTTCGGGCCGCTGATCTCGGCTCTTCGCGATCTCGGCGCTGACGTCCGTGAGCTCGGCGCGCCGGATCGCCTACCGGTCGCGATCACCGGGCCGGTGCAAGGTGGCGAGGTCGTCTTGCCCGGCGACGTGACAAGCCAGTTCCTGTCCGGGCTTCTCTTGGCGGCGCCGATGATGCGCAACGGGCTTCGGGTCCGGCTGAGTTCGTCACCGGTGTCGGTGCCCTATCTTCGGCTAACGGCGGCGGTCATGGCACAGTTTGGCGTCCACGCGGACGCCGACGAGTCAGGGGCGGTCGTGCAGCCCGGCACGTATAGGGCGCGCGAGTTCACGGTCGAGCCAGACGCGAGCGCAGCATCCTATTTCCTTGGTGCCGCAGCGATCACCGGGGGACGGGTTACCATCGAAGGCCTCGGCTCGGCGAGCCTGCAGGGTGATATTGCGTTTGCTGATGTCCTGGAGCGCATGGGGGCCCGCGTCGATCGGGCTGCTGACGCGATCACGGTCAGGGGCCCGTCGACATCGGCAGGACTAACGGGCGTTGACGTAGACGCGCCTGGCCGGCCGGTAGACCTGGGTCGTTACGCCCTTTGGGAAGGATCGCGAGTAACTGGTGCAATGGCAAGCGGTTATCTTCGATTTGATGCGCCCTGCTCGCCCTGTGGGGGACAGGGCGAGCAGGTGGCGCCACGCGGCCGCAATCGGGAGAGCGCGGCTCGCTCGTCGATGGCGAGTTGTGCAACCGCCATCGGACGTTTGGCGGCAGGCGCGAGGGGCTGCGCTTGCCTGAAGTCTTTACTCGCGTGTGCTGGCTGGTGTGGCGTTCCCGAGACCCGAGGACAGTTCAAGTGCTGGCGCGCAATCGCGTCAACGTGTGCGTTGGCACTCATGGGCTCTGTGGCTCAGCGGGCGTCGAGCCGTTCGACAGCGCCGGCGCCAGTGCAGGCGCCGTGGGTAGGTCGCCGGCGGCGAGCGTCTCGCGTTTGAGGAACGCGCCGAGCTCCTGGATGGTGCTCATCAACGGTGCGGGGAAGACGACGGTGGAGTTCTTGTCGACCGCGATCTCGACAAGTGTCTGGAGGTTTCGCAGCTGTAGCGCGAGTGGGTGTTCCATCATCACATCGGAGGCGCGGGCGAGCTCTCCCGCGGCGAGCGCCTCGCCCTCGGCGGCGATGATCTTGGCGCGCTTCTCCCGCTCGGCTTCGGCCTGGCGTGCCATCGCGCGCTTCATCGAGTCGGGGAGCTGGATGTCCTTCAGCTCAACGGTGGTGACCTTGATGCCCCACTCCTCGGTCTGCACGTCGAGGATCTCGCGGATGTTCTGGTTGATCTTGTCGGTCTCCGAAAGGGTCTCGTCGAGCGTGTGGCGGCCGACGACCGCGCGCAGCGTCGTCTGCGCTATCTGGTTGATGGCGACTTCCACGTCCTCGATGGCCACCACTGAACGGACGGGATCGGCGACGCGGTAGTAGGCCACCGCCGAGACGTCGACGCTCACGTTGTCGCGAGTGATGATGCCCTGCGACTGGATCGGCATCGTCACGATCCGCAACGACACACGGTGGACCTGGTTGATGAACGGCGTGAAGATGATCAGTCCGGGACCGCGCGCCCCGTCGCGGACCTTGCCCAGGTGGAACATCACCGCGCGCTCGTACTGCTTGAGGATGCGGACAGACAACGCCAGCCCGATGAGCGCGACCAGCAGGATCGCGCCGATCACATAGGCAAGCATGTGCGCCTGTCTTGATCTGGTGCTTCGCTGACGCTTGCGATGACGGCTCCTGACGTGGGCGTTTCGAGGTTCGACCGCTGGGGTCGATACAGAACGCCGGCCAAGTGTCGGAGCCGGAAAAATCAGAGCCCACCAGGATTTGGGGCAGGCGGTATTGATCGTAGCACTCCGTGTAATCTCGATTTGGCCGGCTGAACCGTGATGAGCTCCCGCGAGACCAAACACCTGCGTGTTCTGATTGCCAATGAGCGCAAGGATCGCCTGGCGCTCGTCGCTCCGATCGTCGTGGGGCTCGGCCACGAGGTGATCGCGCGCGAGATCGACGTGAAGGATGTCGGCCCGGCGACTGCCAGAGAGCGCCCCGACGTTGCGCTCGTGGGTCTCGGAGACAGCTCAGAACATGCGCTCGAGCTGATCGACAAGATCGTGCAGGAAGCCGCCTGTCCGGTGATTGTCCTACTCCACGCCCGCGACCCGGAGTTCATCAACGAGGCATCCAAGCGAGGTGTCTTCGCGCACATCAGCGACACTGACGTCGAGGATTGGCAGAGCGCGATCGACATCGTGCTCAGGCGCTTCGCCGAGTACCAGGATCTGCAGGGTGCGTTCGGCCGCCGCGCCCTGACGGAGCGAGCGAAGGGGATACTCATGGAGCGCCATGGCATCGACGAGGCGAGCGCTTTCGCGATGCTGCGCGAGCAGTCACGCATAGACAACCGCAAGCTCATCGACCTGGCCACGGCGGTCGTGGACGGACATCGCCTGCTGCCGAGAGAGCCCCAGGGTCCCTCCCAACCGTGATCTCGCGTTGCGGTGGTGCGCATCTCCGCACGTGCCGACCAGGGGCTCGGCGCGCGTCCCTCAGCGTTCGTGATCAGGGCCGAACAGCTCGCTGCCCGGGGTCGCGCCTGGGCGAGCGGCCATGCCCAGTGCTGGGCGCCTTGCCGCGGGATCGCGGGAGCTTGCGCGACAGCGGTTCGACGGGAGAGTCCGCGTCGGCGTTCGTGATGTCCCCTGGCTTCCAGTTAAGCAGCAGCGCCTGTGCGTCCTCGACGCTCAGCGGACGGGCGAACAGGTAGCCCTGGCCGCTGTCGCATGCCTCCTCGCGTAGCAGTGACAGCTGGTGTTGCAGCTCGATGCCCTCTGCGACCGTCTCCATGCATAGGGCCTTGCCGAGCTTCACGAGTGTGCGTAGGAGTGCCTCGCCTTCGGGGTCCTCGGCGAGCTGGAAGATGAACGAGCGGTCGATCTTCAGCGCGTCCACGGGGAAGCGCTGTAGGTGGGCGAAGGAGGAGTAGCCGGTGCCGAAGTCATCGATTGCGATGCGCACGCCGAGCTCCTTGATCGCGCGTAGCCGCCGGGCTGTCTCCTCGGGGTCTCGCATCAGTGCGGTCTCCGTGATCTCCAGCGTGAGCGCCGCTGCCTCGAGGCCGCTGCTGCGTAGCGCGTCGTGCACGTCGGTGATGAACTGGTCGCTCTCGAGCTGGCGGGCTGACACGTTGACGGCCATGCCGATGTCGTTACCGCTTCGGCGCCACTGAGCACCTTGGCGGCAGGCCTCTCCGAGCACCCACTTGCCGACGGGCACGATCAGCCCGGTCTCCTCGAGCAGCGGGATGAAGTCGATCGGCTGAACAATGCCCTTCCCGGGGCGGGTCCAGCGCAGGAGCGCCTCGAAGCCGTTGGGGACCATGCCTGTGAGGTCGAACGTCGGCTGATAAAGCAGGAAGAACTGGTTCTTCTCCAGAGCTGTGTGCAGGTCCATCTCCAGTTCCATGCGGCTCTGGATCACGTCGTGCATGCCGGCCTCGAACATCACGTGACCGTTCCTGCCGTCCAGCTTGGCGCGGTGCATGGCGATGTCCGCGTCGCGAAGGAGGTCCTCCACGGAGGCACGCTTGCCGGTGACAGCGCCGATGCTCGCGGTCACGGTCAGCCCTGAGTGGCCGCTGTGCGCGAGCGTGAACGGTGCCTTGAGCGCGGCCTGAAGCCGTTCGGCGATCGTTTCGGCCTCGGCGCCATTGGAGACCTCTTCGGCGAGCACCACGAATCTGTCGCCGCCGATGCGTCCGAGCGCGTCGATGTCGCGCACGACGCCGTCGAGCCGCGCGGCGATCGCCTGCAGCAGCTCATCGCCGGCGGCCTGTCCGAGCGTGTCGTTGATGCTGGTGAAGTTGTCGATGTCGAGGAGCAGTGCCGCTACCGGTGTGCGCAGGCGGCGGGCACGTCCCAGCATTTGCTCACCACGGTCGAGGATCAGCGTGCGGTTGGGTAGCCCCGTGAGCTGGTCGTGGGTGGCCAGGAACGACAGCTCCTCCTGGCGGCGCGTGAGCTCCTGCTCGATGCGGGCGCGTTCTTGCTCGAACTCGGCGCACATCTGCACGATCCAGCGTGCGAGAGCGATCGTTGAGCTGGGTGTCTGCGATGCCGCCATCATCCCTCCCGGGCTGTGAGCTGATCCATCATCTCAGCGCAAAGAGTCGACTACCTTCGCCCGGTTCTTGAGAAGGACTTGTTGTTAATAAACGATTGACTTTCAATTATCCAAGTCCTGCCAGCGGCTGGCGTGGCAGGTAGCGACCGCCGTCGCCGCGCGCGAGCAACCCCAACAGCTCCAGCTCGCTGAGTGCCAGCAGTACGCCCGCTGGGTCGGCGCCTGCGTACATCAGCTTCTCCGGCGTGTCGCAGCCGCTGCCAACGCGCGCGAGCGTGTCCTTCAGCTCAGGGGGCAGGCCGGTGGTAGCGACCCCGTCCGGGAGTGGCTGCTCGGCCGGCCGCGCCTCAGGCAATGAGCGATCCGCCGAATGGAGCAGCTCGAGCACGTCGTGGGGTCCGCGGATCAGCTCGGCGCCGGATCTCAACAAGGCATGCGGGCCGGTGGCGAGGGGGGAGCTCACCCGCCCCGGGATCGCGCCGAGTGTGCGGCCCAGCGCTTGGGTCGTGCGTGCGGCGGCGAGCTCGCCCGGCGTGTGCTCGGCCTCCACAAGCACCGTCAACTGTGCGAGCCCCACCACAACCCGCTCAGCGGCGAGGTGCCCCCAGCGGCGCCCGTTGCAGTCATGTGGCAGCTCGGACACCGCACATCCAGCGTGGGTGATCCGTTCATACAGCGAGCGTCTGCGGGCAGGGCAAGACACGCCCAGGCCGCCGTGCATCACTGCAATGCTCGCTCCGTGCGCGTCGAGTGCGCCTGCGTGCGCCGCCGCGGAGATCCCGTCGGTCAGGCAGGCGCTCACCGTCACGCCGCTTGCGGCGAGACCTCGTGCGAGGCTCCGGGCGATCTCTATGCCGTAGTCGCTTGGTGTCCTCGTGCCGACGATCGCGACGACGGGTGCTGTGGTGAGCTCCGCGAGTCGCTGGGCACCGCCGGCCGCCTCCAGCATGTGGGGCGCCCACAGGCCGCTCAACCCTGGCGGATAGCCACCTCGATGGCGGCAGGCCTGCGTGTGCCCCGGGTGTGGAGGCTCACCGGCTGCGAAGCGCCGGTAACGGTCTTTCAGCTCCGCGGCACGCCTGCCGGCAACAGCTTTCAGCAGCTCGTCGTCTGTGAGCTCGAGCAGCTCCATCAGCCGCTGGCGGTCGCGTGCGCAGTAGTCCAGCGGCCCGCTCAGCTCTCCCAGCAGCCAGCTGCGCCGCACGCAGCTCATGCACGCCCTGTGGGAGGAGCCGCTGGCTTGCCGGTCGGAGCTCATGCCACACGGCTGCCTGCGAGAACCACATCCGGGCGTAGTGCCAGCGCTGCGCCAACATCCGCTGGGCCGACACGCTCGCTGGCGTTCAGATCGGCGATCGTTCGCGCCACGCGCAGGACCCTGTGCTCGCCGCGTGCGCTCAACAGGCCGGCGTGGCGGGCTGCCAAGAGCATGCGCTCGCAGCGCTCGTCCAGGCGCACGTGCAGCGCCAGCATGCGTGCGTCCATGTGGGCGTTCACCAGCACGCCGTCCTGCGCGAGCCTGCGTGCCTGGCGCTCACGCGCGCTTGCCACCTGCTCGCGCGCCTGCGCGGAGCTGAGCAGCGGCTCGGCGTCAACGTCGCAGGAGGTATCCCGCTGGAGATTGACCAGTAGGTCGATGCGATCGAGCAACGGGCCGCTCAGCCGCCTGCGATGCCGTGCCATGTCCGCTTCGCTGCAGTCACAGCGATCACCATCACCAGCGTGCCCACACGGACACGGGTTGGTGGCGGCCACGAGCATGAAACGGGCGGGGTAGACCGCTGAGTGATGTGCTCTGGAGATCGCCACACGCCCCTCCTCGAGCGGCTGGCGCAACGCCTCGAGCGTCGGACGGGTGAACTCGGAGAGCTCGTCCAGAAACAGCACGCCGTGATGGGCCAGCACCACCTCGCCGACCGACCCTGACCGCGCCCCGCCGAGCAGGCCGGCAGTGGTGATCGAGTGATGTGGCGCGCGAAAAGGGCGGCGAGCGGCCAGTGCGTGCACGCTTGAGCCCGTCAGGCTGTGGATGCGGGTGACGTCGATCGCCTCCGTCCTCGACAGCGGTGGCAGGATCGAGGGGAGTCGCCCCGCGAGCATCGTCTTGCCTGTCCCCGGTGGTCCGCTCAGCAGCAGGTTGTGGGCCCCGGCGGCAGCAATAACGAGCGTCCTCGCAGCATGGTGCTGGCCCTTGACCTCGCCTAGATCCACCGCCGGGAAAGCCGGCGCGAGCGTGCCGACTACGCCTTGCTTGACCGCGTGTGCATCTGGATGCTCCTCCGGCAGCGCGTCGCCCGGTCCGCCGCCAAGCACGCGCACGGCGCTGTGCAGATGCTCGACGGCAACCACCTCAAGGTCGTCGATGAGAGCAGCCTCGCGTGCGCGTGCGCCTGCGAGGACAAGCTTGCGCACACCGACCCGCTGTGTGGCCTGCGCTACGGCAAGCGTGCCACGGGAGGACCGCACCGCGCCATCCAACGCCAGCTCCCCGAACAGCACGACCCGCTCAAGGCTCTCCGGCGCCAGCTGCCCGCTCGCGCCAAGCACCGCGCACGCGAGCGCAAGGTCAAGCCCTGGACCTGCCTTCCTCACATCGCCAGGGGCGAGGTTCGCAACGATGCGCCTCGCGGGAAACTCATATCCCGAGTTGAGGATTGCCGCCTGGATGCGCTCGCGTGCCTCGCGCACGGCCGCGTCGGCGAGCCCTACGATCGCAAAGCCCGGCAGACCTCGCCGCACATCCACCTCGACGGTGACACGCCGCGCATGCAGGCCCTCGATAGTGAACGTGTGCGCGCGTGCGAGCATCGCCGCGCCTCCTCTCGCCGTCGTTGGGGAACGTGGGGGAGGAAGCTAGGCCGCGCTTGGGACGAAACGCTCGGGCGTGGACGCACGACCCGAACGCCTATGACATCGAGTGCTGCCTACAGCCCGTCGGGGTGACGTTCGACGAAGCCGCCGCCGTCATCCGACGACCCGCCCCAGCGCGAGCCGTCTTCGGCAAGCGCGACGGTGTCGAAGCGTTTGCCGTCGATGGTCATCCACGCGTGTTCGGCGTTGGCGTAGATCGTGATGTACTTGCCCGGCCCGGGTTCGCCGTAGGACTCGAGTCCTGTGGAATCCTCGGGTGAGCTCAAGAGGCCACCACCGTGTAGCGCGTAGGAGACCGAGCCGGAGCAGTCATAGCCATAGGACTCGAACGAGCCGTGTCCGCCGCCCCACACATACGGTCGTGTGGCGATTTCATCGGCGGCCGCGATCACCCGGGCGACGATCGCTTCCGCTTCGCCTCCACCAGCGCCGGGGTTTGCGGCAGCGTCGGTGCTCGAGCCTCCAGCGGGCGAGCTCGGTGCGACGAGCGCGGAGGGTGGGGGGGTGAGCGTGGCTGCGTTCTGCACGCCGATCAGCGCCCACGTGGAGGGCCCGACGACGCCATCCACGGTGAGTCCGTGACGGGCCTGCAGGCGACGCACGGCGGCCTCTGTTTCAGGGCCGAATTCGCCGTCAACGGGGAGTTTCAGCGCCTTCTGCAGCCACTCGACCGCGGTTGCGCCTTCGGCGGTTTCCGTGGGGGCCGGTTGCGAGGCTGCAGCCTCGGCGGTGCCGCCGCTTCCGGGTGTGAGGCCGACGTTGCTCGTGGCGGCGGTCGCGATCGCCTGGTGGCTCACGGGCTTCGGTAGCGCGGAGGCCGGGGGGGTGATCGTTTCTTTGCCCTGCACGCCGATCACGCTCCAGGTGGCCGGCCCGACGACGCCATCGACGGACAGGCCGTGGCGGGCCTGCAGGCGGCGCACGGCTGCCTCGGTTTCCGGGCCGAAGTCGCCATCGGGGGTCACGTGCAGCGCGCTCTGCAGCTGCTTGACCGCGCCCACTTCCGTTTCCTGGAGGTGCTGTTCCTTGGCCTGTTCTGCTTTTTCCTTGGCCTGTTCTTCGGCCTTTACGATCTTCGCTTCTGCTTCAGCTTCCGCCGGTTCGATTTCCGATGCCGCTTCGGAGCCGCCGGTGGTGGCGCTGGCAACGTCTGCGGCGCCGCTGCTCGCGGTGGCACTGGTGGTCGGCGTCGATGTCGAGGTGACGGCGGGCGCGGGCAGCGACACCGTTCCGGGGAGGGTGGTGCTGACGTCGGCGATGAACGCGTTACCGGCGCTCTGGGTGCGCAGTGCGGCGCTCGTCTGAGCTCCGACGACGCCGTCGACGGTCAGCCCTCTGCTCGCCTGGAAGCTACGTACCGCGGCTTCCGTTTCCGGCCCGAACACGCCGTCGGCTTTGATCCCAAGCGCCTGCTGCAGGAGCTTGACCTGCCGGCCTTCGCTGCCTTCGCTCAACACGATGGTGTGTTCGGTGGTGGTCGCCGGTCCGGTGGCGGCGGACGCGCTGCCGGTGGAGCCGGCGCTTGCAAGGCTGGCGGTTGGTCCCACACTCAGCGCAACGAGCGCTCCAAGTGAGACGCGCTTGGCGCGCGAGGTGGTGGGCACGAAGCGCAACTGCACCGCGCGCCTACGAGCACGCGAGCGTCCCAGCGAGAGCTGCCAAGGCTCATCCTCGGCGAGGTCACGGACGCTCTGAAGCTGACGGTGGGGGTCCAGCAGCGCGGACAGCGAGGCGCTTGCGCTCGCGTGGGCACCGCGACGCGCACGCCCTCCATTTGTTCTAGCCCGTCGCGCACGCGAGCGCTCGAGAGATTCACTCCAGTGGTCGAGAACTGCGAGATCGCGCGAGGATCCGGGCATCCGAAAGCGTCCTTTCAATTTCTTTGCATGGCGCCTACGGGGTTAGCTGACGGGCTCGCGTAAACGTCTACGCTACGCCACACTGTGTGGCGATTCGCCCCAGCAGCCTTTTCTCGGCTGCACTGGGTCCCCCGCTCCTGAACCCCTTGGGGTGCAGGACTCGGCACGAACGGCGGCAACGTAACACATCTGTTTGCAATATGCATCCCAGGGGGAGGTCTGCAAGCTTTCTTGCCGACGCAAGTGCCTCCGCGGCGGCCTTCGCACTGATAAGTTCGCTTGCGTATGCGCAAGAACGGACTGGATCTGCGGGTGCTTTTGTCGCTGCTGGTGCTCGTTGTGGTTGCCGGGGTGGTCGCGGTGGTGGCAATCGGCGGCTCATCGGGCGCGCAGGCCAAGCGCTCACAGGCGCTCTCCCAGGATTTTGAGGCTGCGGCGCTACTGCAGCCGGCCAAACAGGCGCCGCCGCTTGCGCTGCGCAACTACCTGGGCCAGCCGGTAAACATCGCCTCCTACAAGGGCAAGGCAGTGTTGGTGACCTTCCTGTACACCAACTGCCCGGACATCTGCCCGCTGATCACGTCCAACCTGCGTGTGGCGCTGAACCTGATGGGGCCGAAGACGGCCTCGAAAGTGCAGATCATCGCCGTGTCTGTCGACCCTCGCGGGGACACGCCGAAGGCGGTGGCGGCGTTTCTCGCTCGTCATGAGATGACGGGCCGAATGCAGTACCTGATCGGTAGCGCCAAAGAACTGGCGCGGGTGTGGAAGGCGTGGGGGGTGGGCTCGGAACGCGACGCCCAGCAGCCCCAGTTCATCAACCACACGGGGCTCGTGTATGGGGTCACCGGCTCGGGCGAGCGTCTGACGCTGTACGCGTCGAGCTTCCAGCCCTCGGAAATCGCCCACGACGTGCCGCTGCTGGCCGCTCGCTGAGTGTCTTGCCGATGACACGGCGGCTGCGACTGCTCGCTTTGACGCTTGCGATCGTCGCCGTCATAGCGGTGCTGGCGGTTTTCGGCTTGGCCTCGAGCTCCTCCACCGGCCGTCTCGCGCCGGCGCTGCCGCGCGAACGTCTCGCCGGCACGCCGGTGACGCTGTCGAGCCTTTTGGCCGGAGCGGGCGGACGGCCGGCGCTGGTCGTGTTCTGGGCAAGCTGGTGTGGCCCATGCGCAAAAGAGGCCCCCGCGCTCGAGCGCTTCTCCGAGAGCGCCGTGGGGCAGGGGAGGATCGTGGGGGTCAACTGGAGCGACGCAAAGCCAGGGGCGCGCGCCTTCATCAAGCGCTACGGGTGGACGTTCCCGAACGTTCGCGACGCGGAAGGGACGGTCGGCAACGCGTACCGCCTGACGGGTCTGCCCACGACGTTCGTAATCGACACCCACGGACGCATCGGCAAAGTCCTGCGCGGACCGCAGAGCGAGCACTCGCTGCAGGTGGCGCTCGCCGCAGTGGAAGACAGCTGACGCACGGCGGGCGGGTACGCGGTTATGTGCTCGTGCTCTTGCCCTGCTTGATGCGCATGGCTATGCCCCACGCGCCGATGGCCGCACCTGCTGCGAGCGGCCCGAACGCCGGGTAGCCGTAGCGGGCGTCATAGCTGTTACCTGCGACGGCGAAAGTGACAGAGAAGATGGCGGTGAGCGTGAACAGAATTGCCGCTGAGCGAACACGTCCGGACAGCAGCGGGATGCCGAGCACGCAGGCGAGCAGCAGAAGAACCAAGAGCACCCCCTGCATGCGGGTATGGCTCTCATAGAAGTTCAGCGAGTGCGCTGCACTTGCAGGACCGCGATAGCCCCGAGCACCGGGGTAATAACTCGCGAGCGCCGGCTGGATCGACTTCACTCCAGCGGGAGCGAGCAGTGCTTCGCGTATCGATTCGGGTGTATAGCCTTCGCCTGGTCGCGGTGTGACGAAGAACGTGAGGCCTTTGAGGATCGCTGCTGCGTAAGCGATCGGCTCGTGCTCGATAGCAGCGATGCTGAACTTCTGCAGAAGCGCGTTGGCACGGCTGGGTGCGTGGGCGGGGCCACCGAAGTGTCGCACGGCGGGCGTGGAGGTGCCGTATTGGTAGAAGGCCTCGGGGAGGCGGTGGCCAGGCGCTTCGCTCGGGCACAGGAATCGCGTGCCTGCAGGTGGCGTGAAATCCGTGCAGTTGACGAACGTGGCAACCCGCCCATACAGGTTCCATGCACCTTGGCGCTCATACCCCCAGTACCCGGTCACCTGTGCCTGGACGGCCGCATAGCCAAGGATCACGACGATCGCCACGCCCGCCACAGCTGATGCGCTCAGCAGACGGCGGCGGATGGCTCCGCGGGCGCCCAACAGCAACAGCGGCGGCACGAGAATGAGGCTCGAGAGCGCCACTGTCTTGACCCAGAAGGAAACCCCGATCGCCAGCCCCGTCAGCAGTGCCCAGCGCAGGCGCGGCTCGCCGATCGCGCGGACGGCTGTATAGACGCCGAGGGCCTGTAGAAAGGCAAACAGCGAGTCGGCGAGCAGCGAGTGCTCGAGCAAGAGGCCTGTCCCGCCAAAGAACACGACAGCGGCGGGGAATAGGCCAAGCCAGGGGGGAGCACCAGCACGCCGCACCGACTTGTAGAGCAGCAGGCCGGTGGCCACGCCGAGGGCGTGCTGCAGGACGATCGTGAACGTCAGGGCGCTGCTTAGGAGGTGGGCGAGTCCCAGGAAGATTGGGTAGCCGGCGGGTTTTTGCACGTCGCGAAAGACACCGAGGGCGGCAGCGCTCACATACTCATGGGAGTCCCCGAATCCGACGAACGCTGGGCTGTAGTCGACCATCAGCCAGACCCGCACGGCGATCGCTCCCGCCACGAGGACCGTTATGGCAAGCAGCGTCGCCTTCTCGCCTCGGTCTCGCGTGTGTCGCCCAGTGGCCAGGCGGCGGTGGCTCCATCGAGACGGATGTCTGAGACAGAAACATCTCTTCCGAAATTCGGCTCGGCTCGGGAAAGTCATGTCAGACAAGAGAAGAGTTGCGGAGAGTAGAAGGAGCCAATGCGCGGGCGCACGAGCGGAGGGTGTTGTTGTGGGACTGCCCCATAGGGCCCGCACGCCGATTGAGGTTCGCAGGGCAGAGCGGGAGCTGTTCTTCTGGACCGCCCGTCAGACGATCAAGCTGGTGCTGTTCGCGGCGCTTGCTGTGTATGTGGTGGTTTCACTCGTCGAGGGGCAGGTGCCGGGAGGTGGGCTGTTGCTGCGGGTGTTTTAAGGGAGGGGAGAGCGGTGCTTCAACCCCCGGGACTGACGAGCCGCGGGTTCCAGATGACCTCCCACAGATGTCCGTCAGGGTCGCGAAAGTAGCCTGAGTAGATTCCCGGCTCTGTAGTGAAGCACCGTCAATTATGATCGTCGATCAGGACAACGACCTAACGAGGGGGGGAAGGATGCCGTCACAGAAGATGTTCCGGCTCATCCGCAGCGGGATGGCAGCCTGGGTATTCGCCGTCTCGATCGTCGTTGCGTCGTTCGCGGCAGCGCCGGCTGGCGCCTCTGCGGAAGAAGCCGGGCCGAACAAACCGGTGATCCACTGGTTGTGCAACCCGCAGACACAATCGGCCGTCGAAGACCCGTGCCTTGAATCGCGCGCCGCGACCGTGGTGAGCTACTCAGGCAACACCCGCAAGGAAACAATCGAACCGGAAGTGCCGTCCGATGGTACGCCCGTTGACTGCTTCTACGTGTACCCGACGGTCAACGACCGTGAAGGTCCGAACGCCAAAACCGAAAAATCCGGTCCGGAAGAAGAACTCGTCGCCCGCGAGCAGGCATCGCGCTTCTCGCAGGTATGCAAGGTGTACGCACCGCTGTATCCGCAGGTGACGCTGCTGGCAAAACCCGCCACGGTGCACGAGGCAGAAATTGCGTATCAGGGGGTGAAGGCCGCATTTGAAACGTACATGGCGCACTACAACGGCGGCCGTGGCTTTGTGCTGATCGGGCACTCCCAGGGCGCGGCTGTGCTGAAGGCGATCATCCACAAACTGATCGAAGAAGAACACAAAGCATGGCTCCACCAGCTCGTGTCAGCGATCATCCTCGGCGGTGCGGTCGAAGTCGAAGCCGGAGAACCTGCCAATGGCTCCTTCGATGAAGTTCCGGCTTGCAGCACCGAAGCGGAGGCCGGGTGCGTGATCGCGTACTCCTCCTACTACACCGAATCCCCGCCTGAACCCGCCCCCAGCTCGATCTTCACGCGCACGATCTGGCCCGGTCGAGAAGTCCTCTGTGTGAATCCAACGCTCACGCAGCAGGCGAAAACGTCGAAAGGCCCCCTGTATCCCTACGCTCCCACCACGACGATGAACGGTCAGGCAGCAAGCGGCCAACCAGCCCCTAAAGCGTCGACCCCGTGGATCGCGGAGCCGGGCCTCGCGACCGCCCAGTGTAGGCGCTACGACTGGGCCACCTGGCTGCAGGTCAAGCTCGCGAGTATGAGCGCGCCCGTCGAAGCGGAACGCAAAGCGGATAACGAACTGCCGAAGGAAGAAGAATACGAAGGCGAAAATTGGGGCCTGCACCGATATGACGTCAACGAGGCCCTCGGAAACCTCGTTGGCACGGTCGAAGCCGAGGGGAAGACCTACCTGGCCGGCAAATGAGCTCCTTGCGCGGGGCGTCCGGCGCCGCGAGATGGGACGCATAAGCTCGCCCGGGCCGTGGCCACGGTTGTCAAGGGAGCGGAGTATGGGGTCAGAAGCCTGCTCGAAGCGGTGCGGGGGTCCTGCGTTCGGCTGTGGATGAATTTGGCAGCAAGCTGCTGCCAAATTCAATCTACGGGCTCGTATCGAGCTTTTCGTCGTCGTAGATGACGTTCGCTGTGCCATCGCAGGGGTTCAGGTATACGGAACGAGTCCCGATAAGGGCCGTATGCGTCGTCGTTTGGGTACGAATCGTGGCATCGCTGCGGCCGTAATCACGGCCCTCGTCGTGATCGCTGGCTCGGCTGGGAGCCATGAACCCGGTGGCGCGTTGCTCGCGCTCGTCATCTTCTCGCCGGTGGGCTGGTGGTTCTGGTGGGTGGTGCTCAGCGCGCTCCACGTGATGCGCGTCGACCTCGTCCGGGGCCGGCCGCCAGCCGTGCGGGTGGGACGCCAGTGGCAGTCTGGCGGGTCCACGCACCAACAACTCCGCCAGGACGGCAACGCGCGCGTGTGCGCCGATCGCGGCGGCATCCTCCTTCGCAAGCGCCGCTGGTTCGTGGGCTCGGGCACGCCGCCGTTCGAGATCCCCGAGGCCCGATGGAGCGAGGTCGCCGCCGCGCAGCTCGACGCGCCTCAGTACCTCGCCACCTGGCGCGACCGCGACTTCTGGTGGTATGGCGACGCCTTCTATTGGTCCACGGCAGGCGCATACGAGGGCGCGGATGTGAGGGCCGTGCTGTTCAAGCGCCAGCGCCAGAACGAACGCGAGCTGGAGCACGCGCATGCCGTCTTCGCCGCGTCAACCTCGCCAGCGCCGCGGAAGCGCGAACCGATCCCGAAGGACGTGCGCCTCGCCGTGTGGGAGCGTGACGAGGGCAGATGCGTGGAGTGCGGCAGCGACTTCGACATCCAATACGACCACATCATCCCGTTCAGCATGGGCGGCGCGTCCACCGTGGAGAACTTGCAGCTTCTGTGCGCGCGCTGCAACCAGGTGAAGGGGGGCCGCCTCTAGCCTGGTTGTCCGTGTCCGCTTCGTGGATTAGCTCTTGCCGCTGCCAGAACCGTTGAAGCTGCCGGTGCGTTTCAGCGCTGCCCGTCGCGCAGGAGTCCAGAAGAAGAAGGCGACGACCGGAATCGAACCGGTGTAGACGGCTTTGCAGGCCGCTGCGTAGCCACTCCGCCACGTCGCCAGGAGCTTGTAAGCGTACCGGGCCGCTCTCGTTGGCTCGGAAGGGGCCGTTATCTACTTCTTCGGCGCCGCTTAGCAACGCTTTCGAGCATCGTTAGCGCCCGTAGAGCGCACGGTTGCAAGATGACATTCCCCGAAGAACTAGAGGTGATCTGTGAGACGTCTACTTGCACCCATGTTGTTGGCAGCACTCGTTGGAGGGATCGTCGCCGGTGGAGCGGTGGTCCTGTTCGGTGGTAGCGCTCGGAGCTCGACGTCCACCACAACTCCCGCGAGCACCGTGTCCGCCTCGACATCGACGGGGACCCGCCGCGATGTCTCATCGACCGCGTTGTCGGCCACCCAGCTCTACGAACGCGACTCCAAGGGCGTGGTGTCGATCAAGGCCATCACCTCAGACGGGGAGGACGAGGGCACGGGCATCGTGCTGAACGAAAGCGGCTTGATCCTCACCAACGATCACGTGATCAAGGGCGCCACCAGCATCACGATCGACGCCAGCGGCTCCTCGAAAATAACCCGCAGTGCGACGATCGTGGGCGAAGAAGCCAACCAGGATCTGGCGCTGATCCGCGTCAACCCCTCAGGCCTTGGCCTGGAGCCGTTGACGCTTGCCAGCTCGAGCTCGCTCCAGGTTGGCGACTCGGTGTATGCGATCGGCAACCCGTATGGCCTTGAAGAGACGCTCACAAAAGGCATCGTCTCGGCGCTCAACCGCGAAATATCAGCGCCGGACGGCTCCAAGATCACAGGCGCGATCCAGACGGACGCGGCGCTCAACCCGGGCAACTCAGGCGGACCGCTGCTTGATGAACAGGGCGACGTGATCGGCGTGAACTCGCAGATCGCAAGCGATGCCGCGACGGTCGACGGCTCGCAGCCCGGCAGCACGGGCGTGGGTTTTGCGATCTCCTCCAATACAGTCGCAACGGCTGTCAAGAAGATCGAGTCTGGGCAGGGCGTAACGTACGCGTCGGCCACGCGAAGCGCTGAACAGTCACAGGTGGGATATGGCGAAGAGTCGCCCTACAGCAGCTCGCCATACGGATCTCGTGGTGCCTACAGCGAAACCGAAGCCAGTGGTCGGGCCGCCGAAGCTGGGTCCGAAAGCGCGACCGAAGCGGGCTCTGGCTCGAGTACTGAAGCGAGCAGCAGCTCGGGATCCTCCGCCGCCGAATCGGCCGGCGTCGAAGGACGCGAAGGCCGTGTGATCATCGCGCCCTGAGGGCTTGGAGCCGGACGCGGCTGGGAGCGATCCTGGCTGGCGTCCGGCGCTGGCCCGCTGGGGTCGCCGAACCACTGGTTGCGGGGCTGCGGGACGGGCAGTGCTCGTTGATACCCTAGGCAGCCGATCCCAGGGCGATTAGCTCAGCTGGGAGAGCGCCGCCTCGACAAGGCGGAGGTCATTGGTTCGAGCCCAATATCGCCCACTCTGAAAAGCCCCGCAAATGCGGGGTTTTTCTATCTCCGGGTGGAGGAGAGATGAGGCCAAATCGGGCGCATTTCCCACATTTTTCCCACACGGCTCCGATCGACCCTCTGGCGTCGCCACGCTCCTCGCTAGTTCGTCCCCTTGAGATCGCGCGCGAGTTCTGCTCTGATCGCGCGCCAGCCAAGACAATCGAGTGGCCGGACGGGTGTTGAAGCCACCCGCCCGGCCGTGCAGCACCGAAGGACGGACCTTCGATGCCACTGGACCACCGTAGCTTTCTGCGGAGACGGTCCCGCGAGTCGCTGCGTCCGTGCTGGTCGGTGCCCGAAAGGAGCCTCAATGAGCACGACAGACAACGATGACCAGGCGCCGAGCAAAGGGATCGAGCTGCCGGAGTCGGCCCGACGATTCCACGAGCTATACGCCGCGGACCTCGGCCGCGTTGAGCCAGTCTCGGACGCCCAGATACTCGCGGCGATCCACCGCGCCGAAGTACACGACCAGCACGACGACGCCTCACGCGCAGATATCGCCGCGCACTTGGGCTTCGCGCATAACTCGTGGACGACAAAGCAGCTTCGACCGCAAATCGACGCACTCAGGGCCGCCGGGCGAATCCGCGACGTTCGCCGCAACGGGCTGGACTTGCTCGCACTGACCGACACCGGACGCCGGGCACTTGAGAAAGAACAAAGCATCACCGGAGCGGTGATCCTGCCTGAGTCTCCCCAGCATCGGAAGTGGCGGCACTCACGCACGATGGCGGGCGACCGGATCGACGGCTTCCGCGAAGCGCTCCGAATGTCTATGGCCGAGATTGGCGCGCTGCTCGACGCGGAGCAGACACCCTCGGATACGTGGTTTGAGTTCGGTAAGCGGCTGTGCGCTGAGTGCAGGCGCCTTGGGTCCGCCACGTACTGTCTATTTGAGTGGGCGGAGCCCGACGACGCGCGTGCCGACGTTGACGAGGTTCTAGGTCGCCGCAGTGTGGGAGGCTGGGACAGCAGCTACGGCTACTAGGAGAGTTTGGCGAAGTCCAGAGGCCAGTCATAGAGCGGGATTCTCCGAGCAAGACCCCACCGCCGGGTCGGCGTACCCCCTGCCCTCCGTGTTGGCGAAACGTTTGCGAAACGGGGAGCGAGGGCGACGACGATGGTTGCCCCACAAGCCCCGCGCGGCATAAGGTCCGCTTATGCCGCTTGACCACAGCAAGCTCGTGTCGCCGAAGGAAAACGTGGACGCCTTCAAGGCATGGATGGC
>JBEKAM010000050.1:0-18596 GCA_050015915.1 Solirubrobacteraceae bacterium
TGTGGAGCTCGACGAAGTCCGCGAACTCCTCATCAGGGCACCCGTCGATCGCCTTGATCTCGAGTTGCATGTCGAGCATCTCTCGCGGGTTGAAGCCCGGGATCTCCTGCAGTCGATCAAACAGACCAGGCGGGTGGCAGCCGAGGCGCAGCTGGCGCCACGGCATCATTCCGCCGGGGACAACAGAGCCCTCTACGGGCGGTGGCGGGAACGTCAGCGGGAAGTTCAGGGTGGTGATTCGTCGCTGCTGTTCGCTGGCGAGCGTCCAGATCGTCGCGGATCTGACCTCCTGCGAGCTGGCGAAGGAGAAGTACACGCTCCCGGCCTCTTCCTTTTGGAAGAAGTCGAAGATGCCGTGTTGACCGGGGTGCTTGCCGGTTACAAGCGAAGTCCATGCCGGCGGCGTCAGCGGCGGCATGATCGAGCGCAGCACGGCACGGGTGCTGCGCTGCGAGAGCTCGGCCAGGAAAGGCATCACCCCGCGCTCCATGTAGGGGTCGAGGACCGTGAACGTCGCTCCGTCCAAGCCGATCAGCAGCGTTGGGCCCATCTCACACCTCCTCCAGTTGCTTCGGTTGGCGGTGCTCACACACGAACATCGCGAGTTCCGCAACGGTGAGGTCGCGTTGATCCACCGGCCGCTGCCCGATCTCCTCAAAGAACTGGGGGAACGGCAGTTTCCCGAACTGCTGTTGGACCATCGTCGAGAGGATCACGATCTCAAGGGACTCCAGGCCGAGATCGGTTACAAAGCGCGTGTCCACACCGATCTCGCCGGTGTATTCCCAGTCGCCTTGAGC
This sequence comes from Solirubrobacteraceae bacterium, assembly GCA_050015915.1. Classification (GTDB taxonomy): domain Bacteria; phylum Actinomycetota; class Thermoleophilia; order Solirubrobacterales; family Solirubrobacteraceae; genus Palsa-744. The sequence goes on from JBEKAM010000050.1 coordinate 801, forward strand.
CTCTTCGAGCAGCTCGAGGATCGCCTGCACGACCTGTGGATCGAGCGTCGTCATCGTGTTGCCCCCGCAATTACCAGGCCGGGGTCGACTGCGGTCGCTACCACGAGATCCCCATCGCAGTGCGTCCACACGATGAGCTGGCGGTCGGCGACGTCGACCAGCAGTGTCTCGCGCTCGACGTCGAGCGCGGACACACGCGGCGCAGCGGGTCCGCCAGTGAGGCCGATACCGAGCGCCTTCCCTGCCGCCTCGCGTGCGCACCAGATCCGCAGCAGCCACTCCTCTGTGGTGCTTGCCGAGAACCCCTTGAGTAGCTCCTGCTCGGCGCCGGTAAAGGCTGCCTGCGCGAACCCCTGCGCGCGCGACTGCAACCGCTCGATGTCGATGCCCACACCACCGTCCGGCGGTGCGAAAGCCGCAAGTGCAGCTGCCTGGCCGCTCGTGTGCGTAAGCGAGACTGCTGGCGCTTCGCCGAGACCGTCGAGTGCAGGGCAGAAGACGACCGGTGCGCCCTGCTCGTCAGGGAGAATCTCGATCTCGGCATGCAGCAACTCCAGGCCGTGGGTGGCATGGACGAGCTCTGCAACGCACTCCTTGCCGGCCGTACGAGCGGCCAGCCACTCGAGCTCGCGCGTCTCGGGCAGTTCGAGCGCCGCGAAGATCTCGCGCTCGTGAGGGCCGAGCACGCGGCTGGCCCACACCGGCTTCCACAGTGCCCGATCGACGGGAAGTCGTGAGTCGATGCATCGGCACATGACGGTTTGCTGTGGGTAGGGCGCCTGCGGCGCCTCCCACCGGCTCGACAACGGCGCAAGCTTCGCCGGACGCGCCAGCGGCGCGAAGCGCTCGGGAACGGCAAAGCGCTTGTCCTCCCAGCCGGACAGCCGAATCCAGCAGTGGCCGTCCGCATCGAGCACGTCGATGTCCGAGCTGACCAGGTGCTCGCCCTGCAGCGAGATCGCTGCCGCACAGGTGAGCGGCTCGCCTGCTGCGGGGGTGGGTCGATACAGGTCCAGCGCGGCGAGCCGGAAGGGGAAGACGACCTGTCCCCGCTCGAGCATGTCGGCAGCCCAGAAGCCGACTACCTGGCCGGCGGAGTCGAGCGCCACCGGGTCGAGCACGAAGTTCGGCTCGGGGTGATCGCGCAGCAGCCCCGCCCGCGAGAGCACTGCGAGCTGCGCGTGCGCGCCAGCGCTGCCAACGCAGGTCACGCTGCGGACACCCTGCCAGAGCGGCTGGTGAAACATCGCCTGCTCATAGAGCTCTCCGGGCTGCCAGCGCGCCGGCCTGCCGTCGTGCAGTGCAACCATGGCTGGCGCCGGCGCGGGCGGGAACGCGTCCGCCAGCACCGCGGTTGCCTCGACGATGGGCTCGCCTGGCACCTCGTCCTCGACGGTGCGCAGCTCGACACGCACTTGCTCATAGCCGTCCTTGCCGGCCACGCGGCGAGCACTGACCTGGAGGGTCTGCGAGGCATCGTCGAAGGCAAGCCAGCGGTGAGCGCGCAGGTCGCGCATTCCCGTGAGGATGAGCTGGGGCAGCAAGCACGATGCGGCCTCGGCAAGGATCTCGATGCTCATTGCCAGTGGCATCAGTGGGAGCGCGTGCAGCTCGGGGTTGGTGCGCGAAACATTGCGGCCGAGCGTGTGATCGAGCAGATACCGGTCCTCGAGTGGGTTCACTGCTCGCTGTGCCACCAGCTCGATCTCAGGCTCCCAGGCGACGATCGTCCCGACGAGAGGTAGTCGCGTCGTTGGCTGGGCGGGCGCCGTGCTGCCGTTGAGATACGTGCTCATTACCTCCTCGTTGGCGATCAGGAAGTGCTCCATGGTGCCCAGGAACCCCTCGACGACGGCAGCCGCTTGGTCGTCGAGTGGCGCGACCGTCGCACTCAGCTGCGACGCAGCAGCGTACAGGCCGCTCGTCGCGGTGCTCGTGCCGTTCGTCGCGCCGCCCGCGTGCGTCGCCGGCCGCGCGGATGCGTGAGTCACGACGTGGCTGTTGTTCGCGGAGCCGTCGCCGTTCGTGGCAGTCAGCGCCGACACGGGGGCTGGTGGCGAGACCACATCTGTCGTGGTGTCAGCGCCGGCGACGGCCCGCATCGGGCGCACTCGCTCGAGGGCCTCGTCGGAGAGACGCAGCATCGGCCACGTCGTCGACAGCGGAACGGTAAGGCGTTTGGTGTTCGCATCCGGCTCTGAAGCCCGCCGCCAGTCGATCGGCTTGGCGCGGCGCCTGGCGAACAGATAGTCGAAGTCGAGCTCGACGGTGTGGACGGCGAGTCTGCCCACGAGATGGTTGAGCTGCGCCGTGCCCGAGCGACGGGGGAGATCGGCTGCCACAGCGCAGGCCGGGCGCCCGCGCAAGATGTCCTCCATGAAGGAGGTCATGTTTCCGCGTGGGCCTACCTCGACGAACACTCGCGCCCCGTCCTCGTAGAGCGCCTCGATCGTCTCGCGGAAGCGCACCGGCCGGGTCCAGTGCTCGACCAGCAGCTCACGGATCTCCTCGGGATCGTCAGGGTAGGGAGCGGCAGTGGTGCACGACCACAGCGGCGTCGTCGCGGTGCGGACTGGCAGTCCCGCAAAGGTCGCACGTAGATCCTCGGCGAAGGGCTCGAACAGTGGCGTGTGCACGGCGCGGTCGTATGGCAGTACCTCGCACATCAGCCCTGCGCCAGCCGCGATCTGTTGCGCGCGCGCCGCCGCTTCCGCCTCGCCCACAAGCACAGCCTGGTGGGGGCAATTGTCCATCGCCAGGTAGAGCTCACCGCCCGCCTCCTCGGCGATCCGACGGGCGTCCTCGGCATCGGCGCCGATTGCCAGCAGCACTGCCGCTGGCACCTCGTGGCGCTCGGCGGCATCGGCGTAGGAGGCATACAGGCCGTGACAGAAAGCGGCCAGTCGCTCGTCGGTCTCGACGTCGAGGGCACCCACGGCCATCGCTGCCGAGTGCTCGCCCGTACTGTGACCAAGTACCGCGTCGCAGCGGGGCACGAGCCGGCTGATGACCCCGTGGACGGCTGCATTGCCCGTAAGCACGGCCTCGACGGCGATGTCGAGCTCCATCAAGCGGGCTTCGGTGCGCCGCCGCTCGGCATCGGAGAAAGCCGGCGCTGGAAAGACCCAGTCGCTCAGCAGATGGCCGCGCGGATGCTCGGCGTAGAGCCGATCGACGCGGTCAAAGGCGGCGCGGGCCTCCGTGAACTGCAGACACAGGTCGGCGAGCATATTCGGGTACTGCGCGCCCTCTCCGGGGAACACGAACACGAGCTTGCCTTCGCGGCCAAGTGGCTCGGCCTCGTAGTAGATGCCGGATGTGGTCTTGATGCGCTTGCAATCCGGGTCCTTCAGTCGCTCTATCGCCTGTCCCAGCTTCTGGTGCAGATCCTCGGCCGAAGAGGCCACGATCGCCAGACGCTGCGGGTCCTCGATGCTGCCCAGCTCGTGGGCCAGCGTCAGCGCGAGATCACCCAGCGCGGGCTTGGAGCCGCCCTCCAGTACCGCTGCCAGCTCAGAGGCGGCCTCGGCGAGCTCGCGTGAAGAGTCGGCCTCGAGGATGCAGACCTCGCTGTCCCACGGTGGACGATGGCGCTCCGTTGGCTCCTCGTCCCACGCCTCGAGCACCGCATGGGCGTTGATGCCACCGAAGCCGAACGCGTTGATGCCGGCACGCCGCGGCTCGGCGCCGCCGTGGATCCACGGTCGCGTCTCGGTGTTGATATAGAAAGGTGTGCGCTCGAGCCCGAGCTCCGGGTTGGGTTGCTCGCAGTTGAGCGTTGGCGGTAGCACCTGGTGATGAAGCGCGAGCGCCGTCTTGATCAGGCCGGCGACACCGGCCGCTGGGATCGTGTGGCCGATCATCGACTTGACCGTCCCCAGCGCACAGCGCGCCAGCTCGCCGTCACGCTCTCCGAACACCTTCGTCAGCGCGCCTATCTCGACCGCATCGCCGACGGGTGTCCCGGTGCCGTGGGCCTCCACCAAGCCAACGCTCGTCGGGGCCACGCCGGCCGCCGAATAGGCCCTGCGCAGCGCCAGCTCCTCGCCCTCCACCCGCGGTGCCATCACGCTCATCCCACGCCCGTCGCTGGCGACGCCCACGCCGCGGATCACCGCATAGATACGGTCGCCATCGCGGACGGCATCATCGGCGCGCTTGAGCACGACGGTGCCGATGCCCTCGCCCAGCAGGGTACCGTCGGCATCCTTGTCGAAGGCCCGCAGCTGCTGGCAGCGCGAAAGGGCGCCGAGCCGGCAGAAGAGATTCAGCGTCGCTACCGGCATCCACACCTGGGAGCCGCCGGCCAGCGCGAGATCGCAGTCGCCCGCCAGCAGATCGCGCACCGCATGCTGGATTGCCACTAGGGAAGAGGCGCATGCGGCGTCGACGGTGTAGGCCGAACCCATGAGATCGAGCCGGTTGGCGATTCGCCCGACGATGATGTTTGGAATCAGCCCCGGCACGGTTTCCGGTCCAAGCGGCGGGAGCACGCCCTGCAGCTCCTCGCGCAGTTGCTCCAATTGCTCCGCTGGTCGATCCGGTTCAAGCTGGCGGAGCAGCTCGATAGTTTGGCCGACGACGAGGCCGCGCTGAACGGCCACCGCATTGCCGCCGTTGAGGTAGGTCCCCTTACCGAGCACGATCGTTGTGCGCTCACGCACCTCCCGCGGCAGCTCGCTCATCCCGGCGTCCGCAAGTGCGTCCGTTGCTACCTGCAAAGCCAGCCACTGGTCGGGCTCGCCACCCACGGCAACGGGCGGGATGCCGTGCGCCAGCGGGTCAAAGCGGGCGAGCGAGCCGAGGTATCCGCCTCGTTTGCAGTACGTACGGTCGGTGTCGGTGAACTCCGGGTCGTAGTAGACGTCTGCGTCCCAGGCCTCCGGTGGCGGGTCTGTGGTCGAGTCGACCTTGCCGAGGATGTTCTGCCAGTAGGCGTCGAGGTCGGGCGCGCCGGGGAACATGCACGCCATGCCGACGATCGCGACTCCCTGCCTGGCTGGATTGCGGGGAGCCGTCAAGGCTTGGCTCCGGCGAGCCGGTTGAGCGTCTGCGTTCCGACGCCCACAACATCCTGCAGCAGGGCCAGTAGACGCCCGTTGGCGCCAAAAAACCAGTGGTCGGCATGGCACAGGGGAGGGGTGCTGGCGGGGCGGATGCGCAACTCGTGCCGCACGAGCTCTCCCTCGCCCGCTGCGGCGATGCGCTCACAACAGCCGATCTCGGCCGGCAGCAGCGTCACGTCCCACTGCATTCGCGCCCACACAACCTGGATCTGCAAAGCGGTATCGAGTAGCACGGGATCGAGCAGCCACTGTCTTCCGTCAGCGCCCGCCACGCACTGTCCGGGCTGAGAGGGGCGCAGCAGTGCGCTCGCTCCCCGCTCATCCATGCCGTCGATCGCCACGATGCCCTGGAACAGCGGGCCATGGAACAGCAGATCCCGGTAGGCGTCCTCGACACGCATCGGGAATGCTGTCAGGTCCGCGAGCACGGCCGGAAGCGACGGTGCCGCGATTTCGGCCTGTCCACCGGCGAAGCGTGGCACATAATCGCCAGCCAACTCGACAGGCTCGGTGGGATCGCGCAGCTGTGCTCGCGCCCGATAGTGGGCGCGCCCGCGCTTCACAGGGCTGATCGTGAGCTCCACCTCCGCGGAGTCTGTCCGCGGCTCGGCGTCGATGCGGACGCTCACCGGCTGGTCGTCCTCGAGGGCGACGCCGTCGAGCAGGCGGATGTTGCGCAGTCCAGCGATCTCGCCTCCGGGCACAGCGGCGACGGCAACCTCCGCCATCAGCTCCATTGCCGCTGCGAACGGCAACACCGGGCGCCCGTCGATGCGGTGATCGTCGAGGTAGAGGTCGCGTTGCAGATCGAGCGTGTACAGAGCGCGTACGAGCCCACCGCCTGGGGCGTGGAGAATCTCGCTGAGGCCGTCGATGAGGGGCATCGTGGTTGACTCGTTCCCATTGGCTGCGAGCACGGTCGCGGGATCGACCCCAGCCAGCCCCGAGGCTGCTCCGATGACGATCTCGCTCTCGCCCTTACGGCCGCTCACGAGCTCCTGCTCGAGGAACCGGCAGCCCTGGTCGAGCCCGATCAGAGCGACGCCGCGACGAGCGAACTCCTGCTCGAGCAGTGGGGAGACCATGCCGCCTGCCCACGGGCCCCAGTCGATCGACACGACTCGAGCCGGCCAGCGGCTGTCCAGCTCGTGGGCGAGCTTGCCGAGGACCTCGCTCGCCGCCGCGTAGTCCGCCTGGCCGCGATTGCCGAACCGGCCGGACACGGAGCTGAACAAGACGAGGAAGCGCAGGCCGTCGGGGCGCAGATGCTCAGCGAGGGTCACGGCTGCACCTGCCTTGGTCGACATCACCCGCTCGAGCGAGTCGGACTGCTTGTCGCGGATGAGCTTGTCCTCGATCACCCCGGCACCGTGCACCACACCGTCGATGCGGCCGTGCTGCTCGTAGACGGAGTCGATCAGGTTGGTGAAGGCCCCTTGATCGGAGACATCGCAGACGCGGTAGTGGACCTTGGCACCGGTCGCGCGTAGACGCTCGAGGTTCTCGCGTACCTCGCGAGCGCGCAGAATGCGCTGGCAGTCCCGCTCGACCAGTGCGGGAGTTAGTGGCAGATCCCCTGCTCGGCGCTCGGCGATCAGCGCCTGGCGAAGCTCGGCCCCATCGGCGAGGGCTGCGGTAAGCGGGCTCTCATCCTCGATCGCCGTGCGACCGACGAGCACGAGCGTGGGGCGGTAGCGCTCGGCGAGCGTCAACGCGGTCTGCGCGGTGATCCCGCGCGCGCCACCCGTCAGGAGCAGCACGCAGTCGCCGTCCAGTGGCTCGCCGTCGTGCACCTCGGCGGTGGGGCGCTCCGCGAGCGGCGTCGGCGCCAAGGTCAGCTGCTTTCTCTCCTGCCCGTGGTAGCCCACCTCGACGAGTCCGTCCGCCGCGGAGAGCTCCGCGAGCAGTCGTGCGGCCGTCTGCTCGGGAGGGAACTCGGCAAGGTCGACTGACTTCACTCGCACGGACGGGGACTCTTGGGCAAGGGTCTTGAGGAAGCCATGTAGGGCTCCATCCGTCGCTCTGCCGGGGCGTGAGCTGCCAACAAGACCGAAAGTGCCGCCCAGCCGTGTTGCGCCCAGGACCACCGCGCCGCCAGTGGCGGCGGCTGCCTCGAGATCCTCCCGCAGCGCCTGCGCGAGCACGAACAGCGTCCGCAGACCACCGTATTCGGGGGCAGAATCGCTGAGCGCGGCGAGATGGACGAGCGCCTTCGCCCCGCCGTGCTCACGTAGGTCAGCCGCGACCTGCGCGACCTGCGGTGCGTCCTGGGGCTGGGTCTCGCTCGCCAGGGTGACCACGTGATGTCCCTGGCCGGCAAGCGCGTTGGCGAGCTCGGTACCCACCCCGCATCCATCGTCGACGATGACGATGGCGCCTGTGGCGGCGAGCCCGGCGGTTGCCGTGATCGCGGGAGCGCTCGCTGCGTGCACGACGAACCGGCCGATGCGCTCCTCCTCGGCCGGTCCTTGCTCAAAAGGGAGCGGACGCTCCTGTACGGCGCTGTCATCGCCGGGGGGTGCACCGCCCGCGCTCGTCGCGGGAGTCTGCAACGAGGCCACGAGCGTGTCTATCACCGCCCGCAATGTCCGGCTTTCGGTGAGCTGTTCGATGTCGATCGCCTCGCGATCGGCCTCGGGGAGGCTCTGCCTGAACGTGCCCGCGATCTCCACTCGCTTGATCGAGTCGATCCCGAGATCGCCCTCGAGATCGGCGTCGAGGCCGAGCATGTCGGCTGGATAGCCCGTGCGGTCGCTGACGAGCGCCAATATCCGCGTCTCGATCTCCGCAGCGCTCAACGACGTGCTTCCGTTGGAAGGCTCGGCGGACTCCGTCGCCGGCTTTGTCGTTGCTGTGACGGCCGCGGCGGATATGGGCGGTGCGGGCACCGGTATGACCTGGGCAGGCGCCGTGAAAGTGCTGTGCGATGTGGCTGGTGCATCTGGGGCAACTGCGGGCTGAGTGGGGAGCGCGGGCGCCGGGAGCCTCGGCGTTACAACGGCCGGTCGTATCGCTGGCGAGGCACCCTGCGCTGCGCCGAGATAGCTGAGCATTACGCTCCGCTGCGTCTCGAGGAACTGCTGCATCACCTGCTGATGGCGCAGGATCACATCGGTCACCCTGTCACCGGCAAGCGGCTGTCCTGTGATCTCGACAGGACCGGACTGTGCGGCGGTGGCCTCGACGCCGTTTGTAGCGAACTGTTCGGCGTGCAGGTCGTTCAGCCGCAGTCGCTGTGCTTGGGTGGCGGTGGGGGAGTGCGTCCCATCTCCATTGGTGCTTGTCGGCGTCACAACTGTCTCCTTCTGATCGATTCCTGGGATCGGCACCGCGGGCCCACGCTGCTCCCCTACGGGCCAGGCACGGCCGCCATCTACCAGCCACTCCGTGCGTGGCCCCTCTGCGTCGCGACTCTGCTCTTGTGTGTGGGGGCTCCCCGTGTGACGGCCACGGTGCAGCCGCACGAGGTCGACCGGCACGCCCTCGACGGCGAGGGCAGCCAGACAGTGGAGCAGCGAAAGCAGGCCGGAGCGGCCCGAGCGGTCAGTGGAGACGGCGACGTGCTCGCGGTCCCCGAGGATCTGCGGAACGAGCCCGGTGAGCGCCGAGCGAGGGCCGACCTCCACGAACACGCGGGCGCCGTCGCGGTGCATCGCCTCGATCTCGCGCACGAAGTCGACGGGACGGATCAGATGCTCGGACAGCAGCGCCGCGATCGCATCTGGCTGTGGGACGTGAGCTTCCCCGGTGGTGTTGGAGTAGACGGGAATGCGGGGGACAGCGAGCGTCGTCTCGTGCAGCAGTTGTGCGAGCTTCTGTTGGGCGCTTGCCACATGGGGGGAGTGGAACGCGCACGCGACGGGGAGCATCCGTGCACCGATGTCGCGCTCACGACACCAATCGACCGCCGCCTCGACGTGCTCGCGCGGACCGGAGAGAACCGTCTGACGCGGGGAGTTGAGGTTCGCGGCGACGACGCCGCCACCCTCGAGTAGCTGCGAAAGCGCCTCAGGCGGCGCCTGCACGGCGACCATCGCCCCGGCCTCGGCCGCGGCCGCCTCCTTCATGAAACGGCCCCGGGCCTCCGAGATCCGCAGCATCTGCTCGGCGTCGATCCCACCGGCGACAGCCAGCGCCACGAACTCGCCATAGCTGTGACCGGCGGTCCGGTTGGGCTCGACTCCCAGCGCCTCGAGGACACGCACGTATGCCAGCTCGGTCGCACCGATTGCGGCTTGCGCCACGTGGGTGTCGGTCAGCTCAGCCTGACGGTGACGGCGCTCCCCGTCTGTGAATGAAGGCGGCGGAAACAGGTAGCTGCTCAGCGGGCGCTCATAGAGCTCAGCAAGTGTCCGGTCTGCGAGCTCGAACTGCTCGAGCGCCTCGGGGAAAGCGATCGCGAGCTCGCGTCCCATGTCGATGACCTGCGAGCCCTGCCCCGGGAACAGGAACGCCACCTTGCCGTCGGTGCTCAGCGGCTGTGTCGACCAGTAGATCCCGTCCTGCCGGTGGCGGCGAAGCTCGCCGGCGAGGATGATCTCCCGTGCCCGAACTAGCTTTGCGCGCAGATCCTCGAGCGACTCGACGACGAGCGCGAGCGTCGGCTCTCCGGGCTGGCACTCGCGCAAGGTGAGGGCCGACGCGTGGGCGAGCTCCGCAAGGTCCAACTGATCCTCCGTCGCCAGCCTTGCGGTGAGCTGATCGAGGGCGGCGATCACCTCTGCGCTTGAGCCGCGCCATAGCAGCAGCTCCCCCGGCCAGTGGGAGACCGCGGGGTCGGGCTCTGTGAGATAAGCACCCTGGTACTCCTCGAGCACGATGTGGAAGTCGGTCCCCCCGAAGCCAAACGCGCTCACGCCGGCCCGCCGCGGATGCTCCGCGCCGCCGGTCAGCCAAGGACGCGCCTCCGTGTTTACATAGAAGGGGCTATCGGGGAAGGCGGCCTTCGGGTTCGGCTCGTTCACGCCGATCGTGGGCGGCAGAACGCGATGGTGAAGCGCCAGTGCTGCCTTGACAATGCCGGCCACCCCGGCCGTCGCCTTGGTATGCCCGATCATCGACTTGATCGATCCGATCGCGCACCACTGCTGCTGATCGGAGTGCTCGGCGAACACGGTGCTGAGCGCCTTCACCTCGGCGTCGTCACCAGCGACTGTGCCGGTGCCGTGCGCCTCCACCAGCCCGACCGTTGCGGGCGAGAAGCCGGCTTGCGCATAGGCTCGCCGCAGGGCGCGCATCTGCCCCTCCGGGCGCGGCGCCGTGAGACTGCGATCACGACCGTCGCTCGCCGCGCCGACGCCGCGTATCACCGCATAGATACGGTCGCCGTCGCGCTCGGCATCCGCCAAGCGCTTCAGCACGACCGTCGCAAAACCCTCGCTGATCGCAATGCCGTCCGCGTTCGCGTCGAAGGGGCGGCAGCGGCCGGTCGGCGACAGCGCCTGCGTCTTTGAGAAGCACAGGTACGCGAACGGGTTCTGGATCGCGTCCACGCCGCCTGCCAGCACCATGTCGCTGGTCCCGACCTGAAGCTCGCGCGCGGCGAGCCCGATCGCGCTGAGCGACGAGGCACAGGCTGCGTCGACGGTGTAGTTCGTGCCGCCAAAGTCCAGCCGGTTGGCGATTCGTCCGGCGGCTACATTCATGAGCAGGCCGGCGAAGCTGTCCTCGGTCCACTCGGGGAGTCGCTCGAACAGTCGCTCTTGCAGTTCCGGGAGGGCGTCGCCCAGCAGCGAGGGCAGTGCCGAGCGGACGGTGTAGCCGACCGACGTATCGGCGCCTCCGCCGCCCGCGCCGAGGATCACTGACGTCCGCTCCCGGTCGAAGGGCCGTGTCTCATAGCCGGCGTCTTTCAGCGCCGCCTGCGCACACAGCAGGGCGAGCAGCTGGAACGGCTCGATCGATGCCAGCGACTTGGGTGGCAAACCGAGCGCCATCGGATCCAGAGGCACGGGATCGATGAACCCACCCCATCGTGAGTACACCTTGTCGCGTGTGTTCCTGTCGGGATCATACATCTGACGCCAGTCCCAGCGCTCCGCCGGCACCTCGCTGATCGCGTCAACCTTCTCGAGGATGTTCGTCCACAGGCTCGCCACGTCGGGCGCGCCCGGCAGGATGCAACCGAGTCCCACAATCGCCACATCGGCGGGCGGCGGTGGTGGCGGTTCTGGGGCAGGAGCGGGCACGGCGAGCTCGCTCAGCAAGCTGGTGCTCGCGTGTGAGACGTCGCTATGGATCTCGGCCACTGTCGTCACGCTGTCGCGTAGCGCCGTGATCTGGCCGATCATGTACATCCCCTGCTGCCATTGCTGAGAAGCGTCGATCGCGATGAGCTCGTCTTGATCGGCTGCCCGGTCGACCCCCTTCGCCGCAATTCGCAGGCGTCCGATGTTCAATTGCTCGAGCCGACCGCGGAGCTCCTCTGCGTCGATTTCCGCGGCCTGCAGGCTGCGTCGCTCGGCCTCGAACTGCTCTACGAACGGTGATGGAAGACAGCGCGTGGCATGGCCGGGTCCGCTCTCGAGCAGCGCGGTGTCGAGTGCCGCGACGGCTGCATCTTGAAATAGGGGCGTGATCGCCCCGGACTCGGTCGCCTCGCGAGTGAACAGGTAGGCGGTTCCCATCAACGCACCAATCCGGACTCCGCGCTCGCTCGCGGCAGCCGCCGTCGCTGCGGCCATTGCGCCCGACCTGGCGTCATGGATGCCGCCGGCCAGGAGTACGTGGCAGTCGGAGGCGTCCTCGGGTAGCTCATCGCGTAGGACGCTGAGCATCGAATCCCACAGCACGAAGCTCGTGCGTGGTCCGACGTGCCCGCCGCACTCACGCCCCTCGAACACGAATCGGCGAGCGCCGTCCCTCAGGTAGAGCCTCAGCAGCTGTGGTGAGGGTACGTGTAGGTACGTCGCGATCCCATCGGCTTCGAGTTCGCGCGCCTGGTCGGGGCGCCCGCCGGCGATCAGCGCGAACGGTGGTTTGTGCCTGCGCACGACCTCGAGCTGCTCAGCGCGCAGCTCAGCGGGAACAAAGCCGAGCACGCCCACGCCCCAGGAGCGCTCACCGAGCAGCTCGGCGGTACGTGCCAACAGCTCATCGGCGTTGGGGCCGCGCATCAACGCGAGCGCAAGGAACGGAAGCGCACCGCCCTCCGCGACCGCGGCCGCGAACTCCGCGCGGTCGCTCACTCGTGTCATCGGGCCCTGCACCAGCGGATAGCGGGTGCGGTGCGACCCGGCGACCCCGGCTCCTTCCGCCAGCGGGCTTGCCCGTTGGAGCGTCTGGCAGGCATCTGCGATCGCCGACCGCAGGCCGTCGATGATCCCGGCCACATTGCCGAACCGCCGCGCTAGATCGCCAGCGAACGAGGCGTCCTGTCCGAGCGGGAGGACCGAGGTGTCGGTAGCGCTACTGGCTACCTGTGCCTTCACCGTCGTACGCCACGTATTTAGCGCGTCTGCACTCGGCTCGAGCTCCCGCTCGGTGCTGCTCAACAGCTCGAGGCCCCGCAGCCCCGGCCGGCTATACGCGCGAAAGGGCGCGCCCAGCGTTGTGCCGAACGTCGCGGTCTCACTTCCATCGATCCCCGCAAGGGTCTTACGAAGGGCTGCGAGCAGGGGGGACTCACGAGCGAGCAACAACTGGGCGTCGAGTACGGCGCCGGCGGCACCCGCTACATATGCGGCCGCGACTGTGTGCAGGCCGATGCCGCCGTGGACGAATACGGGGATCTCGAGCTTCGCCAGCAGGCGCTGCGACAGCACGAACGAGCCTTCCTCGCCGATCCACCCGCCGGTCTCGTGGCCCTTTGCGATCACCCCGTCGGCACCGGCGGCCTGGGCGGCAAGGGCCTCATCGAGCCGCGTCGCCACAGCACATGCGCGCAGGCCCGCCCCGTGGGCACGTTGCACCAGTCGGCTCAACTCGTCGACTGGCGCGTTGGCAAGCACGATCGTGTCAAGGGCCTCGATCGACGCGTCGAGCACGACCTCGAGCGTGTCCTGGCTGTCGAGCAGCACACCACAGCGCCCGTGCCCCAATGCGCCCAGTCTTCGCAGCTGAGCGAGGCCGGCGTCGAGGTCAACGGCGAACTCGAGATTGACGACGCCAAGGGCGCCGGCGCGGCTGCCGGCGATTGGAACCGCGGCGTCTGGCGAGCCGGTGGGGCACATCACGATGAATTCGAACAAGCCGAGGTCCCCCGATTGACTCCTCCGTTATGTGGGAGAAGCGTCAACTGCGGATTTTGCGCCTAACTAACGATCCGCGACTGCGGACTTTGCGGCGGACATTGGCCCACGCGGAGAGGTCGGTCAAGCAAGCGAAGTGAATGTTGCCCAAAGGTGCAAATCGCATTGACCGGACGCCGTGACCGACCCTAACCTGAGCCCGGCTACCTCGGATCAGGATGCCGGGTGCTGCCTTCGCTGTTGGTCAGGCATCTGAAGCCAGGCGGCAACGTACGCCATTTCTCTCCGCCACGGGGGCGCTCTTTCCTTTGTCGTCGTCTTTGCAAGTGGACCGCCCCTCGCCTCACGAACGGCTCGAGTTGCTGTGTGACCCGAGGAGTCTGCATCCGCTCGAGCCGGCTTCGCTGTCCGCCGGTCCTGATGTCGGTGTTCACGCCTCGTGGGGTCGGGTCGGGGGACGGACGATCGTGTGCTACGCCCAGGATTCATCCGTCGCCGCGGGCTCGGTGGGCGTAGCAGAGGCCGACGTGATCGTTCGCGCGCTGCGGCACAGCCGCCGGGCGCGGGTTCCGCTCGTCGGTTTCCTCGAGTCGGCTGGAGCGCGTCTGCAGGAAGGTGCTGCCGCATTGGGAGGCTTCGGGCGAATCTTCTATGAGAACGTGGCGCTGTCGGGTCGCTCGCCCCAGATATCGGTGATCACCGGCATCTCGGCCGGCGGCGCCTGCTACTCGCCGGCGCTGACCGATTTCGTGGTGATGACTGAGAAGTCCTCGATGTTCCTGACAGGCCCACGGATCGTCAAGCGCGCACTTGGTGAGGAGGTGACGGCGTCTGCTCTTGGTGGCGCACGAGTCCATGCCCGCAACGGCGTCTGCGACTTCGTCGCCGCTGACGACCGCCACGCAATGCAACTGTTGCGTGAGCTGCTCGGCTATCTGCCGCAGAACGTGTCCGCATCCGCGCCGGTTGCGCTACCTCAGGCGCCCACCGAGGGTGATCCGGCAGGCGTCCTACCGGCGAGCAGTCGCAGCTACTACGACATTCGTGAGCTGATTGGGAGGTTGGTCGACGCCGGTCACTTCCGTGAGGTCTCAGAGCACTGGGCTCGCAACATGGTTGTCGGCTTTGCCCGTCTGGAGGGACATCCGATCGCCGTGATCGCCAACCAGCCTCGCCATCGCGGCGGGATCATCGACGTCGAGGCGTCGCAGAAGGGCAGGAAGTTCATATGCACCTGTGGCGCCTTTCGCATTCCGATGCTCGTCCTGGTGGACACGCCGGGCTTCATGCCCGGCAGCCGGCAGGAGAAGGCCGGGGTGATCAGTCATGGTGCCGGTCTGCTTCGAGCGTTCGCCGCTACGCGCTCGCCGCGGGTCACAGTGGTCGTACGCAAGGCGTTTGGCGGGGCTTTCATCACCATGAACTCGAAGGACCTCGGCGCCGACGCGTCATTCTCGTGGCCACGCGCCGAGATTGGCATCATGAGCCCGCATGCCGCCGTCGAGATCATTCATGGTCGGCGGCTGCTGGGTGCACGCAGCACACATCTTCGTGACCGCCTCGCTCGCAGCTACGCAGAGGAGAGCCTCTCGCCCGATGCTGCGCTCGCGTCGGGCGCGATCGATGCGGTGATCGAGCCAGCCGAAACACGCGAGCGTGTGGTGCGCGCGCTGCGACTTGATGATGCAAACGCTTCAAACCTCGGCAGGGCGAGCACCACAGCCACTGTCGAGGATGCCGAGCGGGACTTCCTAGCCACCGCGCAGGCTCCGTGGCAAGCGAACGTACCGACGAGAAGCTATCGTCCAATCACTACCTCGGAGGGAGGCCAGCCATGAAGTACGTCCGCCGCGCCGCGGCGATAGCATTGATCGTCTTCGCAACTCCAGCCGCGCTTGCCACGGCTTCGACAACGTTGTCGGGCACTTACGTGACCACGGTGAACACGGCTGGGAGCCTGGATGGCACCTACCACATCAGCTTCAGCCCAGGTCACTTTGTGCTCCATGCGCCCTACGGGCTCATCGGCCACGGCACCTACGCGATCTCGGGCTCGAAGATCACGCTGCACGGCCCAGGAAGCTGCGCGTCGGCCGGCGTATACGAATTTAAGACGACGGCGACCTCCTTGACATTCAAGAAGATCAAAGATGTCTGCTCACGGGTTACGGTTCTCACGGCACACCCGTTGAAAAAGGTTTGACCCCACAGGCGGGCCGCCGAAGCGACCGCTACCGCCGCGGGGTGCGATTGCTACCGTGCGCAGGCCCAGCCCGCGGCGGTTTTGCCGCTCAGCAGGCATCGCTGCACTGTCGGCGGCTGCCAAGCCTCTTCGCCGCCTTCGAGGATGCCCGGAATGCTTTTTTCGCTGAGCCCGTATAGGCGCATTACTAGTTGGAAGCTGCCGATTGGAGCTGGCAGCCAGTTTTCGCGCTGTGTTTCACTGCTAGGTTGCGCGGCCTGGAGATAGATGTCGAGTGAGCCGTCGGGATTAAAGTGGAGGTCGGAGCGGTCGCCGAGTGCAAAGCGGTTTAGCTCGTTCTCCACAAAGCGGCCGTTCGCCTTGTACATCGTGATCGACCAGGCGCCCTGCACGGGCATCGGGAAGTCACTCGCGGGGAAGTGCGCGACATAACGGCTCCCGCCGCCCGTGAGCTCCGCGCCGGTGCGATCTGTGAACGCGGCCATGTAGAGCGAGACGTTGGGTGTGAGAGCGCCGACACCGAGCCGGTCTGTGATGACGCGCAACTCGTAGTTAGTCGAGTAGTTGCCTAGGTCGCCGACCAGCCATCCGTTGTGGGCGGTGAATCCTTCGTTAAGTTGGGCTTCGATATCCCCAGTGACCTGGTTTGGGCCGAGGTTGACAGCTTCAATCAGGCCGGCGAGGGTGCCTTCGCTGCTGTTTGCCGTCGTCGGACTCAGTCCGGGTCCGATGTTGAGCTTGGCGAGCTGTTCGAGCAGCGGTTTGTCGGCGACTGGGGGTGGGAACTGCTTGAGCGCGCGGCCGAGTGCTGCCCAATAGCTCAGCGGGAACAGCCCAGCAGCGCCTGGAATCGTGTAGGGCCACGGCGAGGTGATGAGCGTCGTCGGCTGGGGTGGCATGTACCCAAGCCCTTCTGAGCTCCACTTGTTCATGGGCACGAGCTTGGTCGATTCCTGCAGGGCAAGCGCGTTGGTGAGATCTTCGTGGCTCATGGCAAGCGTGCGCGCGATGATCCACACTCGTGCATAAGGAGAATGGATGACCTTCAGCCCCGAGCTCGTTTCCCGACCGACGAGCTGGGTGGGGCCGGCGATCACGTAGTCACCGGGCGGCAGGAGGTCGGCGGCGCCGCTGCCGATGTTGCTGAAATCCTCCGTATAGGGGGACAGCAACTCCACGACGTTGAAACGG
Source organism: Solirubrobacteraceae bacterium (assembly GCA_050015915.1). Lineage (GTDB taxonomy): Bacteria > Actinomycetota > Thermoleophilia > Solirubrobacterales > Solirubrobacteraceae > Palsa-744. The sequence goes on from JBEKAM010000050.1 coordinate 17,450, forward strand.
CCACCTTCGGGTACATGCAGGACGATCGGTTGGGCGGTCAGGTCGAGCCAGGCGGTCGAGTACAGCGTGTCGACGTTGGGGGTGACGACGCCGTGTCGTTCGGTCGCCAGTTCAAGAAAGTGTGAAAACTGGTTGACCGGTGCGTCCCCGAGGTGATCGGGGACGGTGACGCTTGTGGCGGTCCTGTAGATGCGTTCGCTGTCGAGCAGCGGCTGCCCGTATTCATAGGCTTTAAGGCCGAGCGCCAACGCATGCTGACGTTCCTGTTCGAATTCTTCGGCATGCGCCCGGGGCGCGCCGAGCGCGGCGACGAGGGCGATCAGAGCCAGCCCGCCCGAGACTGTCCCGAGATGCCGGCGCAATCTTCGCGATATTCCCCTTACGGTGCTAATCCGACCCACCGACCCAGCGAGCATGTTGTGTTCAAGAAGATCAAAGATGTCTGCTCAAGGGTCGCGGTGCCAACGGCGCACCCGCTGAAGAAGGTCTGACCCGGCGCGGCGCCAACCCGGATCGTGCAGTAAAGACTGCGCCGATCCGGGTTCCAACGACCCACGCTCCTAGCGCTTGCGTTGGGTGACGTGCACGCGCAGGTCGTGTTTGTTACTCAGCGTGGCCGCATAGGCGCCCGCTTCACGCCACAGCGAGCCGATCTCAGAAGCGCTCTGGTTGACTGAGCTCTCGTCGCTCGCGAGCGTTTGCTGCGGCACCGCCGCCGCCATACCGACGTGCGAGAGCAGTTCGAGTTCGTATTCGGCGTTGTAGCAGTGGCCTTTATTGACTGCGGTTTTGTTCGATTCGGCGCAGCCAGTGCCTTCGACGGTCTTCGGCCCGCTCGGGTGCAGGTATTCGCTCGGCGTTGTTACGAACGTGGTAAACCCGGGCAACCCGAAGTTGACGATGTCACCGAAAATGTTCTTGTCGAGCGTGAGCGCGACCGAGGCCGCGATGGCGGGCCCGCCTTCTTCGGTCGTGACGTTCAGGTGGAGGTTCGCCGGAAGCACCGGCGAGGGATAGTTTTCGATTTCGTTTTCTTCGTACTGTTCACCGGTTTCATCGCAGCCGATGTTTTCCAGTGTCTTGTCGAAGATCTTTTTGCCGGCGTCTTCGAATTCGAACGTGCACGTATAGCCCTTCGATTTGGCGA
>JBEKAM010000051.1:0-18485 GCA_050015915.1 Solirubrobacteraceae bacterium
TTCCACGGGTGATTCCGGCTTGACAGGAGGTTTCGTGTCGACGGGAAGTTCCGCTGGAGGTTGACTTTCACCCGAGAGTTTAGTTTCGACGGGCTTCGTTTCTACCGGCGCGCCCGGCAGCGCCGGCTGCCCTGGGCCGGTAGCGGGTGGTTGTTCTTCGAGCACTGTTCCTCCGTGAGTCGTGCCGGTTACCGGTGATGAGCTCCCCTCAGGTGGCTGCGAGCCTTTGGGAGTGGTGGAGCGCTTACACCGTTTGTGCTGCACCTTCTTGCGGCTGCAAGCCTTCGCCGCAGCACCGGACGCCGAATGATTCTTTCCACAACTACAGGCAGTCGCGCGGGAAGCCGATTTCGAGCCGTGCGCCGAGGAACTCGGGGCAATAACGCAGAAGCCCGCAAGCATGAGAAGTGCGATTGCGCTCCAGACGGCTATCGAAACTATAGGTGGACGTCCGCGCAGCGGCGTACCCCCGACACCCAGCACTGACACTTGGCTCCTTGACTTTTGAGTTCCCCACAGCGACACGACAGCGTCCCCCGCATGTGCGGGCCGCAGAGCGACTGCCGGACCAGCATCGGGTCGCACGCGACAAGTGCGGAGCGTCTGGGTCCACCTCTGGACATTAGTCCGGGCACCATTGCCTGAACGTCCACCCCGCCGCTCGCCTGCAGCCGCCTACGCACTGTACCCGTCATCGCGGCGCCCAAGCGCTTGTCTGGCCTGTTACCGAACTTTGCGTCCGCGCAAGCTCTGACCATCGCGCACCGTTGTAGGGGAGTGTGCCGCGATTCGATCGGTCCAAGGGTGAGTCGCCCGCGCTCTGGTGAGGCTCAGGATGAGCACACCGAGCGCAGCGTCACGTTGACACTCGAGGGCTTTGCCTGGGAGACGCTCGACGAGGAGGCCGCACGCGAGGGGATCACCACAGACGAGCTCATCACCTTCTCGGTGCTGTACTACCTCGCCGACATCGACAGCGGGCGAATCGCGCGGCTGATCACGCGCAGCCCGTACCCGCGCCAACCGTCGCCGGAGCCGCACCACGACTGATCAGCTCCACCTTTAGCGCCCTACGGCCACGGTGGTGCAGCCCATGGATCGAACCTTCGGAGCGACCCGTGCGCGTCGCGATCTCCATCGGAGAGAGCCCTGCGAAGTGGCGCAGCACCAGCACCTCGCACTGATCCTTAGGCAGTTCCGAAAGCGCTTCGCGGAGGTCGCGCATACGCCGACTCCCAGCTGGGTCGCCACTGCCGTGATCGCTCGTCATCAGCTCCTCCACCGGGACCAGGCGCTGGCGACGCAGGTGATCGACAGCCACATTGCGGGCCACCCGCAGGACCCACGCGAAGAACGGCACATCGCGCTCCTCGTATTTGCCGATCACGCGGATGAGCTTCGCAAACACCTGCTGCGTCACATCTTCTGCCTCATGCGAGTCATGCACAATGCTGCGGACGTACCCATGAACGTTGTCCGCGTAGCGCGCGTAGAGGAAACCCATCGCCTCACGATCACCAAGCTGTGCCCGCTTGACAGCCTGCGAGACCCTTCGCGACATCACCTCCTCCGCCGTTGCGACATTAGCCACGGACGGCGCCAAAGCCACATCCGAGAGACCAACCATAAGCTCCATCCAGCACCCTCCAGTCGAGTTCATCCGTGTCCTCTAAGGCGCCAACAGAGACATCATCACCGCCTCAAATCAAGCGGGTCAGACAGATCTGCGGCGCTCCGGCCTAATCCTCCGGGCCGGCCCTGCCAGCGTATGTCGGCTCGCGGTCCGCTGATCGGGCCGCATAGCTGTCCTGCAGAAATACCCGCGCCGCGCGTATCGCCAAGCGCGGGCCGCCCCCGAGCAGACCCACCATCGTCACGTCTACGATGCCACGCACCACAGGAAGTTCGGACACCCCGCCGAACCGCGCTGGACGTACCAGCGTACTGTCATCAACAGCCACGTCCTCAGTCGTTGAGCAACTCGGTGCCGAAATGTCTGTCATGGTTTTTCTGCTCCCACCGCCAGTGGTTTGCCAGAGCAGCACACCCCTGCTGAGTTTCCGTCCTCGATAGGGAGGCTACTGCCGTGAATGCAATCGGGTATTGGACGATGTGGCAAATTTGGCGTCCAGGTCTATACGGGTGTCCAAGGGGCGAGCAAGACCCGTTATGAAGTGAATCGATACCGCAAAATATAGGGGTCGGTACCGGGAAAAGCAAACAATCGGAATTACGTAAAGCTCTACTTCTCTCTACATTCCGCCGCCCGCTACATACCCCGGCGAGCCATCACAAAGCCAACGGTCCGCAGCAGGATCTTGATGTCATTCCACAGCGACCAGTTGGCCACATACAGATAGTCGATCGCCACCATTTCTCTGAGCGGCACGCGCACCGGCCCGAGGATCTGCCAGGGACCGGTCATCCCCGGTGTCAACTCCAAGCGCCGGCGATGCCAACCCTGTACGCGCTGGTCCTCATCGAGCACCAGCGGACGCGGACCGACGAGGCTCATCTCACCTTTAAGGATGTTCAGCAGCTGCGGCAACTCGTCAAGCGAAGTCTTGCGCAGGAACCGCCCCACGCGCGTAACCCGGGGGTCATCCGCGATCTTGAACATACCCTCGCGCGCCTCGTTGCGGTGACGTAGGGACTCCTTCAGCGCCTCCGCATCCTTCACCATCGTCCGGAACTTGAATATGTGAAAGGATTTCCCGTGACGGCCAATCCGCTGTTGGCGGAAGAACACGGGCCCCGGGCTGTCGAGCTTTATCGCCACAGCCGCGATGATCATCAGCGGCGCAACCGCCAGCAAACCGAACGCCGTGTACGCCAGATCGAAGGTGCGCTTAATGGTCGCCGAGGAGCGCGTCAACTCGAAGCGCCGTACACCCATCACTGTCACCCCGTGCAGATCGTCGAACACAACCGACGAGCCCACGACCTCAAGTAGGCGCGGCAGGATGCTCACCCGCACACCTACCGCCTTGAGCGTGCGCACGAGATCGAGCATCTCGCTGGCATCCGCGCTGCGCGGCGCGACGATCGCCCTGTGAACGTCGAGCTGGCGGGCGAGATTGCGCACCTCTGCGAGCTTCGCCGCCGAGCGGGCGTCGGTCGACCACGGCGCGATCTTGTCGAAATCCAGATGCGCCACCAGGGTCGCCTTGATGCCACCGTGGTTCGTCAGCTTGGCCGCGATCGTCTTTGCCCCGTCCGCGTCGCCGATGAACAGGCAGCGCTCCGCCGGGGCCATCCGCAGCGCGAGCGCACGTCCAACCGTGCGCATCAGGATCAGCAGCACCGCGAGCACGAGCCACAGGAACAGCGCCTGGTGGCGGTCGAGCGTGCCGGCGACGATCAACCCGCCCGTTAGCCAGGCGACGAGCGCGCACAGGGTCGCTACCTGAAATAGCTTCGGCGCCTCGTCGAGCGTCGTCTTGTGCAGCAACGCGTCGTCGCGGTCGTACAGCCCAAAGATCTTCGCGCCGATCAGCAGGATTGGCAGCCCGGCGATGCTCGCCCACGTCAGCTGCAGAGACCTCGAGGACAGCGCGATGGTGATCAGGAACGCACTGAGGATCGCGAGCGTATCCGCCACCATCAGCGTCCGGCGGAAGATCGAGTCGCGCAACAGGGTCGCGCTCGGCCCCCGCGGCTCAACAGCCGGGACCCCTACAGCGTGCGAGCTGACCGTACCGACGCCGTGAACGACGCCCAACCGGCGACCCCGAAGGGCCGCTACACGTGGATCTGCGATTTCGCTATCCATAGCACCCTGCTCCCCGCAGTGTCCGGTGGCTCATCCTCAGCGTCCCTGCCCTGATGTAGCTCGCCACCTTCACCGGCCTCCTTTCGGTGTGTACTGCTGGCGCGTATCTCAGCGCATCCGCGCCGAGAATACAAGTCTACGGTTGTAAAAACACATTTGGACAACAGTGTCTATGCCCACCCCGCAAAGTGCGGCGCGGGCCACAGCTCAGCGGCGCGCGTGATTGAGTCGAGACGCCCGCAATTCGCGCTTACGAGAGCTGTTGTCCTCCAACAGCACCCGCGCTGCCCTCACGGCGAGCTTTGGATCGCCAAGCAGGGCGACCATCGCTACGCCGATCGTTCCATTGACCACATCTGATTCGGATACATCCGAGAATCGCCCGCCCACTGCGCGCGCGAGGCGCACAGGCTTCCTGGTCGATTGCCGACTCCCTTCAGGACCGTCCTCCAGCCATCTACTTGACTCTCTCAAATTCAAGGTGCTCATTGGTATGGCTCCCATGGCAGTTGGTTGTCATCGGCAAACCTCCCCATTGCTCACCCATCCACTGAGGTTTAGCGTACCATGTTCGTACCGCACCCGTGTCAAGCCTTTTGGCCTGACATTTAGACAAGTGTCCAAGCGCCCGGAGTGGTGCTGTGGCCCGTTCCCTCGACCTTGTCGACGGGTTGGGTGAACTCGACGTAGTCGTTCTCGTGAATGGCTTGCTTGACGAGTGGCATGTCCCGCTGGATCTCGTCTATGAGCACGGGGCCACGCAGCGCAGCGATGAACCCCTCGGGGTCCGAGAGAGCGGATTCGCGTGCAGATAACGAATAGCCGAATGGCAGATGACGATTACATGCGACGGGCAGCGCGCCCTACGAGCGCTCGCTTGAGCGCAAGGCGAGGTGCCAGTCGCGGATCTGCGGGCTGGAGAAGGCGAGCCCAGCAGGCTCGTGATCACCCTCGATGACGATGCCAGACGCCGCGGCGCGAACGAGGATCCGACGGGCTTCGTGGCCGACCTGCAGACACCGGTGGCAATCGACGAGGTGCAGCGTGCTCCGGCTCTGTTGCTCGCGATCAAGCAGTCGGTCGACGAGGATCAGCGTCCAGGGCGCTATCTGCTAACCGGATCAGCGAACATCCTGACAGCGCCCGGGATCGCGGATGCGCTGACTGGGCGTGCGGAGTATCTGCGGCTATGGCCGTTCTCCCAGGCCGAGCTGTGGGGAGTGCCGCCAGGGCTGATCGCGGCGCTGTTCGCGGGCAGGCCGCCGCACGTTCTCGACGCTGCGAGTGGACGCCGTGCGCACGCGCAGATGCTCGTGGCGGGCGGGTTTCCCGAGGCGCGCCGGCGCTCGCCCGATCGCCGCGTCTCGTTCTATGCCTCTTATCTCGGCACGGTCCTCGATCGCGATCTGCGGAGCATCGCCCGCGTGCACGACCGCGCCAACGTCCGCCGGCTGCTCGGCGCCGTCGCGGCAGCCACCGGCTCCACGCTGAACCTCAACGACCTCTCGCGCGATCTGGGAATCGCCGCGAACACGGTCCGCGCACACGTCGACCTGCTCGAGACGCTGTTCTTGGTCTACCGCCTCCCAGCCTGGCACTCGAACCTGCTCAGCCGGCTCGGCAAGGCACCGAAGCTGCACATTGTCGATAGCGGCCTGCTGGCGTACCTGCTCAGCGCGAACGCCGAGCGCGCCTGGAGCGATCCTCAGATCGCTGGAGCGTTGATCGAGACGTTCGTCGTCATGGAGATCGTGCGTCAGGCAAGCGTCGATCCGGACCCCCCACAGGCATTCCACTTTCGTGACCGAGATGGGCACGAGGTCGACATGGTCCTCGAACGCCGCGACGGCAGCGTCGTCGGGATCGAGGCGAAGGCAGCCGCGACCGCCGGACGAGCAGATTTCCAAGGTCTGCGGCTCATGCGCGAGCGCCTCGGCGAGCACTTTGCCTTCGGGGCGCTGCTGTACACCGGGCCTGCGACCGTGCCGTTCGGCGACCGTCTCGCCGCGATCCCACTGCAGGCACTCTGGACAGACGCCTAAACGACGTGCTCCAAAACGTATCCATAACTGAGCGTATGCGCTCAAAAATGTATACATAATTGGGTAGTCCTCCGCGAGCCAGAGCGCTCGGGCAGGACCCCGTCATCCCTGGCTGAACGCTCGCGTCGTTTCCGAAGTCCCGCACCGGGTAGCCTCCCGGTATGCGGATACCTGCACATATCTCCATTGTCAAGCTCACACGTGGATGCCTGGCACTCGCGCTGAGCGCCAGCATCTGCGCCCTCGCTTACCTCCCCGCCGTCGCCGCAGCCGCCCCCGCGCCCTCCGCGGGCACCGGGCCGAGCCTCAGCGTGAGCTACTCCTCCGTGACGCTCACCGGCACCGTCAACCCGCACGGGCAGGCCACCGACTACGTCTTCCAGTACGGCACCACCAGCCACTACGGCGCACAGACGCCGCTCGCGCCCGCCGGCAGCAACAGCGGAACGCTGAAAGTCAGCCAGAGCGTCACCGGGCTTGCGCCGCTGACCACCTACCACTACCGCATCCTCGCCACGAGCCCCGCAGGCGCCACCACTGGCGCAGAGCGCACGTTCAAAACGACCGCCATACCGCTGTCGCTGGCGATCGTCGGCGTGCCCGACCCCGTGTTCTTCGGCAGCCCGCTGACGGTCGAGGGGACCCTCTCCGGTAGCTACGCCGCCGACCACGAGGTCGAGCTGCAGGCCAACGCGTTCCCCTACCTCGGCGGCTTTCAGCCGGTGGGCAACCCTGAGCTGACAAACGCCGCCGGCGGCTTCTCCTTCCCCTACCTAGGCCTCACCGAGAACGCCCAGTTGCGGGTCGTGACGGTCGGTAAACCGGAAGTCTCGAGCCCCGTGATCCTCGAGGGCGTAGCCGTGCGCGTGACCTTCCGCGTGCACTCCACCAGGCGCCGCGGCTACGCGCGGCTGTATGGCACGGTCACTCCCGCCGAGGTCGGCGCGCTCGTCGGCTTCCAGCTCTTGCGTCCGGGCAAGTCCGTCAACAAGGGCGGCACCGTCGTCAAAGCAGCCACCGCCAGCTACTCCACGTTCAGCCGCGTCGTGCGCATCCAGCGCGGGCTGTACAAGGCGCTCGTGCAGGTCACCGACGGCGCGCACGTCTCCAGTTACAGCGCGCCGATCATGATCGGCTGAGCCGCGCCGCCGGAACGCGTAGCACCTGCAGAGACCCTCTCAGCGCTGTACTGGTTCGCGCACCCCTACGCAAGCGTTGTTCGAGGCTCGCCTTGAAGTCACAACAGCGCCTCAGTATGGGGACACTCATGCACGAGCTGGATGGACGATAACGCACGATAGAATGGACGTTTACGCAGGATCCTTTGGACACTTACGTCACTTGCGGATCTAATGAAGACCCTACATCCACGCTACCTGCGCCCCCTCCTGGTGGAGGCGCTGACCGACACACGAGTTGTGTTCGTTGCGGGAGCGCGTCAGGTCGGTAAGACAACACTTACCCGGGAAATCGCAGGCAGCGAGCACCCCATGACAATCTTGAGCCTCGACGAGGCCGCTACCCGCGACGCCGCCTCGCGCGATCCCGGGGGCTTCATCGCCGAGCTTTCCGGGCCTGTCCTCATCGATGAGGTCCAGCATGCACCAGGCCTGCTACTGGAGATCAAGCGAGCAGTCGACAACGACACAACCCCCGGCCGCTTCCTGCTCACTGGCTCCGCCAACATCATGACCTCGAAGAGGGTCAAAGATGCGCTCACCGGACGTATCGAGACGCTAAATCTCTGGCCGCTCGCACAAAGCGAGGTTCGAGGCGGGCAGGTCAACTTCGCCGATGCCTTGTTCGCCGGGAAGCCGCCGCAGCTGAGCGGCTGCGCTGTGGGCCGGGACGCGTTCGTCTCGCTCGTCGCTGCCGGTGGCTACCCCGAGGCGCTTCTGCGCACCGACGGCCGGCGCGAGCGCTGGTTCGGGACCTACGTCAACAGCACCCTCGACCGCGACCTGCGAGACATCTCCGACGCCATCAAGCTCGACGAGATGCCGCGGTTGCTGGGATTACTGGCGACTCAGGCCGCCAACCTTCTGTCATATCGGAACGCCGCTTCACGCCTTGGCTTGAGCACCGAAACAGTCAAGGCCTACGTGGGGATCTTGGAACAGCTGTTTCTCGTCAAGAGATTGCAAGCTTGGCGACCCGGCCTGGGAGCACGAGAGGCCAGCACCCCAAAGGTCTATCTCGTGGACTCCGGGCTGCTCGCACACCTACTGGGCGCCAACGAAACGCGGATCGCTCGCGACGATCAGATCACCGGCAGGATCCTCGAGAACTTCGTGGCCATGGAGGTCATCAAGCACCTTGGTTGGGCGAGCAATCGAGCCCGCCTCTACCACTATCAACGCGACCGCGAAGACGTGGACCTGGTCCTCGAGCGCGCCGACGGCCAGATCGTTGCAATCGAGGTCAAGGCCCGCACCACAATTGGAAGCCACGACTACAGATGGCTGGCCAAGCTCCGTGAGCGTCGCGGCTCCAGTTTTGTGGCAGGCGTCGTTCTCCATCCGCGAGAGCAGACCATTCCCTTGGGCGATCGTCTCTGGGCGCTGCCAATCGGGGCCCTGTGGGCCTGATCCACGATTGGCTCGTGCGTACCGCCGAGCGCGTAGCGCCCGCGGAGAACCCCTCGGGGGTGGTGTACGGGATCATCGTCATCGGCGCGCTGCTTGCCGCCGAGAGCGGCCGTCACGAGACCTACCTCGACACGATCGCCTCAACGCTCATCGCCGCAGCGCTGTACTGGTTCGCGCACTCATACGCAAGCGTGCTCGGGACCCGCCTCGAGTCACAACAGCGCCTCAGCGTGGGGACGCTCGCGCATGAGCTCGCACACGACTTGGCGATCATGCGCGGCGCTGCGCTACCGCTGTTGGCGCTCGTGCTCGCATGGATCACAGGGGCCGCGCTCGCCACCGCCGTCACAGCCGCGCTGTGGAGCACCATCGCCAGCCTGGTGGCGTTCGAGCTGTTCGCAGGCATCCGCTCACGTGCGAGCGCGAGCGAGCTGGTGCTCGACGTCAGCGTCGGCGCAACCATGGGCGTGGCGATCTTGATTCTCAAGATAATTCTGCACTGAGCACCAAAATAACCAGCGCAGCACGACCGTTCGTCTAGTACGGTTCGGTGTAGACAAAAGATCGCTGACATGGAATGATCCCGCACGCCAGTTCCGATGACAGCGATCGGCTGGTTCGAAAGATCGTTTGGGAGAGATGAACATGGCATCGAGGGGTAGGTCGCTGACCGCGCGTGGGCGTGGCAAGCGCAGCAATAAGGACAGAACAAAGGGACCCGCACGGAAGCCGGCCGCGGCAATCGCACCGATCTACAAGCGCCTGCCGCACGGGCCACATCGCATGGAGCGCAGCGAGGTGGTGCTGCACCAGCGAGCGCGCATCCACGGCGCGATGATCGAGGCGGTCGCACAGAGCACCTACGAAGCCACCAGCGTCAAGCAGGTGATCGGCCTCGCAGGCGTCTCCCGGCGTTCGTTCTACGAACAGTTCGCCAACAAGGAAGAGTGCTTCCTCGCGACGTTCGACTTGATCGTGCGGCGTGACATCAAGGAACTCAAAAAGGCATACCTCGCCGCCGAAGGCTCCCTGGAGCAGCGCACGCGGGCGGTATTCGAGCGCTTCGCGCAGAGCACCGCCGATGACCGCAACGCGACAATCCTCGTCGTGCTCGAGGCCCAGTGCGCCGGCCCCGAAGGCGCGATGCGCCTGCGCCGAGCCACAGGCGCGTGCGAGCAGATGCTCGCGCACAGCTTCACCGAATCGCACGATTCGCTGCCATTACCAAAGCCGATCGTCAGGGGCATCACCGGCGGGCTACTCGGCGCATCGTGCGGCTTCCTACGCGGCGGGCACACCACCCGGCGCATCGACCTCGCCGAGGAGCTGCTGCGCTGGACGCTGCTGTTCCAGACCCCCGCCGCCCAACAACTGAACGAGCGCATGGCCGCGCGTCTGAACGTGCGCATGCGCGAGATCTCCTCGACCTACGGACACCCGCTGAACGGCGCAGAGGCACCCAGCCGCGACGAGCGCACACGCCTGCTGCAGGGCATCCTGCGGCTCGTTACGCGCGAGGACTACCGCGAGCTAAGCGCACCACAGATCGCCGACGAGGCCAACCTGCCGGTCGAGACGTTCTGCGAACTGTTCGACAGCAAGGAAGAATGCTTCCTCGAGGCGCTCGACGTGGCCGGCGATGAGCTCCTCGCGATCGCCGCCGATCCCGCGCTGGTGTCCGACGACTGGCCGCGCGCCGTGCGAAGCGTGCTCGCCGAGCTCACCCGCTACCTCGCCGACCACCCGCTACACGCGCGCGCACTCTCCCAGGAGGCGTTCTACTCCGGTGCGCAGGCGCGCGAACACACGCTCGAGCTGTCCAACAGCATCGCCACGCTGCTAACCGAGGGCGCGCCCACACAGCCACAAGGCAGTCTCACCGCCGAGGCTGTCGCGGGCGCCATCTGGCACACGATCCGCTGCCAAGCCACCGGCGGACGGGTGCAGCTGCTGGCAGCCCTATCCGACCACCTCGCATACGTCGTGCTTGCCCCCTACATCGGCGCAGAGGCCGCCGTCGACATCGTCACCGAGGACAGCCCCAGCTGAGCAGACTGCAAGCCGGGGCAGCTAGCGGCGCTTGCGCCCAACGCGCTCGGCGAGGTGCGTGAACACAACCCCCACGAGCAGCGAGATCACGATCACGATGATCAGCGGCGCATGACCTGAGCCGACGATCCAGTCGACCTTCACCTGCTTGAGGTTCACAACCGCAAACGCGATCGCAAGCGCCGCCGGAAGCAGCGGCAACGCCGCTCGCACGCGCTCGCTTTTGCGCCTACGCGCGTCGATCTTGTGGCTGTCCGCGGGACCTGGGATCTGTGCGGCTGGTTTTACGGGGGGAACTGACATCTCGACTCGCATTGATCGTACCGCCTTGCAGCAGTGCTTCCGGGAGATAACAGCGGCGAGCTTTGCAACATCGCTGGCGTTGAGCCCAAGCAGGCGTGAGCTCGACGACCGGCGAATACCATTGCTGGCATGAACCGCAAGCTGACCGCAACGCTCACCGCCCTCTTCCTGGGCTGCTCCACCGGCGCGATCCTTGGTGGCTGCGGCAGCTCAGAAACCAAGACCGTCACGGTCGCAAGCTCGCCCGCGGAAACGCAAAGCACGCAGACAAGCACGCAGGCAACCACCGCCTCGACGCCGTCGCCGACGACCGCCACCACAACCACCAGCACCACCAACACAGCCGGCGGCACCGCCGCGCCCACGAACACGCGCACCCAGACCGCGCCCGCGTTCACGCACGAAGAAACCAAGAGCGAAGGCCTCAGCCAGGCGGAGTCAGTGCTCCAGTCCAAGGGCTACACAGCCAGCGAAACCGCGCAGTACCACCCCAACCAAGCCCTACGAGTGCTGATCGGCACGAAAAGCGGCTCCGGCGACGGCTACGGTCAGCAGGCGTTCTTCTTCGTCAACGGCCGCTACATCGGCACCGACACCAAGGAACCGAGCGCCACCGTCAAGGTGCTCTCACAGAACGACACGGAAGTCACGCTCGCCTACGCCCTGTATCGCCCCGGCGATCCGCTCGCCAGCCCCAGCGGCGGACAGGCGACCGTCCACTTCCAGCTCAACGACGGCAAACTCACGCCCCTCGGCACGATCCCGCCGGCCAGTTCCAGTACTGGGCTCAGCCGTAACTGAGCTGACGGGTCATACCGCCGCTCGCAATCTCCGCGTTTACTCGGGCTCCCCGCCAGCCGTACTCGACAGCCACTGAGGAGGGGTCCAGTCCCCCTCCGGGTCCGTCGTTTGCCCCACCTCGATCAGATGACCGTCGGGATCGCGGATGTAGCAACGAATCTCGTACTGATGCTGCTTCGGCGGCGTCAGGAATTGAGCACCACGGGCGCTCCACTCGGCATACACCGCCTCGATGTCCTTGACCCGGATATTGAGGAAGCTGCTGACCCGATCGAGGTCGGGTGGCGTCTCCAGAGTGACCGCAGGCTTGTCGTCGGTCGGGCCTCCGCCCCGATTGATGACGATCCAGCTGTTGGCGAGCGCGATGTTGGTCGGTTCTCCGGAGCGTTCCAACTTGCCGCCGAGCACCTCCGTGTAGAAGCGCCGAGAACGCTCAACGTCATCCGAGACGATGAAGTGGGTCAGCACAATTCCCTCTGCCGGCGGTCCGAGTTCGGCCATCTGCCACCTCCACTGGTTGGGACTCATGCCCCGCTTACGGACGCGGGACGGGGTCTACCGCGATACCGCGACGATCGGAGATTCGATTAAATCGGATCGGCTCGCACACGAGCTTCTCGCCCTACTCATGGGTGAAACTGCTCAGCTTGCTCAGCGCGTCGCGATCGAGCTTCGTGTACGTCGTCCGCGCCGCCAAAGGCCGGCGAAACATGGCCTCCAGCACATAGAACGTCTCGGTACCCTGCCGGCACTTGAGCACTCGCAGCGTCTGCGTCGCATGGTGGATCTCGGTAGCTCCCAGTTCTTGTTCCCCGATAACCGCGCCAAACGCAACTCGCACAAAGGTATCGCGCCCTCTCTTGGAGAAAAGCAAGAACGCAATAACACCGATCAAGGCGAGCGGGACGACGGTCGACAGGACTGCAAAGGTCATCGTCTCGGCCCAATGCAGACGGAGATGGCTAGCCCTTCAATCCGCGACGTTAGCGAGCAGTTCTCCTGCATTACCAGGCGCATCGGCTTCGATGCGCGTGTCGGATCCGTCGCCTAGAGCGCCATCGATCAAGTCTGCGGATGCCGGATCGTGCAGTGGGTAGATATCCGCCTCCAGCGACACCAGCATCGACGCCGGTGGATCGTCGACAGACCCGAGGATCGCCTGGCTACCGATCACCACAAACTCCTCTTGACCTGTCACATTGGCGGCGGCGGCAACCACATGCTGGAACTGAGCTGGCTCCATTTACGCGACCTCACGGAGTATGCGCAGACGCTCAGGCTCGCTGAGCACGCCCGCGAAGGGAGAGCTCTGACGCAAGTCATCTGCCTCCTGGCTCTCCTCCACGAGCGCGCGGCGGACCTCCGGGAGCGGCCGCTCCAGCAGCTGCTCCCACCGGTCGGCATAACGCTCGTCGATCCGCCCTTGCTCTCGCCACCGAAACAGAACATGTCGCGCCTCTTCAACCATGGGCCGACTCAACCTCGCAGCGACGGCGTGGTGATAAACGAGGCTGCGGGCTCGGACACGATCGTGCCCACCATCACCTCGATCGCGCGAACGGTGGATCTTCAGACGCTGTGCAGCCTCGCGGTGATGAAGCATCGTCGCTGTCAGCGGATACCGCGGAGAGTCCGCACGTCCAGCGTCTACTGCGTCATAGAGATCCAGGAGCGCCGGGACAGGCACCTCGACTCGGCCCTTTGCTGAATAGATCACCGGGAGATCACCGGTTTTGATCCAGCGATCCAGGGCCGTGTGGCTCACACCGAGCACGCGTGCGGCAAGCCTGCGCGAGACCGTCTCCCCCAGCTCCCGCTCCAAGGAGACGCGAACCGCCGCGATGTCCCGGCTACCTGGCGACTGCCTGGCCGCTCTACGCAGCCTGACGATGTTCTCGAACAGCTCCTGCTTGCGCTCCACGAGGCTCATGACCTCACCAGCCTAACACGAGTTGCCAAAAATTTAAATAAATGGCAACTATCCTTGCTGACCCGCCGCCGTTCACAGCGTCGCCAGCTTTAAGCGACCGGATGTGGCACTCCCCATGTCCCCGCGCCCAATCGCCGCTAATGTCGCTTGGAGAGTTTCCAGGGAGGCTCATACCCTTGATTGCCAACAAGACCTAGATCCGAGGAAGGGACTACCGCTATGACCGCAACGATCGATGACCGCGCCGAGAAGCTGCTAAAGGACAAGAACTTCTGCAACGTCGCCACGCTACGCGCCGACGGCACCGTGCACGGCGTGCCCGTGTGGGTCGACGTCCAAGATGGGCAGCCCGTGCTCAACACCGCTGAGGGCCGCGCATGGCCGCGCAACCTCGAGCGCGACCCGCGCGTGACGCTCACCGTGCAGAGCATGGAGAACCCCTACGAATATCTCGAGGTCCGCGGGCGTGTCGCAGAGCGCACGCACGAGGGCGCCGACGAGCACATCGACGCGATGGCCAAGAAGTACATGGGCGTCGATGAGTACCCCCTGCGCCAGCCCGGCGAACAGCGCGTCATCATCCGCGTCGAGCCCGAGCACGTGCACGTCTTCGGCAGCTGAACCAGGAGACTCTTAGCCGCGCCCCAGCAGCCGTCGCCACCGCGACGGCTGGCGTGGCTGGGAGCGCTGCCACTCGTCCTTCAGCACCAGCCTGCCGCTCGCGCGCGCCGCAAGCACGCACTGCGTATGCGCGTGGCGGCGTCTGCGGGTGTCTCCTTCAGGCGCGATCAGCATATGCTCGCTAAGAGCGGGCAACTGATGACCACAGATCGGACAGCTATACGTCGCCGGCTTGCGGTTCGCAGCCGGGCGCACCGTCCACCATGGGGCGGCAGGAAGTCTGCTGGGCATCGCTCCATTCTCGCGCCCATCGCAGCCACCCTCGCCGCCACCGTCGCCGTCAGCGCCAGCGTCGCCCTCGCCAAGGCCGGCCGCCAGCGCCTCACCGAGCGCCAACGCCGCCGCGACCGCCGGCTCGGCATCATCGCCGGCGAAAGCCTCGCCCAAGCGCTGCCGCGCATGGCCCTCGGCCAAGTCGACCTCACGCTCGAGCTGTTTGGCCGCGACGGAAACACCATCAGCGCCAACACAGTGCACGAAACCCGCAAGGCACTCAAGCGCCTACGCGCGCTGCTGCGCCTGATCGAGCACCAGCTCGGTAGCGCCCACTACCAGCGCGACAGCGACGCCCTACGCAACACCGCCCAGCGCCTCTCCCCCGCCCGCGACGCCGAGGTCATGCTCGCCACACTCGACGCGCTCATAGCCCGCCACCCGCGCAAGCTCGGACGCCGCCGCGGCGTGCGCCAGCTGCGAAAGCGCGTGCTCGCCCAGCAGCAGGGCAGCGAGCGCAAGGTTCTCCGCGATCCCGCTACCCGCACCGCCGTACTCACAGAGCTCCACTCTTTCCGTGCCCGTGTCGTCGCCTGGCAGCTCATCGAGCGTCCCGGCCTCGCGCTCGTCGAGCGCGACCTCACAAACCTCTACAAGCAAGGAAAGCAGCGCCACCTACGCGTGCTACGCGCCAAGGGCGACCAAACGATCGCGCTGCACCAGTGGCGTAAACGCGTCAAGGACCTCCGCTACGCCGCCGAGATGCTGCAACGCCGCGACGCCCGCAAACGCCGCCCCGCCGACAAGCGCCTACGCGAGCTCGCAAGCCGCGCCGACACCCTCGGCGAACTGCTCGGCGAGGACCACGACCTCGCAGTGCTCGCCCAGCACCTGCGCGCCGGCAAGCACGCCGACGCAAGTGCCGGAGGCGCCAACACCTGGCGGACCAAGCCAAAGACCCGCAGGGCGCTGCTGAAGGCCATCGCCAAGCGCCGCCGCCAACTGCAAAAGCGCGCGCTACGCGACGGCGCCCGGCTCTACCGCCGCTCGCCGCGCAAGCTCATCAGCCGGATCAGCTGACGCTAACGACCGTCAGCGTGCGCTTGCCTCTCGGCAGCGACACCGCAATCTCATCGCCCGGCGCACGACCCATCAACGCCACCGCCACCGGCGATTCCGCCGACAGCAGACCCTCGCGCGGCGCCGCGTCGTGGGAGCTCACAATCCGCCACTTCTGCTCCCCCCCATCCTGGTCACGCACCAACACCGTCGAGCCAAAGCCAACCACCCCAGCGCTCACATCCGGCGTGCCCTCCACCACCACCGCACCCGAGATCTTCTCGCGCAACCTCGCGATCTTCGTCTCCAAGTGCGCCTGCTCGTTCTTCGCGTCGTGGTACTCGCTGTTCTCCTTCAAGTCGCCCCATTCCCTGGCGGTCTTGATTCGCTCCGCGATCTCCCTGCGCCCGTCGCCTTCCAGCGCCGCCAGCTCAGATTCCAACGCCTGGAGTCCCTCAGCCGTCGTCAAGTTCGTTCCCTCGGTCATTACCAAGAGCCTACTCGTCTCAGCCCCAACGCCTGCGCCCCTACCCCCGAGCACCCCGCCACACCTGCGTCAGCGCCACTTCGCGCCCGCTCCCAGCACGCACTCCAACTAAAAATAAGTGCTCGCCGGCGTCGACAGCAGCGCGTAGATCTGCACAATCGCCGCCTGCACCAGCAGCTGCGCCGACGCCGGCGCACCGAACACGAACAGGTTGTTGCTCAGCCGCAGGTTCTGCCACGCGTAGTTCACGTAGTTCTGCGCGATCGACGGACCAGGCGGATCGTGCGTCACCGAGTCCAGATACAGCAGGTTGCGGAAGTAGATCGACACGAAGAACGGGATTTCCGCGCCCAGCTTTTCGTTCGTGAAGTACGCCAGCGCCGCCTTCGCCGTTTGCCGCGCCTGGTACAGGTACGCCGAGTTGCCCGTCGCCTGATACAGCAGCGTGCCCGCGCCGATCATCGAGCCCTGGTTGTAGCTCCACAGCGTCGGTTCAACCACCCCCCTGTTGCCAATGTGGTCCGCATACAGGTTCACCGGCTGCTGTAGGCATCGGCGCACCCATTCATAAGCTTTTTCCGCGAACTGCAGGTACGCCACGCTTTTCGTTTCCTCGTAAAGCAGCGTCCCCAGCTCCGCCGCCGGCGCCGTCGTCACCGTGTTGCGTTCCCCGTTCGTAATCGCGTTCGAGAACGGCAGCCCGCCCTCGCACGCCAACCCCGGCCGTTCCTGCCAGCCCGCCATCTCAAACGCCATGATCCCCTCAGCGCTACCCAACAGCGCCGCCTGGTGGGTCAGCTGGTACATCCGCATCAGCTCAATGCCAACCCAGTCGTTGTCGTCGTAGTACTTCGTCCCCCCCGGCCCCGCCGGTGGCGCCACCGTACCGTCAAACGCCGCCAGCGTGCTCGTATACACGCCTTCCGAAGCCCCCGAGTTGTCCGTGTCCAAGTAGCTGTTCAGCCCCGTCAGCCGTGCCGCCAGTTCCTTTGACAGCGACACCCCCAGATGCGGGATGTTCGCCACGCTCACCGTCGCCGCCAGCGCCTGCGAGAACGGCCACAAGTACGAAAACGGTTCCCCCTCGTACAGGCCCGAGCCGCCTATGTAGAAGTACTTCTGCATCGCTTCAAACGCCACCAGCGCCCGCGCCGGGTTGCCGTGCAGCACCGGCTTCTTCGGCTTCGTGTGCTTCGCCGCGTGCGCGTTTGCGAATTCAGAGGCGCGCGGGCGGAACGCCGGGCGGGTTGCCCCCGACGGATAGGAGGATGCTGCCTGAGCGTACGCGCCGGGGGCGAGGCTCAGGACACTCAGGCCGATCACACTCGCCATCACCAGCCGCAGCATTCGCACCGTACGGGTGCCGAGTGCCGTCCATTCGCGCATGTGATCGAGATTCAGGAGCATTGACTCTAAGCAGCACAACAACCGACGGCCGCGATCGATTTGGTCTGCGCAGCCAGTGTCCCTACGACTCGCCGCCGCCTCTCGCCGGCACCTGCCGCGCCATGGTTCCACAGGCCCCGCCGTTAGGGTGAACGACGCGTTGCACTACGACTACACCACCGTCGGCCACGTCACCATCGACGTGCTCGAAGACGGTTCTCGCCAGGCGGGGGGCGCCGCCTTCTATAGCGCGCTGCAGGCTGCCAGGCTGGGGCTGGCGGTGCAGATCCTCACTCGTGGTGTCGAGCGAGAGATCCAAGAGGCGCTCGCCCCATACGGGGAGGAGCTGCACCTGCACGTCCAGCCCGCACGCGACACAACCACGCTGCAGACCTCCGGCTCCGGCTCTGAGCGCGTCCAGCGGGTGCTCGCCTGGGCCGGGCCCATCCGCGAGGATCTCGTCGTCGACACCTCCATCCTCCACCTCGCACCCGTCGCCCGCGAGAGCCCCAGCAGCTGGCGAGGCGGGGCCGCGTTCGTGGGGCTCACCCCTCAGGGACTCGTGCGCGAGTGGAACGGGCCGCGGGGGCGGATCCTGATCGCCCCGCCCACTGGGTTGGATGCACGTAGAGCGATGCTGGTGGCCGAGCGGTGCAATGCGCTCGTCGTCAGCGAGCACGAGCGCGCCAGCTGCGCATCGCTGATCGAGGTGGCCAGTGCCGCCGGAGCGCTCGTTGCCGTCACCGCCGGCGAGCTGCCCACCACCATCGTCCGACCGCCGCGCCTGGAGGAGGTCTCGCTGGACGTGCCCGCCGTCGAGCTGCCACGCGACGACCTCGGCGCCGGCGACGTGTTCGCCGCCGCGTTCTTTGTTGCGCTTGCCCAAGGTCGGGAGGTGCTCGACGCCGCCCGCTTTGCCAACGCCGCCGCCGCTGTGCGCGTCAGCGGGGTTGGCGCTGGCGCTATTGGGGGGTTGGTGGAGATCGAGGCGCGTTTGAGCGCTGTGACCGGGACCCCCCGGTGAAGGAGATCGCCCCGGGATGCGGCGCTACGCGCCTATGTCAGAGCTTTTTCCAGGTCCCGGGCGTGTGCTGCACCTTGATTTCGGTGACCTGGGCAGTTTCAAGATTTTCGTTGTGTGAGAAGGTCCCTGTGAAAGACGCCGTGCCGATAT
>JBEKAM010000052.1:0-18415 GCA_050015915.1 Solirubrobacteraceae bacterium
CAAGCTCACCCGGCGAAAGACCAGCCACAGCCCCCATCTTGACCTCCCCGATCGACAGCAGCATCGACAAAGAGATTCAAGACCCCAACCCAAACCCCTTCAACCTAACGGAGCACTACTAGGAGGGCTTGGCGAAACCCCGCATCCCGCTCCTATAAGCGGGATCGATAGTCGGGGATTGCGACGGAGCTGATAACGACTCCAAAGATAGATGCTCATGGTGCGGACTGGCTCGCGGGCAGGCTGCCTGCGTCCGCGAATACGAAGAATGGCGTAGCCGCTATGGCTGGGCGCTATTCGGTGAGGGCCTTCTGCTTGGCCCTTACTTCTCGGTATCGGAAGGAGGCTTTGAGCACGATCCGCGTTGCCCGATGCACGGTTTGCTGGTAGCCGCTGAGGATTTCGTCGGGCGTGTCGAAGCTGGCTGGCGCGTGCGCTACTGGCGCAGGCTTCGCGAGATCGCGTGTCTTCGCCCGCGAAAGGCTAGCCATGCAGGCGAACGCTGAATCGACTATCGCGAACTCCGGCGTCGTGAGAACGTTCGCCACGGCATCGCGGTACTTGTCCCAAGCAACGCCGAAGGCGTCCCAGTCGGTAATCATGTTCTGCCAATCGCGGCGCGGGCGAAGGTCGGTTATGGCCGTTTCGGCACCGTGTAGCTGTGTGTACAGGACACGGGCGGCGATGCGTCCAGCTCGCCGCCTGTCGGTTCTGGCGACGAGCGACTGTACGGCGCCCCCTCCGACAGCGCCGACGAGGACACCCCCGGCCCCAATGGCCGCGACCAGTGCGGGGTCCGTCATGGCTGACATCGTACGGCTATATGGGCCGCGCCGTGAGCGCCGATGATGCGCCGCCTATGTGTCGCGAGCGTCGTTGGCCAGCTCGGGGAGTACTGGAAGCGCTTGGGCCGCTTGGTGAGCCACGTGCCGAGGCGGCACGTCGGCACCATAACCGTACAGATAGTGACGTACAGTTCCGCTGGGTTATCTGCAATACTCAACTGCATGGTGTCGAGCGACAGCAGGAGGGAGCGATGAACGCCTACGAGCAATGGCTGGCAGCGATGCCGGTGGATGAGGTGCGGGCGCGCATCGCCGAGCTTGAACGCGAGCTGGATGCGCTGCGTGCGTTGGAGTACCAGCAACAGCAGGCTCACAACCTGCGGCTTTATCGTGCTGCCGTAGCCGAGAGGGTTCAGCAAGGGAAACGGCGTCGCCGCCTGAGCCCAGAGCGCATGGCGATCATCGACCTCATCAAGAAAAACCCTGATGGCGTGTCGCCCGATGATGTTGCCCGTGCCATTGGCATGACCCACAATGCCGCCCAGACCAATCTCTCGCGGATGCAGCAGGCGGGGGTGGTGCAGCGCGTCGCGCAGGGGCTCTACAAGCTCCCCCCGCACGTACCCGCAGCCGCCGTCCTCAACGGGGCAACGGCCTACGATCCACCCGACCGAATCGAGGCGCTGACCCCTCCACAGCCTTGAGCACTTCAAGCGGCGACCGAGGCGTGAACCCCGGTCGCCGCCATGCGCGGGTGGCGAAACTGGCAAACGCAGCCGACTTTTAATCGGCCTCCTGGTTGGGATTGCGGGTTCGAGTCCCGCCCCGCGCATCTTTCGTACCACACACCGGAGCGAATCGCCAAGCCTTGCACTTGCCATCCTGGGATTATCTGTACGGTTGACCCAACTGCAAACAGATGGCCCCCGCGAGACCTGCAATCTACCGGGGGCCTGGATCACTGAGACAGTGCCTCCATGACTTGCGACTCCGAGCAGCCGACTTGGCGGGGGGCTCTTCTAGTCATCGCTGATGTGCCATCGGAAGGTTGCGACGCTGGTCTGCGCTGCAAAGCGCTTGCCCTGGGGCGTGCGCCACGTCGCCCATCCGCACGACGTGGCGCACGAAAACCGCTCAGACGACCTGACCGACCATCTGCACCATCTTGAACGCGGCGGGCGTGGCGAACACGTAGTCGTCGCTGGTGCGGTTGACCAACCCGGCGTTGATAAGTGGCCGCACCACGGCTTCCGGGTCGCTCGTTTCAAGCTCACGGCCCATGTCTTGCAGGGACCAGATCGGTGGGTGCCGCTCTGGGTCGGTCAGGAGATAGACCGCCTCCCGTTCCATAACGTCGAAATCGCGCAGCTCGTTAGGGTTCTCGTCAGGCATGAGGGAGTACACGCTCCTTTATGTCTAGGTCCCGGCGTGAGCTACCACTCGCGTCGGGGCCGCTTTGTAGGACTCTACGACTGCGACTTATAGTGTATGGACTCATAGTAGTCAACCAGCGACGCTGCACGCTTGCCTGCGATCTCGCCCGTACACGCCGCGTTCGGCCAAGCACTCCGCGAGCTGCGCGCAGAGCGCGGGATGTCGCAGGAAACCGTCGCGCTTGAGGCTGGCCTGAATCGCGGCTACTACAGCGGCATCGAGCGCGGCGTGCGCAACGTCGCGCTCACGAACATCACCAAGATCGCACACGCGCTTGGCGTGCCAGCATCGGACGTGCTCGCGCGAGCTGAGGCGATTCAACCGCAGCTCCGGTGAGAAAAGAAGCCCGCCGAAATACCTGAGCCTGCCGCCTGGGTGTTCATCTATGAGCCGAACACCCAAACGAACACGCTGCTGCCCGCTCGCTCCCGAAGTTTGGCTCTGTACCTGGCACGAGGAAGGGGGTCCCCGCCTCTCCGCTTCGCTCCGACCCCGGGACCCCCTTCCTCGACCCAACACATCACAGATGTTCAGGGCAAAGCCAGGTACAGAGCGTGGGGGCGGGAGCGAGCGGGCAGCAGCATGAGTCGGTGGCGGGACAGTTTCAAGAACATGGGAGGCCAGGAGAGACCCAGAGGAAGCAAGCCGATGGGTAGGAGTCAGCGTCGGCGACGGCTGAACCGTGGATCGCAAGGATGTGCCGAGGTCCGGTGATGGCGACCGTGAGCTTCGAGGCGTTGACGATTGAGCCAGAAGCGGTGGCGTCTCAATTCGGATCGGCGGCTTCGTTGTGCTCCTGCGCGCCTGCCCGTCGGATGCGCAGGTTGATGCTCAAAACGTTCCCTAGGCTCAGAGCGGTAGCCGCGCCCATGACGAGCAGAAGCGACGTCTGGGCATGCCAGAACCCAAGCACGATGATCCAGATCAGTGCCATCTCGGGCAGCGTAACCATGGCGCACCGACGGATGTAGCGCAGTCGTTGCTCGCGTGACGCGCCCGGTGCTGGCGGTTCCCCCAGAAGTCGGCGAGTGATGGCCGACGAGGCAACTCGGCGAGATATGGCCGATGAGGCAACTCGTTCGAGTGGGCGCCGACTGGCCATGAGCTGAGCGTAGCTCACCGGATCTCCCCTCCGCCCGTCTGTCGGAACGGACGCACATCCAAGAATTCACGTTGCAGCCCTGTGCGCACTGACTGCGCAGACGGTGATGGCAGGTCGCTCCCCCACCGTCAAGCAAGTTCGAGTAGCCCACGCCTGCGGCGTGGTACGGAAGTCACTCGTGAACTTGCTTGACGGCTCCTCCACGACCTGCAACGGCCAGCAACCAGTTGGGCAGGCGCCCAACTGGCTCAAAGAGCCCAAATCTCACTGGAGAAGCGATGCACGTTTTCGTCAAGTCATTTGCTCGGGGTCGCGTTCGCGCGGCTTATCTCCAAAGAGGGCGGACGTTCAACGACCGCCGGAGAAGCCGCTGCGGTCAGCATGCGATTCAGCGGATTGCGCTTGTAGGCAGGTGCCCAATGACGCTAGACGACGAGGACATCGAGCAGATTGCACGCCGCGTAGCTGAGTTGATCGGCGCCAACCGTGCCGACCCGACCCCGCGCTACGTCGACGCGGCAGACCTGGCGCGGATACTTGGGATCGAGCGAGACTGGGTCTACGCCCATGCACGTGAGCTGGGCGCAATCCGGCTCGGTGGACCGGGCGGGCGGCTGCGCTTCGATGTCCAACACGTAGCCGAAGCGCTTGCCCGCCGCGACTCGCCGACCATGCCCGTGCGCCGAGCCTCATCAAGACAGCGACCCTCACAAGCGGCGAAAGCAGAGGTGATTCAATATGAGCGCTGATCCTCGCCGAACGCAACACCGGAGACGCTTGGTGTCGAACGTAGCGCCCAACGGGTCCGCTGATGACCCACGTAACGGGGACGGCGCCCAAGGCACGGACGCGAGGTCGTCCCGTGACCGGCAGCATCGAAGCGGTCCCGCTCACGGACGGGAGCGTCAGCATCCGGGCGCGTTTTCGCCACGAGGGTGTGCGGTATCGGATCGTGCTCGGACGCGACGTTGAGGGTTGGACGAAGGAGCGCGGCAGGCACGAGCTTGGGAGCGTCTATGCGCTGCTGGCTGCTGGTGCGCCCATTGACGAGGTTCTCGCCCGCTACGAGCCTGTGCCACTCCCCGCAGTGCATGACTACGCATCCGGGTCGATGTTCGACCTGTACTCGTCGCGCTGGCTGGAGCGGATGCGGACGGGGGAGATCGGCGAGGCGCCCCTGGCCGAGAACACCCACCAGGACTATCTCTGGAGGCTCCGCAAGCACGTCCTCCCGTTCTTCGGCCGCATGCAGGTTGCTCGCATCACCGATCAGGACTGCGCGCGGTTCCGGGCAAAGCTGTTCGCTGATCGTGACCAGCTCGCGAAGATCATCGACGCAGGCGGGTGCCCCATGGACAAGAACGGCCGGCGACGCAAGCCGCTGTCGCTGCGCTCGATCCAGATGATGATGACCTTGCTCGCACAGATTCTCGATGACGCCGTGGCGGACAAGCTCCGCGAGGACAACCCCGCACGCTCCAAGCGCCTACGGGTCCGCGTCCCCAAGCCCGACCGCACCTTTCTGGAGATTGACCAGCTCGTCGCGCTGCTCGACGCCATCGGCGAGCTGGAAGCCGCGCCGATGTCGCAAAAGCGAGCGAAGCTCACCGCCCTACAGGTCGCGGAAATCCGTAGCCGTCTGAAGACGGGTGAGACTCAACACGCGCTGCGCCTTGAGTTTGGCTTGAGCGCCGGGTCCATGTCGATGCTTGCCAACGGCAAGACCTACCTTGGCGATAACGGCCGCGGCGGCTGGCGAGCTATCTGCGCAACGCTCGGCTACGCCGGCCCTCGAATCTCCGAGGCGTTGGACCTGCTGGAGCGCGACGTGCGCCTCCACGACCCCGCCGCGTCACGCTTATGGATTGCAGACAGCAAGACCGAAACGGGTGTGCGCCACGTCGAGGTCACGCCGAAGCTCCGCGACATACTGCTCGCCCACCGTGCGGAGAAGATCCGCCGCGGCTATCCCGTGGAGCCCGACACGCCGTTCTTCTGCACGCGCAAAGGAACTCGCTGGGACGACGGCAACGTGCGCGAACGGGTCCTCGACGCTGGCGCCGTGCTCGCCAGCGAGAAGCTCACGGCCAACGGTCTGCCGCCGTTGCCGCACGTCACACCCCACACCATGCGGCGCACATACGTCTCGATCATGCTCCTGGCGACGAACTTCGACGTGCCATTCGTCCAGAGTCAGGTAGGGCACACGGACTCCAAGCTCACGATGGACGTCTACGCGCAGCTCCTGGACCGCAGCAAGCGCTCGCACGGTGTGGCCTTCGATGCCCTCCTGTCGGACGCTCAGGCGACCCTCTACGGCGCGCAGAACGGCGATTTTGGCCCACTATTTGGCCCACCAAGCGATTTTGGCCCCTCAGCGGACATTCCCGCTGAATCGGAGATTGGCTTGGATACGGCGGAAACTGGTGATGGGCGCGGCGGGTTTCGAACCTGCGACCTCTCGCGTGTGAAGCGAGCGCTCTCCCACTGAGCTACGCGCCCTGGAGAGCGGATTCTATTGGCTTGGCGGCCTACGCTCCGGCGAGGTCTCCGCCTCAACCCCGTGTTCGACCGATCCAAAGCCCTTGAGTGGGCCGTCGATGAAGAATATCTCCATGGTGATATCCGGCTCGACATGCGCCTGGCTGAGGAAGGCGAGCACTTTGCGGCCCGTGAGTTCTTCGATGGCGTGCTTGTAGCGGGAGGCCATCACGCGCTGGAAGTCCTCGCGCATCGCGATCACGCGGTCGGGTTCGCCGCTATCCATGATTGTCTGCTCGAGCGGTGTAAAGCCGCTGCCGCGCATGACGACAACGACAATGTCGTCCAGCGCATAGGTCTTGGCCTTCATCGGGCCGCGCCCGTAGTGATCGCGCAGGATGCCAACGATGCTGCTGGAGATCGCTGCCAGCAGATGTCCGCCTGCTAGTACCGTGCCGCCTCCGGCGGGCCTGCTGTACCTGCTGTGCCCTGCTTGTCCGGGGGTGTTCGCGCTGTTCATCGGACGCTGGCCGTTGCCTATGTCCTATGGGGCAGACGTGGAATTGGGCAAGCTCTTGCGAGCCTCTCAGCAGCGGCTGGTGGCCGGTCTTTGCGGGTGGGGCCCCGGCGACGGCTCAACCAGGGGGCAAATGACGAGAAAACTATTCGCAACTACCGGCCAAAAAGATGGTTCATGGGGTATCCCCACGTCGGCGCATTCGTTATGGTCCAGCTTACAGCGATTCCACATGTGCGGTCACGAACTGCATTTGGGATTGCGCCGATAGAGACGGAACGGGAAGCGGCCGGATAATGGCCGGTTCTGTGGGCCGCATTAGTGGCGTTTGGGACGAAGGAGTCCATCGGTGCAACGACGAGGGGTCGACTGCTGTCCATGGTCTATGCGAGGTTTCGTGCGGCTGCGTGCACCTGTGCGCGGGTTTGCGCCGCGACGGGACCTGCGAAGCCCACGGTTCGCTTGGGGCGAGCGTTGCGCTGACCGCGACCGGCTGTGCCAAGAGCGCACCCATAGACGTAGGCATTTCTAGAGGTGCCCGCTCTACCTAATCAGGTGCGCGAGTGCGCATCTAACCCGAGGAAGGAAAGCCCTATGGCAACCGTTGAGCTTACTGCCGACCAGTCGGCATGCATTGAGTCGCTCTCTGAGGACTGCGTCGTAGTAGGCGTGCAGGAGGGGTGCCCGCTAGTGCGCTTGGCCGGCGGCGAGCTTGCGCTGCTGGAGAGCAACGGGTGCCTGGCGCCCGCGAGGGGCAGGATTCAGGCCGCGACCTCGTACATGGAGGTTGGGGGCACATAGTCGGGGCCTCTCGTCAAGCGACTATCGAGTGGCCCGCCGGTGGCTTGAGTGAGTGGCCTATGCCCGTAGACCCTCAGCGGGCGGGTAGTCAAGTCTAAGAAAGCTCTCAGAAAACTCTTACACGCCTCGCGCGCGTGTGCGGGAAGCTGCCAGCACGTGTCAGCAGGCTTGTCATCATGTCTATCCGTTTGCCGATCTCGCTACACAGAATCGCCGCCAGCTATACCGTCTCTTATGTGATGCACCCGCGCCGATCATGGAGAGAGCGCTGATGTCGACGCCGCCCTATGAGTTCCCAGCTTCGAGCACGATCGCTGGACACGTTGACGAACTCGAAGCGCCCATTGTGCCGGGAGATCCTGCGCTCCAGGGAGATGGGCCTACTGCGAACGGGCTGGGTCCGGATGCAGCGCATCTACACGTCGTGTCCGTGCAGACCTCTGGCGAGCTGGGCGGAGCTGAGTATGCGAACGTCGAGCTGCTGAACGCCTTGCAGGCTTACGGCGCGAACGTAAGTCTGCTGGGAGACCAGCCGGCGCTGGTGGCAGGCACTGAGGTGGGGTTCACCGCGATCGATCTGGGGCCGAAGATCAAACGCGCGAGCTTGCGTCGCGTCGCGCTCGGATTCGTGCCCTGGCTGGCGCGTTTGCGCCGGGCGCTGGAGCACGAGGCACGTACGCAGCCGATCGACGTGACGCTCCTGCATTTCAAGAAGGAGCAACTGATGTCGGCGTTCCTGCCGAGACGTTTGACGGGAGCTGTGGTGTGGGCAGAGTGGGGTCGGCTGCCAGTGCCGCTGACCCGTGGCCCTGCCCGCCTGGTCTACCTCGCGGCGGCCAGGCGCACGAAGCTGATCGTGGCGGTGTCTGAGAGCACTCGTCGCTCGCTTGTCGAGGCTGGTGTGCCGGCGGCGAAGGTGATCGTTATCAACAACATCGTGGACGGCGGTGAGGTTGCCTACGACGCGCTCGCACGTGTGGCCTACAGACGCGAATGGGGTGTAGACGATGGAACGCTTGTGCTCGGCTGTGTTTCGCGTCTGAACGCCAGCAAGCGCAACGATGTGATCGTCGACGCGATGGCGTACCTGCCCGAGGACGTGATGCTGGTGTTGGCAGGCGACGGCGACGATGAGGCGGCGCTGCGTGCGAGGGCCGCCCCATATGGCGAGCGTGTGCGCTTCCTGCCGACGCCTCGTGGCTATGTGCAGAAGGTGCTGTCGGCCTGTGATCTTGCTGTCTTCGCGCCGCAGGAACTCGAGGGCGCGCCGCGCGCGATCATCTTCGGCCAGCTCTGTGAGCGTGCTGTTATCGCAAGCGGCGCAGAGGGCGCGCGGGACATGGTGGCGCCGGGAACCGGCAGCATCGTTGAGCCGGAGCACGATCCCCGCATGCTTGCCGCATGCATCGAGTCCTACAGAAGCGATCCGGAGCGGCGCGTGCGCGAGGGACTGGCTGGTCGTGCCCTGGCGCAGTCGCGCTATGACCGCAGCGCTGTTGTCGAGGAATGGTTCAACCAGCTGAGCGCAGTCGCTGGGTGAGCTCGCTGGGGGCGCTTGCGCCTCCGCACGATTTGAGGACCTGCTGGGGACGAGATGTCCACTATTCACCACCCGTGCTCATCTTCGGCACGGTGCGGTCGATCATGTGCCCAGCTTTCAAATCGAGCAATCGCATCCGAGCTGTGCGCACGTCTGCAGCGGACGCGCAGTCGTTTCAGACCAGCTAATGCCGTCAGCAGACATCCGACCTTCGTCCTCCGCGAGTTCCCTCGTCGAGTTGGCGCATCCATCGGAGGAGGTGTTCGAGTCTCAGCACCAGGAGCACTTGGATGCTGAGAGCTTGGAGAAGGTGCTCGCCTCGCTCCTTGGCCGCTTCCCGCACGCGCCGGTTCTGGCGCTGAAGGCAGATGGGATCGTGGTAGCGGTACCCGAGTCGATTCCTCTGCTGCACAACCCCGTGCTCGAGGCGCGCTCGGGCCTGGATGTGGTGATCCACGAGGATCGCCTGAGGTTGTTGGCGAGCTGGGATCAGGTGCTGGCGAAGGGCTCGGGGCGATGTCTCGTGCGCCTGGTCGATCAGCCAGAGGCCACGGTGGTTCTGCATGGGCTCGACTTGCGGGAGACACATGGGGTCGTGCTGACAGTGTTCGCGCCCTCGGATGTGTCCGCGGACTCACCCGCACAGACGCCGAGGGCACCCAAGCCTCCGCCGCGGTTCGCGAGCATGCAGAAGGACGAGCGCAGCTTCGTCGTTGGCATCGACGATGCGCTGACGCAGATCCTGGGCTGGAGCGCTGAGGAGATGGTCGGCCACCGCTCGATCGAGTTCATCCACCCGGACGATCATGCGCTTGCGATCGACAACTGGATGGAGATGCTGGCGTCGCCGGGACCTGGACGCCGGGTGCGACTGCGTCACCGCCGACGCGACGGGTCATGGGTTTGGTTTGAGGTCACCAACCACAACCTGCTCGACGACCCCAGTCAGGAGCGTGTGGTGGCAGAGATCGTCGACATCTCCGACGAGATGGCCGCGCATGAGGAACTGAGGGCACGCGAGCAGCTACTTGACCGGCTTGCGGAGGCGATTCCGCTGGGGCTCTTCCAGGTCGATGCAGAGGGCGAAATCGTCTACACCAACGATCGGCTTCACGAGATCGTGGGCGTCAAGCGTGCGGCGAGCGTGCAGGCACAGATGGCCACGCTGCTAGACGAGGATCAGGCGGCCCTGAAGAGCGCCCTGGATGCTGTGCTGGAGGACGGCACCCACACCGATGTGGAGGTGCAGTTGCGGCTTCCGGTTACGCAGGATCTGCGCTTCTGCAACATCAGCCTGCGCGCGCTCAGCCACGAGGACGGCGAGGTCAGCGGAGCGATCGCGTGTGTGGCTGACGTGACGGACGCCGCGCGTATGCGCGAGGAGCTGAATCGGCGAGCGACGTTCGACGAACTGACCGGATGCCACAATCGCGCGTCGTTTATGCGCGGGCTCGAGGCGAACATCGCCGATGCCCAGCCTGATGCGGAACGGGCGGTGATGTTCGTCGACGTGGACCGTTTCAAGGAGCTCAACGATCGCTATGGACACGCCGCCGGAGATGAGCTGCTGCGTCTTCTGGGCGCGCGGCTGCGGGAGACAGTTCGCTGTAACGATCTCGTTGGACGCGTGGGCGGGGATGAGTTCCTGGTGCTGTGTCCGGACAGTGGCGGTCCAGAAGGGGCTATGAGGCTCGCTGAGCGTCTCGCGCAGGCGCTAAACGAGCGCATCCGTCTGGTCGCGGCGAGCGTGTGTCCGCAGGTGAGCATCGGTGTTGCATGGTCCAACTGCGAGGGCATCGATGCGGATGCGCTAGTGGCACAGGCGGATGCTGCGATGTATCGCTCCAAGCACCAGCGCAGTGGTCAGCCGCAGCTCGCCACCGGGCGGCGCTCCCGCCCGCTCAAGACCCCAGCTTGACCCCGGCGTGGGGGTACAGGCGGTCCTGGGCTTCCGAGTAAGTTGCAGCCAGGTTGTTCACTTCGGCCTGCGTGAGTGATGTCCCGAAGGCAGCCGGGCCGCCCTGATTCTTGTAGACGACCAGCAGCTTCTTGCCGATCTGAGCAAGGCTGAAGTGGGCGTCATAGACGCTCTCTATGTATAAGGCGACGTTCGCGCGGGCGAAGCGGGCGGCGGCCGGGGAGCCATGTTCGACCTGGTCGATGGCTGCGCTGATCAGCCGCCAGCTGCGGGTTGCAAGGAGCACATAGGTGCGAAAGATCCCGGCAAGACTGGAGCCGGCGCCGGTGAGCGCCGCTGCCTGTCGTTCTTCGAACAGGCCGGGTACGCGCAGGGCTTCGGCTCGCCTGACGACGCGTTGGATAGCCGCGCGCGAGATTGTGCTCGTGTCGGTGGGAATGCCATTGACGATCAGTGGCCACGCTGCCTTCGTGGCTGCGACCTCGCTGACGGCCGCGGGTCTTGCTGCGCTGAGTGCTCGACAGACGGCAATCAGGTCCGTGCGCTCGAGCGCCAGCGCCTGCGGCGTCGCCTTTGCGCTCGAGCCACAGCCCGCAATTGCGACGGCGACTGCGATTGCGGCACCGCTCCAGCACAGCAGCGCCACGGAGCGGGCGATCGCCGACGGTAGGCCGCCGCCACGCAACGCTGTCTTGCGTGGGGCGGCCGTCGCTATACCTAGACGCCGAGTAGGTCGACCACGAACACGAGCGGTGCGTTCGCGGGGATCTTCGGCGGCGAGCCTTTGGCCCCGTAGGCGAGTGCCGCGGGGATGATCAGCTCACGCCTGCCGCCAACCTTCATGCCGGGTACGCCCTGGTCCCAACCTGGGATCACCTGGCCCTTGCCGAGGGTGAACGAGAACGGTTCTTTGGTTTCCCAGGAGGCGTTGAACTCCTTGCCGCCTTTGTAAAGGACACCCACGTAGTTGACCGTGACGGTGTCACCGTCCTTGGCTTCCGCGCCCGTACCGGTGATCAGTTCCTTGGTTTCCAGTTTGCTCGGCGCTGGACCTGTGGGGACCGTCACCTTCGGTTCTTTGGACAGCGGGCCGGTGGTCGGCGTCTTGGCTGTCGCAGTAGTGCTCGGAGTGCTCGTCGAGCTCGTCGTTTCGGTGGACTTGATCAGCGAGTTGTCGGCGGTGTTCTCGTTGCCGACAGTGATCGTGCTGGAGCCGCCTGAGCCGCAGCCGGCAATGAGGATCGTGGCACCGAGTGCTGCGGCCGCCAGGCCGGTGCGGGAGCGAACAATGGAGGGGAGCGTCTTGTAGTAGGTCACGGCGGGGCAGCCTATCGGAACTCGGTCGAGTCGTGGTGCGGTAGGTGCGCTAGCATCGCTCACGGACCGTGCTAGGCGGGGAGGTAGCGGTGCCCTGAACCTGCAATCCGCTCTAGCGGGGCCGAATTCCCCTCCGAGGGACTGCGGCTCTGGTCGCTCCGTCGCTCGGGGCGTCGATGGTTCGGGTCCCGCGCGGTGTCGGCTTGCGAACCAGGTCAGGTCCGGAAGGAAGCAGCCTTAAGCGATCACCGGCAGGCGCAGCGGGAGTTCCCGGACCGGAGTTGTGGGCGACGATAGGCGCCGGATGCTCGGAGTATCGACGAGGGGTGCACGGTCCATTATTCGCAGCGATGGAAGATCAGCCACGAGCGGTTGGTGGCTGACTCGGTGAACCCCGGCGGCACGATTGGATGCTTCTCCACAGGGTCGAGCCGATCGAGCACATAATCCGTTTCTACTTCCTTGTTGGCGGGATCGACGTAAACGCCGGAGGCGATGTGCCCTGCTTCAGGGCTGACGATGTTGCGGGGGCTCGTTTCCAGATACAGCGCGAGCAGCGGCACGGGCGCGTGATTGGGGACACCGATAGGCCCGCAGCGCAGGTTGATGGCGCCCTTGTCAACAAGCGCGAGCAGGTCGCCTTCGATCTGGTGCTGGTGAGCGAGTTCGCCCAGTTGGCGATGCGCTGAGCGATAGTCAGACGGTGCGTAAGCGAGCAGCGCTATGAGCACCAGCGCCCCACCGACCATCCACCAGCGCCGCCGTCGATCGCCGCGCTGTAGACACACCCAGCCGAACGCGCCGGCGCCACAGAAGATGCACAGAATGGCAGAGGCGAGAAACGCGTAGCGCGTGTTAATGGGCAGTCCCACGGTGGCAAATGCGGCGAACACGACGACGGCGAGCACACCGGCACCGGCACCGAGTAGCGCGCGTTGGCGTAGCCACAGCAGTGAGAGCACGCCTCCAAGCGCGGCGCCGAACAGCACGGGTGGGCGCAGGATCTCGCCGATGCGCCGCGGGATGTACTCGGGCACCTTGGCAATGCCGGTCTCGCGGCCGAGCGTTTCTGCTGTGTGCTGGGTGTTTGTGAGTGACCACAGCGGGTTGCCAGTAATGACGAGATCGCTGAGTACCCATACGAGCGGGGCGCAGGCGGCGAGCAGGGTGAGACGCACGAGCTGCGTGCGCGGTGGCCACCGTGGGCCTGTGAGCTCTCGTGTGTGAAGCGAGCGCTCGCGCACTGAGCTACGCACCCACCTGGGGGTGACGCCCATGAGATACAGCAAGTAGAGCCCGGAGAACGCCCATGCCTCGGGTCGCAGAAGGCCGGCGAGGGCGAGCAGCACGAGCACTGGCACGCCAGCTGGAGCAGCTTTGCGCTGGCGGTTACGTGACTCGAGCAGCAGCGCGCTGAGCACCAGCAGCACGTAGGGAACGTCGATGTAGGCGCGCACGCCGTAGGAGAGCACTTCGGCGCGGGTGAGGAATAGGAGTGCGGCGAGCGCGCCGGCGGGGCGCCCGAACCACTCGGCACCGAGACGGAAGAGCACCCAGCCGCAGCCCGACAACGCGAGGAAGCCGAGCGCGACGGTTATGTCCTCGACGCCGCGTGGCCCGAACGGGGAGAGCACCAGGCCGAGCAGCTCGATGAGGGGGTGCGGCGTGGGTGCGATGGGCACGTTGTAAGCAGGGGTGCTTCCGCGCGAGAGCTGTCCGCCCCAGGCGAGCGCGTAGAGGGTGTCGTAGTTGGCGAAGCCGACGGCAGCGATAACGCGCAGCAGGACGGCTCCTGCTGCGATTGCGAGCGGGGTACGCAGGCGCGGGACGGTGCGCTTTAGGTAGGCGCTCATGAGCGCGGACGCTACCCGCTCATGCACACGATGCAGCAAGCTCATGTGAACGGCGGCGTATGAGTCGAGCCCGCGCACTGGCGTGGGTAGACTCAACCGAACGGTGTCGCAAGAGGAGCAGCCACAGCATCAGCAGCGTTCGCTGTATCGCAGGCACCGGCCGCGCACGTTCGCGGAGGTAGTGGGCCAGGAGCCGGTGGTAAGGACGCTTCGCAACGCTGTGCAGAGCGGCAACGTGCACCACGCGTACCTGTTCGTGGGCTCACGTGGCACGGGCAAGACATCAATGGCGAAGATCCTGGCGGCGTGCTTGAACTGCGAGAACGGCCCGACGATCGAGCCGTGCGGCGTGTGCGACTCGTGCGTGTCGATCGCGCGGGCGACGTCGCTGGATGTGATCGAGATGGACGCGGCGTCGAACAACTCAGTGGACGACATTCGCGATCTGCGCGAGAGCGTGGCGTATGCGCCGGTAAGCGGCAGGCGCAAGGTGTACATACTGGATGAGGCGCACATGCTCTCGACGGCGGCGTGGAACGCGTTTTTGAAGACGCTTGAGGAGCCGCCGCCGAACACGGTGTTCGTGCTGGCGACGACAGAGGCGAACAAGGTGCCGGCGACTGTGGTGGACCGCTGTCACCGCTTTGACTTCCACCGTCCGACGGTGGAGCAGATTGCAAGCGTGGTGCGCAGGGCGGCTGAGGCGGAGTCGATAGAGATCCCTGCGGCAGCGGTTGCAGCGCTTGCACGCTCGGCGACCGGCAGCTTCCGCGATGCGCTGGGCACGCTGGAGCAGATCGTCACCTACAGCGGCCAGGAGATAGCGCTTGAGGACGTGCTGGCGGTGCTGGGCGTGGCGGACGCGCGGCTGCTGGAACAGACGGTCGATGCGATTGGCGCCGGCGACGCTGCGGGCGCATTGCGGGCGCTGGAGGAGTGCGCAGAGCAAGGTCGTGATGCGGGCTCGTTCGCGTCTGATCTGGAGGTGCGTGCGCGTGAGCTGTTGGTGGTGCAGACTCTGGGGGAGTTGCCGGATGAGCTGTCGCTGACCCCAGAGGCAGACGCGGCGCTGCTCGCACAGGCCGACCGCGTGGAGCACGCGACAGTGGTGCGCCTGCTGGAACTGCTGGGTGAGGCAATGGAGGGCGTGCGTGCTGGGGCGGACGCGCGCACGCGCCTGGAGCTGGCTCTGGTGAAGGCGGCGAAGCCGCCGCTGGATGGCTCGATGCGGGCACTACTGGCGCGGATTGAGCGGCTGGAGGGTGAAGCGGCCAACAAACCTGTTTATGCGAGGCCGCCACAGGCAGCCGGGATGGGTGGCGCGATTGCGGACGAGGCGATCGTGCAGCCTCCGCAGGGTGCCTCGGCGCAGAGCTTTGCGGAGTCGACGGGGCCGGGGGCGGAGGCAGTGCAGCCGAGTGCTGCGGCGCCGGTGGACCCTGCTGTCACGGTGCCGGTGAGCGCGGCCGCCACGACGCAAGCCGCCGCCACGGAGCCGGCAGGGACAATCGCGACCGCGACCCAAGCATCGCCTGCTGTGGTCGATGCTCCCCCGTTGTTGGACCGTGCGCAGGTACCGCCGGCGGCGAGAGACCTGGAGTCTGTGTGCGCGGTATGGCCTGCGGTGGTGGAGCTGGTGCGCGCCGAGCACAGTCTTTTGGGCGCGGTGATCTGCGAAGCGCGGCCGGTGGCGGTGGACGGCGATGACCTGACGCTAGCGTTTGCGTCGAGCGCCCAATTCCTGAAGAAGAAGGCGGAGGACCCCAACTACCGGGCAGCTGTGAGCGAGGCGCTGCGCTCGATCGCGGGCGGGCGCTGGCGCCTGTCGTATGAGCTGAGCGACGAGTTGGCGGGCGGGGATCGGCCGGGTTCCTCACAGCACTCTGAGGAGGAATGGGTGGCGCGCTTTATGCAGGAGTTCGACGCG
This sequence comes from Solirubrobacteraceae bacterium, assembly GCA_050015915.1. Taxonomy (GTDB): domain Bacteria; phylum Actinomycetota; class Thermoleophilia; order Solirubrobacterales; family Solirubrobacteraceae; genus Palsa-744. The sequence goes on from JBEKAM010000052.1 coordinate 15,676, forward strand.
GAAGAGGTCGCTGAGTGGGGCTCGGAGGCCGGCGGCGGGGAGGATGGGCTTGGGGGCGCGCGCGATCATGCGGACGGCGCACAACCTGTGATCAGCAACGAGAAAGGCGCATGATGCCTAAGCAGCCGCGGATGCCGAACATGCAGCAGATGATGGCGCAGGTGCAGAAGATGCAGAAGGACATGGAGCTCGCTCAGGAGCAGCTGAAGAGTGAGGTGGTGGAAGCTTCGGCGGGCGGCGGCATGGTGACGGTGAAGGTGAGCGGCGATCTGGTGGTGCGCGAGGTGAAGATCGACCCGTCGGCTGTGGACCCTGAGGACGTGGAGATCCTCTCTGACATGGTGTTGGCGGCTGTCAACGAGGCGGTGCGTATGGCACAGGAGCTGGCTGAGAGCAAGCTGGGCGGCGCGACGTCGGGCCTGGATCTGGGCAGCCTCGGTGGCCTGGGACTGCCGGGCCTTTAGATGAAGCTGGTTCTGTGAGCACCTCGTATGCACCGCCGGTGCAGCGGCTGGTAACTGAGCTGTCGAAGTTGCCTGGCGTGGGCAGCCGCACGGCACAGCGCCTGGCGTTCCACATACTTCGTTCCTCAGGTGAGGATGCGGGCGCGCTGGCGCAGGCGATCATCGAGGTGAAGGAGAAGATCGGGCTGTGCGATGTGTGCTTCAACCTGACCGATGAGACACGCTGTCGTATCTGCCAGGACGCGCGCCGCGACCACGGGTTGATCTGCGTGGTGGAGGAGCCAAGCGACGTGATCCCAATGGAGCGCACGCACGAATACCACGGCGTGTACCACGTGCTGGGAGGTGCGCTGTCGCCAATCGACGGGGTCGACCCGGAGGATTTGAAGGTGGCGGAGTTGTTCGCCCGCGTGAGCGCGCCGGACGCTGGGGTCCGGGAAGTGGTGCTGGCGACGAACCCGACGACGACGGGGGAAGCGACGGCTCTATATGTCGCCCAGGAGCTGCGCGAGAGCGCGCCGGAGGTGAAGGTGACACGCTTGGCGAGCGGCCTGCCGGTGGGGTCCGATTTGGAGTACGCGGATGAGGTCACGCTCGGCAAGGCGTTCGCTGGTCGGCGCGCTGTTTGAGGGGCCTCTCAGCTCAGAAGCGCCTCTGGAACGGCGCGCAGCCGGTGCTCCTCGAGTGAGTCGAGCTGGCGTTTGGCACGCCCGACGAGCTCCTGGAGGTCGACGCTCGTAATGCGCTGGTCTTCTCGCTCGAGCTCTTTGAGCGCGAGCCACAGGCCGAGCTTTCCGCGCACGCCTAGGGTCAGTCCCTCCAGCTCGACCAGCCGGCTGAGTGGCGAGTAGCCACGCAGCCGACCGTTGAGCTTCAGCCGTCCCACCTTCTCGGCCGCCCATCCGCCGAGGACCTTCACGCGATCGACGCTCACGTCGAGCGCCCCCATCAGCCGGATCAGAGCTTCGCGATCTTCGTCGATTTCTATTGCTAGCTGCTGCAGAAACTCGCCGTAGATGGGGCCGCTGTTGCTCGCCGAGGCCCTCCGCGCGAGATCACGACCGACGGTAGCTCCGGCGAGATGATCGTTGAGGTAGATCGCCAGCAGCACGACGTTTACTCGGCGATCTCGTTGGGGTCTTCGCGACCCGCGAGATCCAGCGCGCTCTCGAGGACCGTCGTGAGGTGGCGTTCTTGGATCGGGAGCGCCCACTCAGTCAGCTGCTGCACGGCGCTGTTGCCGGCACGCTCGTTGAGCTTCTTGACGATTGCCCAGTGACCGACCTCGCCGGCCTCGGCCATCGTCAGGAACTCGAAGCCGTCGAGCGCCTCGTCCTCGCCCTCCAGATAGGTCTTCATCATCTCTGTGGCCTCGTGCTTAACTTCGCGGGCTTCCTCGAGGATGGCGGTCTTCTTGCCGTCAAACTCTCCGGCGACTTGGGTGCCGCGCTCCTCGGTTTCGGCTGCCTCGTTGTGCATCCGCTCGAGCGTGCTCGCGAGGTCCTGCTGGTCCTCGTCGAGCATGCCCTTGACCTTCTCAGTGGCTCCCTTGGCTGCTGCGGCCAGGCCGATGACCTCCGCCAGCTTGCTCTCAAGGTTCGTAAGTTCAGCCATGGTTCTCCTTTATTGGTCTCGGTTGGATAGGCGACGTGCAAGCCGGGTCGTAGGCCGGCAGCGCCGCTCGGGGTTACGGAGGGCTGCTTTGCTCGTACGTCGTGCTGACTGATTGCCCTGAGGGGAGAGCCCCAAACGCCGACGCGTGCAACGAGCTCGTCCGCGACCTCGTAGGCGTCCTGCAACTGCGTCTAGCCAATGCCCCCAAGCGCGGTCGCACGCGACGTATCCTCGGCACCATCTTCCTCCCGGGCTGATCCGCGAGCCAATATCCTGCCGTGCGATGTCTTCTTTGATCGTGATGAAGTTCGGCGGCACCTCGGTGGCGGACGCGGAGCGCGTCAAGCGTGCGGCTCGTCGCATCGTGGCCAAGCGTGCCGAAGGCCACCAGGTGGTGGCGGTACTCTCGGCGCGCGGCAAGACCACAGATGAGCTGATTGCGATGGCGGAGGAGATCTCCGAGGCTCCGGACCCGCGCGAGATGGACATGCTGCTGTCGACGGGCGAGCGCATCTCGTGCGCGCTTTGTGCGATGGCGATCAACGATCTGGGCTATCGCGCGATCTCATTAACCGGTTCGCAGGCCGGGATCGTGACCGATGAGTCGCACACGAAGGCGCTGATCCTGGACGTGCGCGCGGATCGCATTCGGGCGGCGCTGG
>JBEKAM010000053.1:0-21200 GCA_050015915.1 Solirubrobacteraceae bacterium
AGATCCCCAACGCACCTTCAACCTCAAGCGTGGCCTGGAGCTCGGGACCGCCGAGATGCCATACGCCGAGGACGACCACAGCGACGTCGTCGCCCGCTGCGCGTGGGGTGACGGCACGCACAACGAGCGGGCGATCGCCGCCGCCGCACGCGCCAGCGAGATGTTCTCTCGCTTCAGCCTGAACCAGCTGCGCGAGATCGGCGCCGACTTCCATCGCGAGTTGCTCGCTCGCGCAGATGAGCTCGTCGAGATCCTCGTCTACGAGGGACATCCCCGCCGGCTGGCTGAGTGGGAGATCAGCGGTGTCGTCCGTGGGCTCGACGAGCACACGCGCGAGTGGTACCACCGACAATTCAGGGAAAGCTTCACGCTCGACGGCTGCGACCTGCAGCTGGTGCGCAAGCCCGACGGCGTCGTGTGCATCAACCCCCCGCAGAACGCCGCCGCGTCGAACTCCGCCATGGGCTCGCTCGCGCTGCTGGCCGGCAACACGCTCGTGGTCAAGGCTCCGCGCGGCACACCAACCGGGGTGATGTTCGTCTACCGCGAGATCTTCCAGCCGGTGCTTGCCAGCCCTGGCGCTCCGCCCGGCACGCTCAACCTCATCTCTGGCGACACACAGCAAACTCTCAAGCAGTGGCTGTGCAGCCCGCACGTCGACGACGTGCTGTTCTTCGGCTCCAGCAACTCGGGCTTACGCTTCGGCAACGAGTGCTTTGCCGCTGGCAAGAAGCCGATCCTCGAGCTCTCCGGCAACGACGGCTTCCTCGTGTGGCGCGACGCCGATCTCGATCGCGCCGCACAGACGCTGACCGAGTGCTTCTACGGCTCCAGCCAGATCTGCATGGTGCCCAAGTACGCGATCGTCCACCCCGACATCGCCGAGCAGCTGATCGCCAACTTCCTCGCGCTCGTCGCCACCATCAAGCCGGGCTACCCAGAGGACCCTGACGTCGTGCTCAGCCCGGTCCTCAAGCAAGATCAGTTCTTCGACTTTCTATCCGAGGCGCGCGAGGCCGGCTGCCCGATCCTCACCGGCGGAGAGCGCATCGGCGTGGACGGCACACCCAGCCCAAGCGGCTTTTTCCTGCAGCCGACCGTCATCCGCGTGGACGGGCTCGCAAACGCACGCGAGCTCTCGTGCGTGCGCGAGGAGACGTTCTTCCCAATGCTGCCCATCATCGTCCCCCGCGAGGATGGCCCAGAGCTACTAGAGCAGGCGCTGCGCTTTATGAACGACAACGAGTACGGGCTACGCAACTCGCTGTGGTCAACCAACGAGCAGGTCATCGAGACCTTCATCAGGGGCCTATCCAACGGCGGTTTGCTGAAGATCAACGATTCGCACATCGGCTTTCACTCGATCCTCGCCACGCACGGAGGCACAGGGCGCACCGGCGGTCCCACCGGCGAGCTCAACTATGCGATCTTGAGGACCACCCACCTGCAGGGCATAAGCCGTGCATACGCCTCGCGCGAGCGCATAACCGGCGCCCGCGGGCCCAGCGGAACGGCACAAGAGCTGCCTGTGCTCGGCCCAGCCGAGAGCCCGCCCGTGCCGGCATGAGACCAGCGAATGCAAGGCCAGCGGCCAACCGCTCGCGCCTAGCGCTCATTATCGCCTCGCTCGCGGCGTTCATGGCGTTCTTGGACACGACGATCGTCAACATCGCCTTCCCAGCACTGCAGCACGCCTTCCCAGGAGAACCCACGTCATCGATCTCGTGGGTTCTCAACGCCTACAACATTGTGTTCGCCGCGCTGCTCGTGTCCGCCGGACAGCTGGCCGACCGCTACACGCGGCGCAAGCTATTCATGATCGGGCTCACGCTGTTCACGCTCGCCTCAGGATGCTGCGCACTCGCGCCATCGCTGAGCGCACTCATCGCTTTGCGGGCAATCCAGGCCGCGGGCGCAGCGATCCTCATCCCCACAGGCATCGCGCTGCTCCTGCGAGCTTTCGCACCCGAGCAGCAGATCAGGGCCATAGCCTTACTGGCCGCCGTCTCCGGGGTCGCTTTCGCCGCCGGCCCGTCGCTCGGTGGGATTCTCATCCACACCGTCGGCTGGCGCAGCATCTTCCTCATAAACGTGCCTATCGGCGTTGTCACGCTGCTGATGGCCTACCGCTACATCAGGCCCGATCGGCTGCACCTGCCTCTCAGCAGCCCGCGGGTGCCCGACCTCGCCGGTGCGCTGCTGGTGCTCCTCGGTATCGGCCTACTTGCGCTGGCAATCGTGCAGGGCAATACCTGGGGTTGGGGCAACGAGCGTACCCTCGCCTCGTTCATCGCCGCCGCTTGCCTGCTCGGCGCGGCACTGCGACGGGCAGCCACTCACCCGGCGCCAGCAATCGACCTCGATCTCTTCAGGGCCCCACGGTTCACCGTCGCGAGCATCGCTGTGTTCGCGTTCGCGATCGGCCTCGCCGCGAAGCTGCTCTGCGACATCCTGTTCATGACCTCCGTGTGGCATTACTCGGAGCTCGAGACCGGCTTTGCGGTCAGTGCCAGCCCGCTAATCACGGCAGCATTCGCAAGCACAGCAGCGCGCGTTGCGATTCGTATCGGCATCCGCCCTGCCGCCGCGCTCGGCGGCGCTCTATACGCCTGCGGATGTGCGTGGTACGTGCTGCGCATGGGTACGCAGCCGCACTATCTCAGTGAGTATCTCCCCGGCACCGTCTTCACGGGCGCCGGCATCGCGCTGCTGCTACCAACACTCACGAGCGCCGCAATGCTCGCCGTACCATCGGCCCGACTGGCGGCCGGCGCCGGGATCAACTCGATGATCCGCCAAGTGGGAGCGGTTCTCGGCGTCGCGCTGTTTGTCGCGATCATCGGCTCGCCCGCTCCCGGCTCGGCACTGAGCGCCTTCCATCACGGCTGGACGCTCGCCGCAATCGCAGCAGGCGTCGCGGCATTGGCCGCACTTGCACTACGCGCCGACGCTCCCACGCCGGCCGAAGCCGTGCGCATCTTCAGGCGCAGCGCACAATCGCACCCAACTCGAGCCGCATAGCTAGCTCTCGTCCCCCCTGACGGCCCGCCACGCTGCCTCCGCCAAGATCGGGCCCGCCCGACGCACCTCCTCGGCGGCTTGCTTGCTATCGGTCCTGGCGATGATCTCGCTGCCGTATTGCTGTGCTGAGCCCAGCACGATCTGCCCGAAGAGCAGGATCGGCAAGCGGCGGATACGCCCAGCCGACAAATGCGGCGCACACCAATCCGCCACTCCCGTTGCGAATTCCGTGTTCAGGCCCTCCAGCCGGTCCAGGTGCGCCGAGGAGAGCCAGCTGGCGTTGAACTGGTTGAGATATTGCGCATAGCAGATATTGTCAGCCATCCATTCGAGATGGAACAAGGCCATCGCTCTCACGCCCGCGGCAGCCGAGCGATGCCGCCGCAGCTCAGCCAGGAGGCCCTGCTGATAGGACTCGAGCGTGTCCAGGTAGAGGGCATCCTCGATATCACCCAACCCTCCGGGGAAACGCTGATCGTCCATCCCCTCGCTGATATTGGCATCTGTACACAGCTGGTTGATCGTCATGCCCCCGTGGCCCCCGCGGCCATAGCAGGCTGCAGCCGCACCAAGCAGCCGTGCACGGCCTTCGCTACGAACTTCACGCCCGCGGGCCATGAATGTCTCCTTCGCCTAGGTATGTGGATCCCTGCTGAACGAATACTCTAGAGACAAACGTCAGCTGCTGGTCGCTGGTCGAACTGGTGGGCTTTGCCGCCTTCACGCCGATCGCTAAAGCGCCTCGTGCGCTCAAGAACGCCGCAGCGCGTAGGCGTATTTCAGGCCAGTACAGGGTTCCGTTGGCGTGTCGCATTATGATCTCGGTATGAGATATGGAACTTGCACGTCCAGGACGACATAGGGGCAACGAGCCAAATGCCTAGAACCAGTTCAGCAGCAGCCAACTCCGACGACGCGCTTGAGCCTTCTTGGTCGCACCCGGGACTGCGCGAGCCCCGCTATTCGCAGTCGCTCGAGCGCGGCCTTGCGATCCTCAGCTGCTTCACCCCGCAGCGACCCGTGCTCGGGATCGCCGACATCGCCGATGAGCTCGGCATGAGCCGCTCCACCACGCACCGCTACGTGATCACACTCGTGGCGCTCGGATACCTCGAGCAGGGCGCCTCACGCAAGTACCGCCTGGGGCTACGCGTAACCGACCTCGGCATGTCCGCCCTGAACTCCACCGGCCTGCGCGAGCACGCCCACCCCTACCTTGAAGAGCTACGCCAACGCACCTCCTACACGACGAGCATAGGCGTGCTCGACTCGACAGACGTTTTGTTCGTCGACCGCGTGCGCAGCTTCCGCCGCGGAAAGAACAGCGTCGAACTCAACCTTCACGCTGGTTCGCGCGTGCCCGCGTACTGCACCTCTATGGGCAAGCTGCTGCTCGCCAACCTGCCCGAGACCGAGCAGCGCGAATTGATCGCACAAATGACACTTACCAAACGTGCGCGCAACACGATCACAAGTAAGAAAGCACTTCGCGACGAGCTCGACGAGATCCAGGAAGCAGGATTCGCCGTCGATGACCAAGAGCTCGTAGCGAACGTCTACGCGATCGCTGCCCCCGTGCGCAACGACACGCACGAAACCATCGCCGCAGTGGCGCTCGCCGCGCCAAGCTCGATCATCTCGCTCGAGGAGCTCGTCGACGCGCTCGGTCCGCACCTCGTGTCCACAGCCGATCGCATCTCCGCCCGACTGGGCTACAGACGCGCGGATGAGACCAAGTGACGGCTGGCGCAATCAGGGATAGCTGACGGTGATCTTCACCGCGCCCACAAGGCTTTCCGTGTCTTCAGCCGCGACAGGCTCGCCGATATAGCACGTCCGCTCGGTAGGCATCTTTCCAGGTTCGCCTTCCGGACATAGCCCCACCGTGAATGTCGTACGGAAGCGTCCGTGGCGGTTAGTCGTGACCGCCTGTTCGCGTTCGAGACACGGAAAGCTAGGGACGAGCCAGAAGGTGCGCCCACACTCCGCGAGCTTGATGACCGTTTTGGCGGGAAAGCCGGAACCCCTAAGAGTCGTGGTGGCGTCCACCATCACGGATCGTGGTCGCGCGATGCTCTTCGGGGACTTGGCCAGTGCCTGCGACTGCGCGGGAATCGCTACAGCAACTGCCGCCACAGCCAGAACCGTACGGACGGTACGGCCGGCGAGGTTCCTCGAGTCGAACATCCCGTTGCCCCCTTCGTCGGCAAGGCCATGACCGGCTCCGCTGGCGCGGCCACCGTGGGAACCATTCTGGCATGTGGCGATGCTGGTCGTGCTCAGTCCTCGCCCGGCTGGGCAGCGTCGAGGTCGTCCAAATCGACGAGGTCACGAGGACGCCCAGCAGCCCGCTTCATCGTCCTCAGGTGCTCGAGCGCACATATCGCAATCGTCATACCCGCCATCTCGACATCGATCGCCTTGGACCGAAGCTCCGCGTAGGGCAAGACGCCCTCGAGACCTTGGACCACATCCAAATCTCCGAGCTGTGTGGCGATCAACGCTCGTTCGCCGCCACGCAGCAGCCCCGCGATAGAGCGCTCGGAGCCGAGCAGCGACTCCCCCAGCTGGACATGACCACCGAGCTCAGCCGCAACATGGGCGAGCATGTCGAGGTTCTCCGGCGCTGGATCGGGCACGATGTCGCAGTCCTTGGTTCCACGCACGACGCCCCACGATCCCAATGCCAAGCCACCTATGACTACAAACCGGACATCCGCCTGGACGAGGCGATCTAGAAGCTCATCAAACAGCGGTGCGCTCAACGAGCTCGCAGCGCAGCGTCGCGCAACTCGAACAGCTTGCGTGTAAGCGAGATCGTCTCTTCGAGGTTTACCGCCAACGACCGCTGCCCATCTGCACGCAGCCGCACGCGCCGCACGCGTTCCCCCTCCACGTCATGCACTTTTTGCTTTGACTGCTCAGCCATCAAGCCAAACACTACCGTCCCCATCGCTCTCAATCGAGAGTATCTGAGTGGACGGAGAGGGGGGGATTCGAACCCCCGAACGAGGTTTCCCCCGGAACCCGATTTCCAGTCGCGCCCGTTCAACCGCTCCGGCACCTCTCCATGGGCTTCGCCGATGGGCATCGACGGCGGCTCCATCGAAGGCTACGACACTCACGCCCTTCCCGTTGCTAGGCTCCCCGCATGTTGATCGCCGCAAGCGAAGCATTCGACAAGACCCTAGGCCTGATCATCACCTTCGGGGGGATCGGCGTCGTCGTCAACGTCATCCTCGTTTACATCGCCATTCAGGTCCGTGGCGAGCGCCGGCAGAACCGGGAATACCTGGAATCGCGCCGGCCCCCCGGCGTCTGATCCAGCCGTTTCCGCAGCACGCTCTGGGACAGCTTCGCTGACCTCCTGCCCCCTGCGGTGCTGCCCGCATACGCGTAAGGCGCTGCTGTCGTTTTGCTTGACATAGATCCCGTCTCGTGTAAAGTTCGCGTGCAGAAGCCGGGAGAACGACAACCGAGGAGGCCCACCACATGTCAGCTGCCCCAGCTGTCGCCGACGCACCCGCCTGGCGTGACCCCAAGCGCCATGCCTGGCTGCTTGGACTGTTCATACCCACGCTTCCGTTCCTCGCCTGGGGCCTCGTACACCTCACCGGCCTTGGCGTCTTCTGGTTCTACGGGCCAATGCTCGTATTCGGCATCTTCCCTCCGCTCGACCTCGCCCTGGGCTTGGATCAGCGCAACCCACCCGACGATGTCATCAAGTGGCTCGAGCAGGACCGCTACTACCGCTGGTGTACCTATCTGTACCTGCCGATCCAATTCGCCGGTCTCATATTCGCTTGCTGGCTGTGGTCGCACGGACACCTTTCAGGGATCGACAAGATCGGCCTCGCGCTCACCGAGGCGATGGTCAGCGGCATCGCCATCAACACCGCCCACGAGCTCGGACACAAGCGAGCATCGCTCGAGCGCTGGCTCAGCCGCATTGCACTCGCCCAAAGCGGCTACGGGCACTTCTTCATCGAGCACAACCGTGGGCATCACGTCCGCGTGGCTACCCCCGAGGACCCCGCAAGCGCCCGCCTTGGCGAGAGCTTCTACGCGTTCCTGCCACGCACCGTCATCGGCAGCCTACGCTCTGCTTGGGAGCTCGAGTGTGTGCGCCTACGCCGTATGGACAAGGGGCCGTGGACCCTACGCAACGACATCCTCGGCGCCTGGGCAATGACCGTCGTGCTGTACGCCGCGCTCGTCGCCGGCTTCGGGCTTGTTGTGTTGCCCTATCTACTGATTCAGGCTGTCCTCGGCTTCTCGCTACTGGAGGTCGTCAACTACCTCGAGCACTACGGCCTGCTTCGCCAAAAGGCAGACGACGGGCGTTACGAGCGCACACGCCCAGAGCACAGCTGGAACAGCAACAACGTCGCCTCCAACGTGCTGCTCTACCACCTGCAGCGCCACTCCGATCATCACGCCAACCCAATCCGCCGCTACCAAGCCCTGCGCCACGTGGAAGACGCGCCACAGCTGCCCACCGGGTATGCCGGCATGATCGTGCTCGCCGTCATCCCGCCGATCTGGCGGCGCGTCATGGATCACCGTGTGTTGGAGCACTACAACGGCGAACCCACACGCGCCAACCTCAAGCCACGACTTCGTCGCAAGGCGCTCCAGCGCTACCGGATCGCCGCATGAGCCGCTACCGCTGCCCCGCCTGCGGCTACGTCTACGACGAGCAGGACGGACACCCGCGCGAGGGCTTCCCACCAGACACCCCCTGGAGCGAGGTCCCCGACGACTGGGCCTGCCCCGACTGCGGGGTGCGCGATAAGGTCGATTTCGAGCCCGACCAGTGATCAGCGCCCCTCAACGCATCCCCTACCCCGTTGCCGCACGTGAGCTGCTGCGCAACACACTGCTGGACGCCGCTCGCGAAGAGCTACGCAGCCACCGCTGGGCCGATGTCACCATGGCCGACATCGCACTTGCCGCAGGGGTCAGCCGCCAGACCCTTTACAAGGAGTTCGGCTCGCGCGAGGAGTTCGCCCAAGTGCTCGTCATGCGCGAGGCCGACAACTTCCTGCTCGCTGTCGAGGACGCCGTAGCTGCTCACCTCGACGATCCCGCAAGCGCCCTCGCCGCCGCATTCGAAGTGTTCCTCCACGGTGCCGCCGAGAATCCGCTCGTGCACACCATCGTCCACGGCGACGGCGCCGAGGAGCTGCTCACGCTGTTCACCACCCAGGGCGAGCCGCTCGTCGAGCGCGCCGCCGAGCGCCTCACCGCCGTCATGCTCGCCAACTGGCCGTTGCCCGCACGCCACGACGCGGAGCTCCTCAGCGAGTGCCTCGTACGCCTTGCCATCAGCTACGCAGCTCTGCCCAAAGGACCCGCCAGCGTCACCGCCGCGTCAATCGCCAACATGTTTCGGCCCTACATCCAGGAGCTCATCGCACAACAAGACGTGGTGTAGGCGAACGCGGCTGACGTTCGATCCGGTCGTCGTCAGCGCTCGCGCCGCCAGTACACACCGGTCCAGTCAATCTCGTGCATCGGCTCGGTGATTCCGTGCTCGTCGCGGTAGTCGCGGATCGCCTGGCCGCACGCATCCGCAAACAACGGCGCGTTGTAATCGTCCACGATCAAGTAGCCGCCCACCGATAGTTTCGGGTAGAGCGCCTTGATCGCATCCATTGTCGAGTCGTACAGGTCGCCGTCCAGTCGTACCACCGCAAGCTGCTCGATCGGCGCGCTCGCAAGCGTGTCCTTGAACCAGCCTTTCAAGAACTTCACCTGGTCATCGAGCAGGCCGTACTTAGCAAAATTCGCCTTGACCTGGTCCAGGGAGACCGCGAGCACCTCATAGCCAGCGCCATATTCCTTATCGGCCGGATGCGTGTCCGCGTCTGGCGTAGGCAGCCCTGCAAACGAGTCAGCCAACCAAACAGTGCGATCGACCACATTGCTGGCCGCCAACACGCCCCGCATGAAGATCGACGCTCCGCCGCGCCACACCCCCGTCTCGATCAGATCGCCCGGGATGCCATCCGCGATCACACTGGCTATGCACTCCTGAAGATTGTCCAGGCGGGGATAGCCGATCATCGTCTCCGCGTCCTGCGGCATGTCCCTGCCTTCAGTGCGTTCCTCCGTGTTCACAGGGGTACGTTCGATGATCCGCAGGTCTCGGCCTTTCCTCGCCAGATCCCACACCGCCCCCCGCCAGCCGCCAAGCTTTAGCTCCCGGACGTGGTCATCGGGGAATAGGCTGCGCGTCAAGCAACCCTTCAGCAGGGTCAGATACAGCTCGTCCGCCGACGCCATCGGCGCAGCCTACAGACGTGACGCAACCAGGGCGCACGCGGTCACCACAATCGCCAGCGACAGCGCCGCCAGCGCACCATCCAGCGGCGCCAGCACCCCACTCAGCGTCAGCGGTTCTGTGCTCCCGTCGCGCAACGTGCGCGTACCACTCACCGCTGCCGTGCGCCTACGCAGCTCACGCGCCGGTGAGCTCAAACGCCTTTGAGCCACGCTCATCACGGTGCAGCCCACGGCCATCAGCACCCCCGGCAGCGCCACTTTCTCAGCGTTGACGAAATAACCCGTGAACGCGGGGAAGCCGCCCCAGCCGAGCGCAAACCAAAGGTCACTGTGAAAGCGCCCACCAGCCAACTCCAGGTTGTAGGCCGGCAGGAACATCCCGCCCACGAGCACCAACGGCACCAGCCACACTGACACCGTCAGCACACCAGCCACCCCGATCGCCACCGCACCCACCAGACCGGTCACACCCAGGCCAACCAGCGTGCGTGCCGAAAAGCCAGTGCCCAGCGGCCGACTATGCAGCTCGTCGAACGCGTGTGCAGACACACCCACCGCCAGCGCAAACGCCGCCAAGCCCCACAGCAGCCGATTGACATGAAGCGTCGGTGCTACCGCAGCGCCCAGCGCGAAGTAGCTCAGATGCCAAGCGGTATACGGCGGATGCAGGAGCGTGAGCGCATCGCCCACACGCCCACCGCCAAGCGCGTAGAAAGCCGGGCGCTCACGCACCGGCGGCACGCGCTCCGCAGGGGCGACGGGCCGCTCGCGCGTCGCTGCCATCGCCGCCTCAGCTCGCGCGCTTGCTCGCCGACATGACGATCCCGCCGCCCAAGCTCATTCGCCGCACACGCACGTCCTGCAGACCCGCCTGTTCCCAGTAGGTGACGATCTGCTCGACCGGATAGCGCTCATAGAAGCCACGAATACTCGGACCGAGAAAGCGACCCACCTCTGCCCACTCGCGGGAGGCCAGACGGCCTAGTGTGGGCAAGCCGATCGCCGTGTACAGCCGCCACGCTGCCCTCGCCGGTAGCCACGGCGGCACACCGAACTCCAGCGACGCCACCCGCCCGCCAGGGCGCACCACCCGCGCAAGCTCGCGCACAGTAGCCCCCGGATCGTCCACATAGCGCAGCAGGTAGGTGAACGTCAGCGCATCGAAGCTCTCATCGGCAAACGGCAGCGACTCCGCCTGCCCCTCGATCAGCTCCACGCGCCCTTGCCCAGCCGTCGCAAAGCGCTGGCGGGCGCCCGCCAGCATCGCAGCGCTTTGGTCAATGCCAACCACCGTGCAGTCCGCGCGCGCCAATAGCTCCGCCGCCACCATGCCTGTACCCGTCGCCACATCCAGCACCCGCTGCCCAGCCTGCGGAGCAACAGCGCTCACCAGCGCCCGCCGCCAGCGCGGGTCCTGCCAGAAGCTCAATGCCGCCGACAGCGCGTCGTATCGCTGCGGCAAGCCGCGGAACAGCTCCAGCGCCTCGAGCTTGCGAGGCGATGCTTCATTGGTGGACGCGACGTCTTCGACGTCGCTGGATGTGGGCGAGCTCATCGTGTTGCCTATCTGACAGGCTAACGGTCATGACCAGAGTCATGCTCATCACCGGTGCATCCAGCGGCATCGGCGAAGCAGCCGCCCGCCGTCTCGCACGGGAGCCAAACGCCACGCTCGTGCTGGTCGCCCGACGCGAGGAGCGCCTGCGCGATCTCGCCGCTCAACTCGACCCCCAGCGTGTGAGCTTCGTTGCCATCGATCTGCTCGACGAGGACGCGCCTGCACGCATCCGCGACCACGTGCTCGAGCACCACAGACGCCTCGATCTACTCGTCAACAATGCCGGTGCCGCGTGGCGCGCGAAGTTCGCAGACGGGGGCTATGAGAACGTACGCAGGACGATGGCCATCAACTTCGACGCCCAGGTGCGGCTGACCGAGGCGCTGCTACCGCTGCTGCGCCTATCCGCACCATCAGCAATCGTCAACGTCTCCTCCACCGCCGGCCGGGTGGCCCGCGCCGGCAGCGGTGCATATAGCGCCTCCAAGTTCGCGCTCGCCGGCTGGTCGGATGCGCTGTGGGCCGAGGAGCGCCAGCACGGAGTACACGTGGGGCTCGTGCTGCCCGGCTTTATCTCCACCGAGGGCTTCCCGCAGTCAGAGCTCACCGACAAACCATGGACACGCTGGGTCGTCTCCACCCCCGAGCAGGGCGCAGAGGCGATCTTCGAGGCCGGCATCGGCCGTCGCCCCGAACGCTACGTGCCAAGGCCCTACGCCCTGGCAGCAGTGCTGCGGGTCCTCACCCCCGGGCTTGTCAGGCGCGCGCTCGGCGGGAAGAGCGCCGCGGTGATCACCACCACCACAGGCGCAGATTTGGCCGAGCGGCGTAACGGCACGGGAAGTGCGTCCCACCGCTGAGCCGGGTTGCGCGCCGTACAACGCGGGTAGGCTCAGCGGATCGCAACGCACACACTCGTAGCCGGCGCAACTGGGTTCATCGGGGGCAGGCTGACCGACGCACTACTCACCCACGGCGCGCAGGTGCGCTGTCTCGTGCGCGACCCCGCGCGTGCAACGCGCCTCGAACGAGCCGGCTGTGAGATCCGACAAGGTGACGTCACAAGTCCCACCAGCTTGCATGGACTTGGAGAAGGAATCGACGTCGCGTACTTCCTCGTGCACGCCATGGCCGCCGGAGGGGGCTTCGAGGAGCGCGAGCGCGAAGCTGCGGTCAACTTCGCGCGCATGGCCAAGCGCGAGGGCGTGCGCAGGATCATCTACCTCGGCGGCCTCGGTGATGAGACCGTCTCCAAGCACCTGCGCTCTCGCCACGACACCGCTCTCGCTCTCGCGGCCGAGGGCCCGTCGCTGACGTACTTCCGCTCCGCCATGGTCGTCGGTGCCGCCAGCGAGTCCTACCGCACACTGCGGTACCTCGTCAAAAGGCTTCCCGTCATGATCGCCCCCAGCTGGCTGCGTATCGCCACCCAGCCGATCGCCATCGATGACGTCATCGAGTACCTGCGGCGCGCACCTGAGGTTCCCGAGTCACGCGGACGCGAGGTTCAAATCGGCGGCCCCGACGTGCTCGCCTACGGTGACATGCTCGACAGCATGGCCATCGCCATGGGCATGCGCCCGCGCCCCAAGCTGCCCGTGCCTTTCATCACTCCTTGGCTGTCAGCGCTGTGGCTTGGATTGGTCACACCCGTGGACACCAATGTCGCGCGTCCGCTCGTCGAAGGGTTGACCACCGAGACGATCGTCACCGATCCCAGCGGCGCACAACCTTTCGGAATCGCCCCCATATCGTTTGCCGCCGCGCTCGAGCGAGCAGTCGCAGAAGAGCCGTGAAACGCGCACTGGTGCTGTTTACGCGTGACCTGCGCGTACACGACCAACCCTCGCTGATGGCAGCCACACGCGAGGTCGACGAGATTGTCCCCGCGTTCGTGCTCGACCGCCAGCTGCTCGCCAGCAACTGCGGCGCACCTAACCGCCTCGCGTTCTTGCTTGAGAGCCTGCAAGACCTCCAAAGCTCGCTAGCCAGTCGTGGCGGCGCGCTGATCGTGCGCCACGGCGAGATCGTCCGAGAAGTCCTGGCGCTCGCTCACGAATGGGACGTCTCCGCGATCTACATGAGCGCCGATGCGACCCCTTATGCACGCGCGCGCGAGCAGCGACTCTTGCGCGCGTGTGAGCCGGCGCGAATCGCGCTGCATACGTTCGAAGGAGTGAACGTGATCGCGCCAGGAGAGCTCACACCCACGGGCGGCGATCACTACCGCGTGTTCACGCCTTACTGGAGAGCGTGGCGTGCGGCCAGCGTGCGCACGCCCCTTCGTGCTCCACGCCGAATCACCACCCCAACGGGACTATCTTCGACGCCGATTCCCGAGCTCTGGAGCCTCGCCACTAACGCCTGCTCTCCCCATCTGCAGCCCGGTGGAGAGACCGCCGCACGAGCGCAGCTACGACGCTGGCTGCGTACTCGTGCCGAGCGCTATGACGTGCTGCACGACGACCTCGCCGGCGACGGCACCTCTCGACTGAGCGCCTACGTGCACTTCGGCTGCCTGTCCGCAGCCACCGTTCTGCAGCGAAGCGACGGCCACCATGCGGCGGAGGACCTCGCTCGCCAACTCTGCTGGCGCGACTTCCACAGCCAGGTGCTCGCCGCTCGAGCAGACATGACCCACGCCGACTATCGCCCACGCGGCGACCGCTGGCGCCGAGACGCCCGCGCCCTGCACGCATGGCGGGAGGGGCGCACCGGCTACCCAATCGTCGACGCCGGCATGCGCCAGCTCACTAGCGAGGGGTTCATGCACAACCGCGCACGGCTGATCGTCGCCTCGTTCCTCACCAAGACGCTCTACCTCGACTGGCGCTCAGGCGCCGAGCACTTCGCCAGCCTGCTGATCGACGCTGATGTCGCCAACAACGTGGGCAACTGGCAGTGGGTGGCCGGCACCGGCAACGACACCCGCCCCAATCGCGTGCTCAATCCGCTGCGCCAGGCCCAGCGCTTCGACCCGCAAGGCGAGTACGTGCGCCGCTACGTTCCCGAGCTGCAGAGCCTCGAAGGCTCAAGCGTCCACGAACCGTGGCTTCTGCCGCAAACGCAACGTCGGCGTCTTCGCTACCCTGCGCCGCTCGTGGACCACCAGATGGCAGCCGCCGAGATGCGCGCCCGGCGCTACTCCTCGAGCTCGCCCGCGTAGAGCGCGAACACCGCACCCTGCGGGTCAGCTGCAATGCCGACCTTCGCGATACCGATGTCGATCGGGCCCGCCAGCACGCTGCCGCCCAACTCCGTCACCTTCGCAAGCGCTGCCTCCGCATCCTCCGTGCCGAAGTACACGAGCCAGTGGGGAGGCGCGTCCGGCTGGGTCAGCTCACTGATCGCGCCGTTGCTGGCACCGATGTTCTTGATCGCCAGGTACACCCGATCCATCCCCGGGAACTGCTCGACCTCCCAGCCGAACAGCGCGCTGTAGAAGTCGCCCGACGCATCCGGGTCCGGCGACTGCAGCTCGTTCCACACCAGTGCACCTGGAGCGTTCACCAGCTGTGCGCCGCGATGCTCATTCGGCTGCCACAACATGAAATACGCGCCCTGCGGGTCCTGGATCACCGCCATGCGCCCCGCCTGCATGACGTCGAACGCCGGCGCATGGGCCGTTGCGCCCAGCTCCACCGCACGCGCCACTATCTCATCGGCACTGTCCACCCACACGTACGAGTTCCAAAGCGGTGGCACCCCTGCGTCACGCTGCTGCGTGGGCTGTCCAGCGATCGCCGCCACCATCTTGCCGTCGCGCAGCTGCATCGAGTAGAAGGAGCCCTCGCCAACCGGTCGGTCGTCCGACTCCCAGCCCAGCAGCGCTGCGTAAAAGGCCTTCGCCGCGTCCTGGTCGCTCGTCGCAAGTTCAGCCCAACAGAACGTGCCCGGTGTGTATCCATTGCGCTCACCCATTCGCGCGGAGCCTAGCGCAACTGATCGTGCACATCAGGAACCAACCCCGAAGGTGTACACGACGCCCTGTCCGAGATCTCCGTTCACTGCGCGATCGGGTGCGCCGAGCAGGATCGTGTCTCCTGAGAGCCCAACAGACAGACCGAGTTTGTCGCCCGCGGCGCCACCCGCCGCAATCAGCTCGCCGGTCTCAGTCGAGGCTCTCCAGCCGGTGGCGGGCTTCACGAACGCGTACCCGGCCCCCTGTTCGGTGTTCTTGGCGGATGTGTGGCCTGGCGCGCCAATCACGATCAGTTCGCCGGAGATCGCAAGCGCACCGCCGAACTGATCACCCTTGCCCGTGTCTGAGGCGGTCAGCTCGGCGGTCTGAATAAGCGAGCCGCGCCAGCCGAATGCAGGCTCCACGAACACATACGCTGCGCCACGTTCAGCACCGCCGTGGTCGGGTGCGCCGACGACGACTGTGTTCTGCCAGATCGCCACAGTTCGACCAAACAATTCATTTGCTTCGCCCGCTTCGTCGCTCAGCCGGGCAGTCTCGCGAGCGCTCCTCCAGCCAGGCCCGCGCTTCAAGAAGATGTAAGCCACGCCCTGTCCCGCCGCCGCGCCGACTCGATGCAGGTCAGCCCCAGCGACGACTGTCGAGCCGGAAATGGCAACGGAGATGCCGAGGGCGTCATTTGCCTGACCATCGGGTGCGGTCAGCTTGGCCAGCTGCCTCGGAGTACCGGCCGACGGGAAGTGCGGCAGCGCAAACACGTCGACAGCGCCCTGCGCAGCGTGTTTGCCCACCTTGCGGCCGGGCGCGCCGACCACCACCGTGTGGCCCGAGATGGCAACCGATTCACCGAAGAATTCGTGCGGTTTGCCTGCAGCCGCAGTCAGCGCGGCCGTCGGGCCAGCGCTCCTCCAGCCGGATGCGGGCTTCACATACACAAACGCCGTGCCTTGGCCAGTGTGTCCGTCAGCTTCGCGGACGGGAGCGCCGATAACGATCGTGTTACCCGAGATCGCCACCGACCGTCCGAACTCTTCTTCGGACTGGCCTCTCGGCGCTTTCAACATGGCGACCTCCCGCGCGTGCGCCCAGCCGGAGGCGGGCTCGGTGAACACGTAGGCTGCGCCCTGTTCAACGCCCGTGGATGCAGCGATGTGGTTGATCGTGCCAACGACGAGGGTTCGACCCGAGACGGCGAGCGCTTCACCGAACTCTTCGCCACTGCCTCCTGGCTTATCCGACAGCTCACCCTGCTGGACGAATTCGCGCCCCAGCACCGCCGACACGATGCCCCGGGCGCCGAGTGGCAGGCTCTCGATGCGGTGGCGAGCGATCCGTGGAGGTGAGGCGACAGTTGAGTAGGGAAGGCTCAGCGCCAGCGCGCAGGCAAGAACGGCGCTTGCCCTCAACATCACGGGAAGGGAAACGACTCGATCGGCTCGATCTCTGCCGGCGCGGCCCAGCGGCCGCAACCGTCTTGCGAGTGTCGTCATCTAAGCTCGCCTCCACCATGGGATATCCAGAACAGACGATCCTAAACATACCATCCGAAACGGACTGTTGCGCACGTGCCTGAAGACATTGAGCTCACGCCCACGTCGCACATCGTGCTCGGCCTGCTTTCGATGTTCGGAGAGTCGACGCCTTATGACCTGAAGCAAATGGTCTCGGCCTCGGTCGGGCAGTTCTGGACGCTTGTCCACTCCCAGCTGTATGACGAGCCTGCGCGACTTGCCCGCGCTGGATATGTGACCGAGCAGCAGGAGACGACCGGCAGGCGCCGCAAGCTCTACCGCATTACCGACCGCGGGCAGGCGGCCTTGGAGAGCTGGCTTTCGGTCCTCACACCCGAGCCTTACGTGCTGCGCGATCCCGCCTTGCTTAAGCTGTTCTTTGGAGCCGACGCCCGCGAGCTCGCCAACGCGCAGCTGCAGACTCACCGCCAAAAACTCATCGAATACGAAGCCCTGCAAGAAGCCGACACGGGAGCTGGCCGCCGCGGCCCGTGGCTTGCGCTGGAGCTCGGAACCAGACACGAGCGCGAGACCGTCCGCTTCTGGGAAGAGCAAGCGGGCGCGAAGAAGGACACGCGATAGCTCCGTCATCCCAGCTACATTCGGGGTCGGTGGCCAGCGAGATCCCCATCCACGGCGAGACCATCAAGCTCGGGCAGCTGCTCAAGCTCGCCGGGGTGGTCGACAGCGGCAGCGAGGTCAAGCTGCTCCTCGCCCACGAGTCGGTGCTCGTCAACGGCGAGCCCGAGACCCGCCGCGGGCGCCAACTGCATAGCGGCGACAACGTCGTCGTGGGCGAGCACCATCTGCTGGTGGTCGCCCACGCAGAGGGATAGTTTGGGAACCGTGCGCACCGTCACCTTGCTGGTACTCGCCGTAGGCGTCCTCATGGCCTTGGTATACGCCGGCGCGCCTGCGAGCGCAGGGCCACAGACGGCGTCCGCGTCGCTGCCGCTCGCCGGCAAGGTCGTAGGTATCGACCCCGGCCACAACGGTCGCAACTACGCCAACCCCACGTACATCAACCACCTCATCTGGAACGGCCGCGAAGAGGAGACTTGTGACACGACCGGCACGGAAACAGACAGCGGCTACACCGAGGCGCAGTTCAACTTCAACGTCGCCGAGTACCTGGCCGGAGACCTACGCGCGGAGGGCGCCAAGGTGGTGCTCACGCGCACCAGCAACGACGGCGTCGGCCCGTGCGTCACCGAACGCTCACAGATCATCAACCGCGCGCACGCCAACGTCGCCATCGACATCCACGCCGACGGCGGGCCCGCAGACGGTCGTGGCTTTACCGTCCTCGAGCCAGTCGCCGATGGCCCCAACGATCGCGTGATAGCCGCCTCAAAGGCGTTTGGCCATGTGCTGCTGCAGCGCTACCACCAGATCACGGGTATGCCAGTGAGCAACTACAACGGGACCAACGGGGTCTCCGATCGCGACAACCTCGCCGGCCTTAATCTCACCACCGTGCCTAAGGTGCTGATCGAGTGCGGCAACATGCGCAACTCGACCGACGCCGCCATACTCGTGCGCCCCTCTTTTCAGCGACTCGCCGCGCGCGCGTTCGCTGAAGCGATCACCAGCTACACCACAGGGAATTAGCTAGCCCAGGCGCGCGATAATCACAGGCGAGGTGGTGGGGACCTTGGTACCACCCAGCGGCTCAGAGGTCACCATGATCACCTTCACGCCGCTCACGCTGCCCGGCACCCCCACCGTGGCATCACCATGGCTGGTGACCGTGAACAACGCGTCCGTTGGCTGAGGTGAGCCCGAGCGTTTGATCCACACCTCATACACCCGCTGGGGGGGAGTCTGCGGCATACCTGAAATCTCCAGCTGTGCGCGACCGTCGCTCAATTGAAGCGACGCATCCGCACCACGCGGGATCACTTCTGCTCGGATCACGCGCGTCCCAGCGCCGCCGCCTGAAGAGGTCGCGATCACGATCACGGCCACCACCGCCGCCGCCGCGAGCGCTCCCGATACGAGCTGCGGGCGCCACCGCAGCCACGCCAGTGCGACGACCTGTAGCGCAGCGACCTCCTCGCGGCAGACCGCGCACGATTCGAGGTGCCCGCGAAAGGCCTCATGTTCCTCGTCGGTGAGCGCCCCAAGCACATAGGGAGCAGCGTTGTCGCCGCACAGCCCCGGGTCCATGCGTGAGTCCTCGGCGCTCATTGCACCATCTCCGTCGGGTCACCCAGCGCCATTCGCATCTTCGCCAGCCCAAGCCGCATGCGGCCCTTGATGGTGCCCACCGGCGTGTCCAGCATCGACGCTATCTGCACATGCGTCATGCCCCCGAAGTACGCCAACTCGATCACCTTGCTCTGCTCGTCTGGAAGCTCGTCCAGCGCGTCGCGGACTTCGCGCGCCTCCTCACGGCGGGCGACGTCCAGCTCCGTGCGCTCGGGAGCCGCCACACGCTCCTCCAAGCCTTCGCCGTCGACGATGCCGCGATCGCGCACCGCGCGGCGGCGCAGGGCATCGATCGCGCGGTTGTGCACGATGCCGAGCACCCACGTACGCACGCTGCCGCGGTTACGGTCGTAGCGCGCGCGGGTGCGCCACAACGACAGGAACGCCTCCTGCACAACGTCCTCCGCGAGCGCCCGTTGAGCACACATGCGGAACGCGAGCGAGAAGGCTGCATCCGCGTGGCGGTCATAGATCACCTCGAACGCGTCCGCGCTGCTCCGGTACACGAGTTGCATGAGCTCCTCGTCCGCGAGCATCCGCAGGCGCTCCGTTGAGCCACTTCCACCAGCAGAGCGCAGGGGGTTGAACATCACAGCCATTGTTACGGCAACTACCCGCTTTTGGATCACCGCCTATCAGGCGCCGCTGCGAGCACCCCGATC
This sequence comes from Solirubrobacteraceae bacterium, assembly GCA_050015915.1. GTDB lineage: Bacteria > Actinomycetota > Thermoleophilia > Solirubrobacterales > Solirubrobacteraceae > Palsa-744. Next base: position 19,174 of record JBEKAM010000053.1, read on the forward strand.
CTAGCTGGCGATTGCGACCGTCACCCGGCATCGCGCAATGCTCGCCGCGTCTCGCGGTGCTCGATGACCCTGGCGATCAGCACGCTCAGCTCAAACAGCAGATACAGCGGCACGGTCTCGAGCAGCAGCGTGATCGCATCGCCCGGCAGGAATGCCGCCACCGCACCGCACGCCAGGATCGCGTAGCGGCGATTGTGGCGTAGCTGCTTGGTCGTCACGATGCCAGCGCGCGTGGCCGCAAGAACACCCACGGGAACCTGGAATACGAGACCCATCGCGAGCAGCACCACCGCAGCAAAGTGGTAGTACTGGCTGGCTTGCACGAGCACGTTGAACTGGCCGCTGTTGAAGTTCTGGAAGAACCTCACAGCTGCAGGCAGCACGATCAGGTAACCGAACAATACCCCTGCCACGAACAGGAACGGGATCGCCAACATCAGCGGCGTCGTTACCCGCCGTTGCTCGGGGCTGAATGCCGGCAAAAGAAACCCGTACAGCTCATACAGGATCACCGGCAGCGACAGGATCATCGCGAAGATGAACGACACGCCCAGCGTCGTCGTGAATGGCTCGCCGATCCCCAACGTCACTGGCTTGTTGCCCTGAGGCGCAGCCGACAGGTGCTTAATCGCCCCGTCGAGCTTGGGCGTCACGCCGGCAAGCGACGCCTTCGTCGCCGCTGACGCGCCGCTGCTCGGGCGCTCGAGCGCTCGTACCACCGTCTGCAGCTGCACCGCCACCGTACGCGCGCTCTGTTGAACGGTGTATGTCGAGCCAAGCGGCCCATTACCCGCCTTCACCTGTTTCTGGGTCTGATGAGCAAGCGGCGCGTTGACGATGTTCAGTAGCGCAGTGTTCTGCCAGAAGCACAAGCCAAACGCCACCGCGATCACAGCCAGGCATAGGATCAGACGAGCGCGGAGCTCCTCCAGATGGTCGACCACGCTGACGCGGTCCTGATGTCCGATGCTGCCAACAGCTACAGCCATGATCTACCCCATCGTCCTGTTCGGGTGGTTGTTGTCGGTACCTTCGTGCGCTGCGCCAAACGCTCGGAAAGAAGGCCCCTTATGCGGGGACCTTCTCCCTCACAGGCTGAGTCGTCGGCACTGCCTGCACGTGCGCGGGCGCTGCGGCGGGCTCCTGCGGCTGTGCGACCAGCACAGGCTGGACGGCCTGCTGCTGCGTCTCCGTGTGCGTGTTCTCGCCGCCGATCGCGTCCTTGAAGCCGCGCATACCGTCACCCAGCGACCGGCCCATCTCGGGGAGCCGCTTCGCTCCGAAGACCAGCAGTAGCAGAATCAGCAGAAATGCGATGTGGATTGGATTATCAAGTCCCATGGTCTTCAGTTCCTCCTGAAATTGAGTTCACATGCCTGTAAATAGGCGGATACCTACCTGGTACTACGTGTCGAGCCCACCCGCGGATCACTCACAAGCCGACTGCGGGCGGGCTCTCGAGAAGTCCGCTACGCCTTGATCAGTGGCGTTACTTTCGTGAGCACCTGCGCCTTCGTCAGCGGCACGTCGAAGCCGCCGCTGGGCGTGGGGCTCTTGCTGAGCAACAGGTTGATCGCTGCCGCATGGCGCGCCTCGATCTGCACGATGCTCCCCGCTGCCGCCAGCACCTGCTTGCTCTGAATCGACGGTGCAGCGCCGTTGTAAGCGCTCACGCCCGTGTTCTCCAGCACCGACGCCAGCGCCAAGAACGAGCTCTGATTGCTCGCCGGGATCTTGAACGTCGGCTTGGCCACTGGTTTTCCGCCAAGCGATTTGATCGTCTTGGTGATCGCCGTTACGTGGTCGGCCTCCTGTTCACCGAACATACTCGCGTAGGACTTCGCGGCCCCTTTCAGGCCAACTTCTTTGCCCTTGACGTTGTAGAAGTCCGACTCCAGGTACTCCAGCGTGAGCGCGAAGTTGAGGATTTCAACGTCGCCACTGCCTGTCTGAGCAAGCGCCTGCGAGACAAACGGCGTGACCGCTCCCAGGCCATACACTGCGCCCGCAGCCATCGCGCCACGCAA
>JBEKAM010000054.1:0-25710 GCA_050015915.1 Solirubrobacteraceae bacterium
AGCGTGGTGGCCGGAGGGCCGCACTCCACAGAAGCCAACCGGCGCCTCGTCGGCGAGCAGCGCCGCCACCATCGCCACAGCGCCACCAGCCGCGTGTAGCGCAGCGCGAAAAGACGACTCGCCGACGAAGGTGTCCGGATCGATCGCTCCGCCACCACGAGCGCACAGATCGGAGATGAAGCGCACGTGCTCAGCCGAGTGCACGAGCTCCAGCTGCTGTTCACTCGCGGCCGGCGCCTCGCGCCGCTCCCAGCCCAGCCAGTCGCGCTCAGCCAGCGCGCTCTCCAAGGTCAGCAGGCGCTCCGGGGTGTCTGGATGTGCGGGGGAGTACACGCGCGGATCGTGTTCCAGACAAGCCTGATGGCTGAAGTACAGGGCGCTGCTCATCTGCTGTGCGCGGGTTCGTGCTTCACTGCTGCAACTATGGCGCAAGCGGGCTGCACAGGCACCATGCGAGCAATGCTCTTCGAGCAGGTCGGCGCGCCGCTACGCGCCGTCGAGCGGGCGATACCCACGCCCGGACCCGGTCAGCTGTTGCTGCGCGTGCAGGCGTGCGGCGTGTGCCGCACCGACCTGCACCTGCTCGATGGCGAGGTGGACGTCCCCTCCCCGCCGCGCATCCTCGGACACCAGATCGTGGGGACTGTCGAGTCCGGCGACCAGCTCAAGCGCGGTGACGGCGAGGTTCGTCGCGTGGGCGTACCGTGGCTCGGCTGGACCGACGGCGATTGCGAGTACTGCACCAGCGGCCGGGAGAACCTGTGCCCGAACGCGCGCTTCACCGGGCGCGACATCGACGGCGGATATGCCCAGTACGCACTGGCAGACGAGCGCTACTGCTTCCCGATCCCCGACAGCTATGACAGCGTGCGGGCCGCGCCACTGCTGTGCGCCGGGCTGATCGGCTACCGGGCACTGCGAATGTGCGAGGGGGCAAAGCGCGTGGGCCTATACGGGTTCGGTGCAGCGGCCCACATCCTCACGCAGATCTGCCGCTGGCAGGAGCGCCGCGTGTTCGCCTTTACCCGCCCCGGCGATGAGACAACCCAAGCCTTTGCGCTGGAGCTTGGCGCCGTATGGGCGGGAGGCTCAGACGCCACGCCGCCGGAGCCACTCGAAGCCGCGATCGTGTTCGCGCCTGACGGGGCGCTCGTGCCACTCGCACTGCGTGCGCTCGCGCCGGGCGGGACCGTGGTCTGTGGCGGCATCCACATGAGCGACATCCCCTCGATCCCGTACAGCATCCTTTGGCAGGAGCGAGTCGTGCGCTCAGTTGCCAATCTCACCCGCCGCGACGGCGAGGAGCTGCTGGCGCTCGCCCCGCGCGCCGGCGTGCAGACGCGCGTGACCACCTATCCTCTCGAGCAGGCCAACGAGGCGCTCGCGGATCTGCGCGCCGGGCGCTTCACGGGAGCCGCGGTGCTCGTGCCCTGAGGGGGCGTAGGCGACGACAGGATGTCGGAATGATTCGGCAAACGGTCGCGCGTGCTGTATTGTCCAACAAGGCCGGCTCGGCTCCGACTCGGCCGAGACGAGGAGCAATGGCGAGCGTAAGCCCAGAGAAGACGAGATGGATGAGGGGTCCGTCGACCCCTCTGCGCGGTGCGCTGCTCGGCCTGCTGCTTGAGCGCCCGGGCCATGGCGGCGATCTCGCGAACCGGCTTGCCGTACGCCTCGGCGAGACTTGGCGAGTCGATACCAACGACGTCTACAGGCTGCTCGAGCAGCTCGAGAAGACCGGCCTGGTTGCCTCTCGCGACGAGCCCAAGCGCAACAACAACCGCCGCACGCATCTCGTCTACTACCCCACCGAGCAGACACCCGAAGCGTTGACGATGTGGATGGAAACGCTCTTGCCCCGAGAGCCTGTGCGCCTGGGGCTGCAGGCGAAGCTTTCGGTGGCGCGTCAGCAGGACGCACCACGAGTGCTGATCGCCCTGAAGGCATATGAGCGCGAATGCCTGCTACTTGCTCAGCTCGTCTCCCCCACGGACGGATCTGCGCGCTCATGGACGGCACTGTGCATGGACTGCACTCGCGACGCGGTGTCCGCGCAACTCGAAGCCGAGATCGACTGGGCGACCAGGACCCGTAGACGAATCAACGAGTTCCTCGAACGCAGCCAGTAGCACGGTCGCGCGATGACGCCGCTGCTCTCCTTTCTGAACGTCAGCAAGCGGTATCCCGATGGCGGCCGCGAGGCGCTAGTGCTCGACCGCGTATCGCTGGACGTCGACGCTGGGGTCTCGATGGGTGTGTATGGAGCGCGGCGCTCAGGCAAGTCGACGCTCCTGCGTCTCGCCGCCGGGATCGCGCTGCCCGACTCCGGCACGATCCGCTTCGACGGCCGCGACATCGCGCAGATGGCGGCCGGCGAGCGCGGACGTCTGCTGCGCGGGGACATCGCGTTCATGTGCGCCGCTGACTGGCGTGCCAACCCGGGCGAGACCGTCGTCGATCATGTGGCCACTTCGCTGGGAAGCGAGGGACTGACCCTGCGTGAAGCAAGGCGCAGGGCGATGCGCGTGCTGGATCGGGTCGAGATCGGCGCCGCGGGCGCCCAGGAGCCGACGACGTCGCTGTCCGCCGCCGAGAGTGTCAGGGTGATGCTCGCGCGAGCGCTCGCGCGAGACCCGCGGCTGCTGGTGCTCGACGAACCAGCCCTGTTCCCCAGCCTCAGAGACCGCGACAGCTTCTATGCGATGCTGCGCAAAGCGGCGAGCGAGCGCAACATGACGTTGCTGGTCGCCTCCGAGGAAATGGCCGCGGTGCAGGGATTCAAGGTGATGGTCTCGATCGCCGACGGCGAGCTGGTCTCGACCGAGGCACAGGGCACGGTCGTCGCGCTGCCCGGACGCAGACGAGCAGGCACGGAATGGCCCGGGCGGTGAGCACGCTCGAGCTGCGCGAGGTCGTGAAGCATTACTCCAGCGGCGTAGAGACGATCAAGGCCATCGACAATGTCTCGCTGACCGTCTCCGGCGGGGAGTTCGTCGCTCTGTATGGCCCAAGCGGCTCTGGCAAGACGACGCTGCTGCTGCTGGCTGCGGCGCTGAGCACACCCGACAGCGGTAGCGTCCACTTCGACGGGCGCGATCTCTCAGAGCTCTCCGAGCGCGAGCGAGCGCTCTATCGCCGTAGGGACGTGGGCTTCATCTTCCAGGCCTTTCACCTGATGCCACACACATCCGCGCTCGACAACGCGACGATCAAGCTGACCGGCGGAGGCTGCACGCTGCGCGAGGGCCGGCGCAAGGCGATGCCGTGGCTGGAGCGCGTGGGCATGGCGGCACGCGCCGAGGACACACCCGAGCAGCTGTCCATGGGCGAGCGCCAACGGATCGCGATCGCCCGCGCGCTCGCCAGCGAACCACGCCTGCTGCTCGCCGACGAGCCGACCGGCAACCTCGATTCCAAGCGCAGCCGAGAAGTGCTCGCGCTCATGCGCGACATCTGCCACGAGCGTGAGATTCCCGGGCTGCTGGTCACACACGACCACGATGCGGCGCAGTTCGTGGATCGGGTCCACACACTCCGCGACGGCCATCTGGCCGACGGGATGAGCTCGGAGCAGGCTACAACCTCACCGTGAAGATACCCCTGAACCCGTCGATCGCGGGGGTACGAGTGAGCATGCTGGTGCACCTGTACCGCCTTCGCTTGCGCTCGCACGCGGTCCAAGAGCTACTCGCCGGTAGCGGCATCGCGGTCGGGGTCGCGCTGGTGCTGGGGGTCCTCGTCGCAAACGCCAGCCTCACCGGCGCCGCTCGGGAAGTCATCCAGCAGCTGGTCGGCTCGGCACGGCTGGAGCTGGCGGCGCGCTCGCCGAGCGGGTTCCCCGAAAGGCTGGGTAGCGAAAGCCGCAAGCTCTCCGGGGTGCGGGCGGCGGCGCCGGTGCTACGCGAGAACATCGCCCTGGTTGGGCCACGTGGCCGACAGTCCGTGCAACTGCTCGGCGTGACACCATCGGTCGCGGATCTGGGCAGCTTCGGCACACGCGACCTGGGGCTCGCGGCCGGGTTCCGCTTCACCGAAGGGCTGCTCCTGCCCGAAAGCGTGGCGAGCGCCGTCGGCGTCGAGCCGGACGATCGGGTCACCGTGCTCGCACTCGGCAAAGCGCACCGCTACATCGTCGGCGGGGTGCTCAAAGACTCGACCTTCGGGACGCTCGCTTCGAGTCCACTGGCCGTGACGGTGCTCTCCAGCGCCCAACAGCTGACGGGCATGCGCGGGCTGATCACGGAGGTTCTCGTCAAGCCGCGACGCGGCCGGGACCGGCTGGTCGCGAGCGAGCTGCGCACACTCGCCGCCGGACGTCTGAACGTGGTGGCCGCCGACAACGAGCTGCGCCTGCTCAACGAGGCCGTCAAACCGAACGACCAGTCGACTGAGCTGTTCGCGGCGATCAGCATCATGGTCGGCTTCCTGCTTGCGCTCAACGCGATGCTGTTGACCGTGCCCGAGCGGCGCCGATTCGTGGCGAACCTGCGCATGCAGGGGTATGACTGGCGCCAGATCGTCATCCTGCTCGCCTTTCAAGCCGCTGTCCTCGGGGTGGTCGCCTCGGCGATCGGGGTCGTGCTCGGTGACATCCTCTCCCGCGCGTTCCTGCATCGCATCCCCACCTATCTAACGACCGCCTTTCCGATCGGCGATCGCGAGACCCTGCACGTCGGGACCATCCTGCTGGCGGTCGGCTGCGGCGTGCTCGCGACGATGCTCGCGTCGGTCTCTCCCGCGCTGGACCTACGGCCGAGCCGTCCGACCGACGCGGTGCTCCGCGACCGTTCCGGAGGTAGCGAGGTGCTCGCCCCGCGCAGCGCGCTGAAGCTCGCGGTCGCGGGAATCGCACTGACGGCCGCCGTGACGGTGCTCGTGCTGGTCTCCGCCAGCCTGACGATCATCGGCGGCATGACCCTTGCCTTGGTCATCCTGATGATGATCCCGGGACTGTTCGCCGGTGTCGCGCAGATCTTGCGGTGGGCAGGTGAACGGGTGCGCAGTAGCTCGTTGATCATCGTCGTCTCAGAGCTCCGCGCGATCACCACGCGATCGGTGGCGCTTGCCGGCATCGCCGCCCTTGCGGTCTACGGCAGCGTCGCCATCGGCGGCGCACGCGCCGACCTGCTGCGTGGCCTGGATGCCACCTTCAGCGAATACCTGCACCCAGCGCAGCTGTGGGTGACGACCGGGGGCAACGACCTGACCACCAACGCATTTGACCCGGAAGGCACCACCGCAGCGATCGCACGCGCTCCCGGGATCGCGTCGGTGCGGGTGTACCAGGGAGGGTTTCTCGACGTTGGGCCCCGTCGCATGTGGATCATCGCCCGGCCCACGGGCGACACGCACCCGATCCCCGCGAGCCAGCTGCTGCAAGGCAACGAGACGCGTGCCACACGGCTGCTGCGGGCAGGAGGAGCGGCGACCGTCTCGGGCGGGTTTGCCGAAGAACACCATCTCGCCGTGGGCAGCTCGTTCACGCTGCCCACGCCCACAGGGGTCGCCCGGCTCACGGTCGCGGCGATCACGACCAACCTTGGTTGGTCACCGGGCGCGATCATCGTCAACTCGCTCGACTACAGCCACTATTGGCAAACCGAGCTGCCGTCGGCGCTCGAGGTGAACCTGCTGCCCGGCGTCAGCGAAGCGACAGGCAGGCGCACTGTCCTTGAGGCGATCGGCCATCGCCCCGGTCTCGGCGTGCAGACGTTCAAAGAACGTCGGGCGCAATACGAAGCCAACGCGCGCCAGGGTCTGTACGCGCTCAGTGAGATCTCAACGCTGCTGTTGATCGCCGCTGCGCTGGCGGTCGCCTCAGCGTTGAGCGCCGCCATCTGGCAGCGACGTGCACGGCTCGCGTCACTGAAGATCCAGGGATACGACACCGCACAGCTGTGGCGGGCGTTGCTACTCGAGAGCGCGATCGTGCTTGGCATCGGCTGTGCCGTGGGCGCAGCCGCCGGTGTTTACGGTCACGCACTCGCCAGCCGCTGGCTGAGGCTCGAGACGGGCTTCCCGGCACCATTCGCGGTAGGCATGGGACGCGTGCTGCTTACGCTTGCGCTGCTCGCCGCGATCGCACTGGCCGTGATCGCGCTCCCGGGGCTGGCCGCCGCGCGGGCGTCTCCGCGCACGAGTTTTCAGGAATGACTATGTATCTACGCTCAGACATACGAAACTGTTCGGGTGGTCGCTCGGACGCGAAGTCGACCCGCCTTGGCGAGTGCGTTCGCCGGGGCAGCCTCCAGATACTGGTTCGGGGTCTTCCCGCTACTCGGTCGGGAGATTCGCCACTGGCGGGGACAGGCGCACGCAATCCCCGATCCGGGGCTGCGCAGGCTGGCGCTGATCACGCAGAGCAGCGAGCGCGGGAACTACGAGGGCGCGGCCGCCTACGCGGTGCTCGTTCCACGCGCATATCGTGCGCGCGTCGTGCGCGCCCTCGTCGCGTTCCAGACGACGTACGACTATGTCGACACGCTCTCCGAGCAGCCCAGCCAGGATCCTGTAGCCAACGGCCGTCAACTGCACCTCGCGTTGCTGAGAGCGCTCGACCCCGGCAGCGAGCACTCCGACTACTACGCGCACTCGACGAGCGGCCGCGACAACGGCTACATCAGAGCGCTGGTACAGACGTGCCGCGACGCGCTGCGCACCCTGCCCTCTTACACGGCCGTCGCTCAGCCAGCGCTACACGCGGCAAGCATGATCGTCGCCTACCAGAGCCTCAACCACGAACAGGCCACCGACGGCCCGCGAGCGCTTGCAAAGTGGGGAGCCGCGGTAACGCCACCGCATAGCGGGCTGCACTGGTGGGAGGCGGCCGCCGGCGGCGCGTCCTCGATGACCGTGTTCGCCCTGATTGCCGCCGCCGCCAAACCGTGGCTCAGCGCAGCCGAGACAGCCGCCACCCAGGAGGCCTACGCTCCCTGGATCAGCGCGCTGCACGTCCTGCTCGACAGCCTCGTCGACCGCGCCAAGGATCTCGAGCACGGCCACCACAACCTGATCGACCACTACGCCTCTCCAGCCGAAGCGGCAAGCCGTCTTGGCTGGATCGCCGCGCGCGCGATGCAAAGGGCAGAGTCCTTGCCAGACGGCGCGCACCACGCACTGATCGTGGCCGCGATGACGAGCTTCTACCTCTCCGCCCCCGCTGTATCTGCTCCGGGTGCATCGCCCACGACACAGCCGCTGATGGAAACCATGGGCCCATTGGCGAAGCCAACGATGGCCGTGCTGCGCACAAGGAGGACCGCCGAGCGACTGGCCGCGTACATGCCCGCGCGACCCGAAACGTGGCCCCGGGCTACGGGTGCCACCGTCGAGCCTCGGGCCCACGGACGACCCGGCTTTGGCAGCCGCCTATCTCATCCCGACGCACGCCCGATCTCATCGGCGAGGCATGCCAGCGAGACAAACTGAGTTGTTTGTTACTCGAAACTCAAGTATTGGATTTTCCAGTTGCTAGAACGAGGTCAGCAGCGGATGATTGCTTGTGCGTGATGCTGGATCTCAGGGGTGAGCCACGCACGGCTCGCAAGGTCCAGTTCCCGCTTTCGTCTCGCCAGTGATCGAGCCGGGCGCCATCTGGTGTCCGGCTCGTATTTGTCCGATTCTGGTCGAAGGGCTGTGCTCGGACAACAGATGGCAGGCAGCGAGACCGGCCCACTCGCCGTATGGCGAGAACAGCTCACGGACCTGGTGTTCCCGGGCGAGCGCGTGGGGATCGCCGCCGCTGAGGTGCCTGCCGACCAGCTTGAGCAGCCCGAGATCACCAGCTGGCACCTGATCGTTGCGGCCCTGGCCGCGCAGCGCGAGCATCTCGACTGTCCATGGCCCGATACCGGCGATCGCGCGTAGCCTGTGCCACGCCCGCTCGTGATTGGGGCTGTGCAGGTCCACGTGGCCGCGCGCCACCTCGCGTGCGGCCCGCACCAGCGTCAGCGCACGCGCGCCGCCGAGGTCGAAGGACTGCAGCAGCGCAGGCGCTGTGCCCGCCAGCACAGCCGCTGTCGGCAGGTCGCACAGGTCACCGCTCCTTCCCTCGCGGTCCTGCCAGCGGCGTCCCAGCGAGGCCACCAGGCGCCGCTGGATCGCTGCCGCGCGCTCGTACTCGATCAGCTGCTCGCTGATCGCCAACACGAGCGCCTCGAACGGCTCCGGCCGGCGCCCCGCGCGCAGCCACGGCCGAAGGCGCAGCGAGCGTCCAATCAGCGGATCGCCGGCGAAGCGGCGCAGGAACGGCCGCAGGTCGTCATCCACCCCCAGTGCGAAGCGCATCCGCTCGATGCCATAGGCAGCTGCCTCGGCGTTGGCCGCGTACGCGCCGAACAGCACCTCGCCGCCGGCGGTGAGAGCCACCCTGACGAGCACGGGCGTCTCGTCGTGGTGCAGCAGACGTTCCAGCAAGCCACCGCGCCGGCGCAGCATTCTGTCGGCGCCGGTTAGGCGCGGCAGCTGGAACGGACCGGCCGGCGCGACCGCTACGCGCAACTCCACCTGCTCGCCGCGTGTGACGACGCTCAGCGACTACCGCCCGGGCCACCGAGTAGATGCACGTCCACAAGGAACGAGCGGCTACCCACGATCTGCGCAAGCTCACCCGTCTTTCCGCCGCGACCGCTGCCACGCCGGCTCAGCTCGCGAGCGCTCTTACGGCCCTTGGCGAGCGCAGCGGAACGCCGCTGGCGGTGGTGCATGAGCCCGACGACAGCCGCTCCCGCGACGAACCCACCGGCGGCCACCGCCGCGGCTTGCACCGCCGGGAGTGCACCAGAGCGCCACTCGCCTGGGAGAGTGCCCGCATCTGCGCGCTGGCCGAGCACGTGCGGCTGGCCTGCCAACACGGGAAGCGCGTCGACCTCCTCGCTCTCGCCGGCGCCCGCGTCCAGGTCTGGCGGGGCTGGCGGCTGGGAGGGCTCGCTCATTCCGCCAGTGTAGACGGCGCTCCAGACACGGGTGGGCTGCCCCTCTACAGCGCCCGCTCGTACACTCGGTAGCGACGCTTGATCTCGCCGCCCATGCCTTCCATGGCGCGATTCATCGGCTTGTTGACCTCCAAGATCCAGCCCATCTCGCCACCCTTCTGTGGCGTGCGTTCGGCGGCATCGAAGTGCATCTGGTAGAAGCGCGCGGCCACACCGGTGTGCTGGTAGGCGGGCTTGACACCCAGTGCAAATACATACACCGCGTCGATCTTTGCGCGCTCGCGCAGCGCCGTCAGCCAGCCGAACGGCAGCAACCGTCCGCGTGGGCGTAGCTTGGCCAACACCTGGTTGTAGTCGGGCAGCGTCAGCGCAGCGCCAACGACCTCGCCGGTATCCCGTTTCTCGGCGACCATCGCCCAGTTCTCATCAAGAATCGGCTTCAGCTTCTTGGCGTAGTGGCGTACCTCGCGCTCGGTCAGCGGCACGAAACCCCAGTTGCGCTCCCAGGCGGCGTTGTAGACCTCCAGGAAGCGCCCGACCTCCACCTCGAGGTCCTTCTTGCGAAAGTTGCGGCAGACGATTCCATGCTCTGACTCGACCTTCGCAGCCATTTCCCAGATCGCCGGGTGAACCTTTTCGCGGCCGGTGATATGCAGGCTCCACATGTACAGATCCATCACCTTGCTGAGGCCCACCTCGTCCTCTAGCAGCGACTGGTAGTAGCGGTGGTGCCACGGGTTGAGGATCAGCGGTGGATGCTCGAAGCCCTCGACCATCAGCCCTGCCTCGTCGTTAGTGGTGAAGCTCATCGGACCGATCATCGTGCCCGCACCGTGCCCACGCAGCCACTCCTCGGCCGCGCCCACGAGGCCACGCGCGGCCTCCGGGTCCTGCTCGCACTCGAAGAAGCCCCACAGACCCCAGTCGTTGTCCTGGAACTCCTGCAGGTGGCGATCGATGTGCGCACTGATGCGCCCAACCGCGCGTCCGTCGCGCCATGCGAGGAAGTACTGCGCCTCGGCGTGCTCGAAGAACGGGTTGCGACGCGGATCCAGCTGCTCCTTCAGATCGCTCAATAGCGGCGCCACCCAGTTGGGCTCGTTACGATAGAGCCGCCACGGCAGCTTGATGAACGTGCTCAGCTCACGGCGGCCGCGCACGGGCCTGATCTCGACTGCCATCGGCGAGAACCCTATATGCCAACTTCAATAGACGTCTTCGCAAAGGTCCGGGGCCACGAGCGTGAGGAGTTGCTGCGCGCCGCTCGCGAGGCCGACCTGATGCCGTACTTCCGCACCGTCGAGTCGCCAGCGATGCCGGTGGTCGAGATGGAGGGCGCACCACGGATCATGCTCGCCTCCAACAACTACCTCGGCCTCACCGGCGATGAGCGTGTGATGAAGGGCGCCGAGGATGCGCTGCACCGCTACGGCACCGGACTGACGGGCTCGCGCCTGCTAAATGGCACCACGCCCCTTCATCTGGAGCTCGAGCGCGAGCTGGCCGAGTGGATGGATACCGATGATGCGATCGTGTTCACGACAGGCCATCAGGCAAACGTGGGCACGCTCGGCACGCTGCTCGGTCCCAGCGACACGGTGATCGTCGACTCCGCCGACCACGCTTCGATCCTCGACGGCGCGCTGATCTCCAAGGCGAAGATGCGCCCGTTCCGCCACAACCGTATGGACAAGCTCGAGCGGGCCCTGCAACGCGCGGAGCAGGACGGCGGCGGTGTGCTGGTGGTCGTCGACGGCGTCTTCTCGATGGAGGGCGACGTCGCACCGCTGGTCGACATCACCGAGCTATGCGCCCGCTACGGCGCGCGCCTGATGGTCGACGAGGCCCACGGCGCGGGCGTGCTCGGCGCCCGCGGCGCAGGAGCGTGCGAGCTGTTGGGCGTCGAGGATCGCGTCGACCTGCGCATGGGCACGTTCTCCAAGTCACTCGCTGCGTGCGGGGGCTTCGTCGCTGGACCAGCCGAGGTGATCGACTATCTGCGCATCTCCTCACGCGCGTTCCTGTTCACCGCGTCTGGCGTCCCTGCCGCGTTGGGGGCAGCGCTGGCGGCACTGCGGATCATCCGCTCAGACGAGGGACCGGGGCTGCTGGCGACGGTGCTCGAACGCGCGCGCTACCTCGATGACGGCCTGCGGGCACTCGGCTACAGGACTCTCAGCGGCGAGCCGGTGCGCACGAGCATCGCCGCGGACGCGCCCGTGCAGACACTCGCCACACCGATCGTTCCGATTCTCGTCGGCGACGACTGGAAGGCGGCGCTCCTGTGGCGGGCGCTGTATGACGGGGGCGTGTTCACGAACTGCGCGCTACACCCCGCGGTGCCTCCCGCTGGCGCGCTTTTGCGCACCAGCGTGATGGCCACCCACGACACCGCCACGCTCGACCGAGCGCTCGAAGTGTTCGCGCGGGTAAAGCGCGAGTTCGAGTCCGAGCATGGACCGCTGCCGGGACCAGAGCCGAGCTGACCTAGTGGATGCCGGGCGAGCGGTCGCGCACTCGCGCCCAGCGACTTGTCCATTTCTTCACAAGTCCTGGCAAGATCGAAAAAGCCCGCTTCTAGCGTACGAAGTGCTCGTCGTGCTGTTGACCAGCGCCCCCGTCCTGTCATAGCTTCCACCCTGCGCTCTGCAAGACCGATGTCGACGTTCCCCCGACACAAGCCGTAGGGAGGGGCGATGTGGCGGGACAACCGCAATGGCTCGCGGTTGATGTCGCACGGCCTGGCAAGCGCGTAACCGTAAAAACAAGCAAGCACGTCGTCGCCGCGCAAGTTGCGCGGAGATGACCGGGAGAGTGCCTAATGAACGCGACAGCGACAGCTGCCCCTGCCCCTGCCCACGCCCCTGTCGGTCCGCAGTACATGCGCGCCCTCGAACGCGCAAACCAGGTTCGTCTCGCTCGCGCGGAGCTGAAGCGGCGCGTGGCGATCGGCGAGCTCCACGTGGCCGAGGTGATCCTCGAATGCCCTTGGGAGGCCGAGAGCATGGCAGTCGCTGATCTGCTGATGAGCCAACGTCGTTGGGGACAGACACGCTGTCGCAAGTTCCTCGCCCAGGTGCCGATGTCCGAGAAGAAGACGGTCGGCTCGATGACCGACCGTCAGCGCCGCACGCTTGCCGCGATGCTCACCGCCGTCAACCGGGGCCGCGCGTGGAGCGCGACCCCCTGGGTAACGGACAGCCTGACGAGAGCTTGAGCTCCCACCAGCCCGCGAGCATGCCAATCAAGCCGAGCCGCGGGCGAACCTCCCAGACGCCGCAAACACCCTGGCCCAGATCCCTCACGGGCAGCCGCGCGAACTTGTAGCGGCCAGGTTCCAGCCTCATCTGCTGCAGCTGCTCGCGTGCGCGGCGCTCATGCTCGAGACGCTCGAGCGCTCGTCCACGCAGCTCCTGCACGGCGGCGGCGAGCGTGTCACGCGCGCGCTCGAGCTCTCCCAGGTCGAGTAGCGCTGGCCCACTCCCAGAGCCAGCGGGCATCGCAACGGGCGCACAGATGTGTGGGAAGCGCTCCGCGACGATCTGCGAATGCTCCCGCTCCAAGCGCGAAATCTGCACCCGCAACGAAGCCCTCGCGGCTCGCTCGTCCGTTTGCCCAAACCCGACGGAGGGGCATCGATCGCCTAGGCGTCGCTCAGCAAAACCGAAGTCCCATGGAGACGCAGCCTCCGGGGCCGGACCGTCGCGCTCAATGACTGACTGCTCGAAGTTGCTCACACCCGCCTCCTCTGCGGCAGAGTGATGAATTCTACCAGTGCCAACTCGGCGTTGGCACTGCCCGCATAGGGCGCTAGCGCGGCTGCAACGCGGTCCGACAAGACCACAGCGCCTCTTCGGCGACCATGCTCGGCACCCCCGCGACCTGGACCGCGAACAGCTTCAGGTGACGGGTTCGCGAGTGTGGCTCGTGTCCCGGTGCCAGCTCACCGAAAAGGATCGCCAGCGCTCGCGAAGCATCTGCCACGACCAGGCGCCCGGCGGGTAGGACGGCGGCGTCCGCGGAACGCCCGAGCCGCTCCCCCTCATGGCTCGCACGGATGCCGAGTTGACCGTCTACCGATTCGGCGTCCAGTGCCCACACGGGCACGCACGTGTCCACGAGCGCGACCAGCAGCACATCCTCGAGCAGGCCGCGGGAGGGAAAGCCGCCCTGCACCATCCGCTCGAGAACAGCCGCCTCGATTGGGGTTCGCTCGGTGTCGGGCTCGAGGCCGATGTGACGGAAGAACACGCGGTAGGCCGCCGGCACCGGCTCGCGACGAATCGCCACCGCCCGCGCGCCGCGGAAACGGTCAGACAATTCGGCCAGACGCTGGCGAACATCCGGCGGAGAGCTGGCCGTAAGCGGTTGCTCGCGCGTGTGCTGCGCCTCTCCCGTGAGCAGCTGCAGCTCTGGCAGCTCCTGCTCAATCTCAGGTGCACGCCAGCCGAGAGCAGACTTGCCAGCACCGCTCACGCCTTGACCTCCTGCCATCCGCGCGCCCGCGACGCGGCCACCAGTTGACCGACCCGCGCGCGCAATTCGGCCAGCGAGGGGGTGCGCAAGAGCGCCTTGCTCTGCACGACGCCACCCGGGTATGCGAAGTTGACCTGCGGGCAGCTGAACACTTTGTAAATGGTTGCCACTGCGCCGTCCTCGTCGATGCCGACTGGCAGCGTCAGGCCACGTGCTCGCACCAGCCGACGCAACTGGCTGCGCTGCCCCTCGATCGCCACCGCGGCAAAACTAACCCCCGGGAAGCCCTTCAGCAGCGCCTGCATCTCGCTCAGAATCCTTGTGCAACCACCACCGTTCACAAATAGTGCCAACACGACCGGTCCGTGTTCGTAGAGCTGACACAGGTTCAGGACCTGCGTCCCGCGCACGCTGCACGCGGGCACGTTGCCTGCGGAGCCTTCGTGCGCGTGGGTGGCGATGTTCGCGTCGCCCTGCAAGTTGCCCAGCGCGAGCGGAACCGCAAACGGCGCGAGCATCTTGCCAGGGGCGATACCCGCCGCGCCATCGGAGCGCACCAGCAACGTGTTGACAACCACGAGCGCCACGATCAACAGTCCGATCAGCCCGGCATAGCGCGCATACCGGGGATGACTCACGAGCGGACCAGCACCCCGCGCAGACGACGCGCTGCCGTTCCAAGATCACTCAGCACCGGCTGATCTCGACCACCTTCAGCGGCCGCGTCGGCGATCACCAGCGTGGCAGGAAGTGCAAGGAGCACGCCCACAAGCGAGACGCTTAGGTCGATCAATGTCACCAGGCCGAAATCCCGCAGCATCGTGATTTCCGAGAGCACCAGCACCCCGAAGCCCATCGTCGCGGTTGCGCCCGAGGCGGCCACCGCGGCGCCCGTGCGCCGATAGCTGCGGCGCAACGCTTCGATCGTGTCGTAGCCGGCGAGGCGCTCCTGGCGATGGCGCTCGGATAGCAGCACGCTGAACTCGGTCGAGATCGCGATCACCAGCGCGCCCAGCGTCACCGACATCGGGTTCAGCGGCACCCTCACCGCGAACAGGATCAGCGCTGACCAGCCGGTAGCCATGACGATCGGCACTAGCGGCACGAGTGCGCGGCGGCGATCTCCGCGGAAGGCGAGCAGCAGCACCAGCGCAACGGCTGCGAGGCCGACCAGCAGCGTCTCCAGGCGCCGCCACGGGTCGGCGACCTGCGAGCCGGAGGCGGCCGCCAGCACTGGCAAGCCGACGAGGCTGGCGTGTACTCCCGCCGGCGGATGCAGGCTCGAGCGCATCTGTTCGATCAGCTGCTGCTGCTCGTCGAGGCTCATCAGGCGGATGCCAAACGCCAGCGTCGCCACGTGCCGGCTGGGCGTGATTACGTCTTGTGAGAAGTACGGCGGGATCACGCCCAGCAGCCCGTCGATCAAGCGCTGCGAGAGTTTGGGCGCGTTCGCGGAGCTCGTCGTCGTGGCGGCGGCGCCTGTCGCGGAGCCAGCCGTCGTCTGTCCCCCGAACAGGTCAGGCAACGAGAACGCAGGACACAGCCGCGCCTTGCTGCAGCCCTTCGCGGCGCTGTAGCCGAAGCGTGCGAGCACGCGCTTCTGATAGGCAGTCATCCATTCGATCGTCGAGAGCTTCGTCAGGTTCTGGCCTTCGATCATCACATCGATTTCGCCACCTACGCCGGTGATGCGCTCGAGCGTGTTCAGGCTCTGCAACGAGCCGAGGCTCTGCGGCACCAGCTTGGTGATGTCCGTCTGCACCTTCGTCTGCGTGTCCAGACCCCAACCGAGCGCCGCCAGCACCAACCCCACACAGAGCACCCGCCCCGG
The DNA here is from genome assembly GCA_050015915.1 of Solirubrobacteraceae bacterium. Taxonomy (GTDB): domain Bacteria; phylum Actinomycetota; class Thermoleophilia; order Solirubrobacterales; family Solirubrobacteraceae; genus Palsa-744. The sequence continues at coordinate 15,241 of JBEKAM010000054.1, forward strand.
ACGGCGCACCGTGCCGACCAGCGCCGCGCGCGTGAATAGCCGCGTCAGCGGGTTGTCGGCCACCAGCTCGCGTGCCCCTCGCCAGGCGACCGCCAGAGGCGTGCCCGCGAGCCTGCCGCTGCCGACGCCGACAGTGGTCGTTCGCAGCGACAGCGAGATCGCCGCCGCACCAACCGTGAGCGCACACAACAGCGCGATTGCCACGCCGACCACAAGCAGCACGCCGAAGCCGCGGACCATCGGCACGGGAGAGAGCAGCAACACAAGCATCGCCGCCGCGCTCGCCGCACCCGCCGCTGCGATCGTCGGCGCACCAAGGGCCGCAGCACGTTGTACGAGGGCGGGCGCCCTGGCCGCCACCGCGGCGCCAGGAGCGTCGCGCTCAAGCTCATCGCCGACGCGCGCCTGAAACTGGATCGCGTAGTCGACCGCCAGACCCACCAGCACTGGTAGCACAGCGATCGATGCCATCGTCAGCGACGCTCCCACGATCGATAGCGCACCGAACGTGAGCGCAGCGGCAAGCAACGCCAGCGCGAGCGGCAGTAGGCGAGGGCTACCGCTGAAGACCAGGCCGAGCGTCGCCGCCATCACCACCAGCACGGCTATCAACAACAGCTCGATCGAGTGGCTGATCGCGTTGGTCAGATCCGAGACGATCACCGGCTCGCCCGTTACCAGATAGCTCTCCCCGTGCGTCAGATGCCACTGAGGCATCTTCACCGCCTTCCGGATCAATGCGATCGTGCGGATCCGCGCTGCTTCGGACAGACCCGCCTTCATCCGCACCGACACGAGCGCCGCGTCAGGACTCGGGAACAGGTAGGCGAAACGCGACTTGGGGGTACCGGCGGTCTTGGTCGAGTCGAACACCACGTCCGAGACGAAGTTCGCGTCTTCGATGCTGGGGCGCGCCGTCAGCCCGTATTCGAGCGCCAGCGTCGCAAGGCTCTCTTCGAATCGCCCCAGTTCGACCTTGTGCGCCTGCTGGGCGAGGGTGCGTGCCTGCGACGCTCCCAGCCCGCGTGCGATTGCGGCGCGGTAGACGACCTTTTCAGCTTGCTTGGCCTGAGCTTCCGCCTGGTGGGTCTCCGCGGTCAGCAGTTCGTCGCTGCGTTCGGCCGCCTCGCTGAGGAACGTGCCCGGGCCGAACACCACCTTCACGGTTTGCGCGCGCGCCAACTGCCCGCACGGCCCGTTCACACCACCCTCCTCCGCCAGCGCGCTTTCCGGCACCTTGCCCGCAAGGCAACCCTCGAGGCCTGCCAGTCGCTCGATGTCCGTGCTCAACACCAGCTGCTGCAGATTGCCCTTCACGAGCACCGCAATCGGCTCTTCGCCAAAGCTCTTGTAGAAGCGCTGCGTGGCCTGGTATTCGGGGCTCGAGCTCGATACGAACGTGCTCGTCGCCGCCGACGGATGCAGCCGCAACGCAAACCCTGCCCCAGCCAGCGCCAGCACGATCGCAACCGCAATCACCAACCGCGGCCGCCGAGCCGCAGCGCCCGCAAGGCTGGAGAAGATTCGTGACGAGCTCACAACAGAAGAAGGCTAATCGCCACCGGCTCCCCGGGACCGGGTTACTCCATGCCCAACGGTCCGGCCGCTTCGCCGGAGAGGAACTGGCGCACGAAGGGGTTCTCCGAGGCGAACAGCTCCTCCGCCGGACCGGATTCGACGATCCGGCCCTTCCATAGCACCGAGATGTGCTCGGCGACGCGTCGCGCGCTCATGATGTCGTGCGTGATCACCACGTAGCAACCGCCGTTCTCTGCGTGCACTTCCTTGATCAGCTCGCATAGCAGCGCCGTGCGCACAGGGTCAAGGCCCGAGTCGGGCTCGTCGAACAGCACGATTTCAGGGTCCAGGACGAGCGCCCGCGCGAAGCCCGCGCGCTTGCGCATGCCGCCGGAGAGCTCGTTGGGCATCTTCGCGCCCTCGCCCCCGAGCCCCACCTCTTTCATGCGCCGGTTGACGATTTCCGCGATCTCATCCTCGCCCTTCTCAGTGTGCTGGCGCAGCGGGAACGCGACGTTGTCATACAGGTTGAGTGACCCGAACAGCGCGCCGTCCTGGAACAGCACGCCGAACTTCTTGCGTAGCTCGAACAGCTCTGCGTCGGGCAGGCTGGGGATCGATCGCCCGTGCACGATCACGTCGCCCTCGTCGGGGTAGAGCAGCCCGACGATGTGCTTGATGCACACCGACTTGCCCGTGCCGGACGGCCCTAGAATCATCGAGATCTTGCCCTCCGGCAGACCCATGCTGAGACCGCGCAATACGTGGTTGCGCCCGAACGACTTGTGCACGTCGATGAACTCGATCGCGTCCGGCTCCTTGGAGGGACGAATCGTCCCCGTGTGGTAGCGGAACTCGTCCGCGTCCTGCTCGGCCGTGCGTGCCTTTTCGCGATCGGAGCGCTCGACGTAGCCCACCGGCGCGAGGGGCGGCTCCTCGCGTGGCTCAATACCCTCCTGCTCCTCCTCAGACATCCTCAACCCCCGATTGGGGCTCGCGCGTTGGTACCCCAGAAGATCTGTGTTCCGAATGCGTCGATCACGTTCACGAGTATCAGGTTTAGCACCATCGACTTCGCGGTTGCCCTGCCCACCCCTACAGGCCCACCACTGGCGTTGTAGCCGTAGTAACACGCCACCAACACGATCGCCGGATCGCCAGATATGAGGCTGAGAACGCCACGCCGATCGCCGCGATGTACATGAACGGCAGCACCAGCCACGTTGCCAGCAACCTTGTCGCGCAGAGGAACACCATCGAGTCGACGCCCATCACCTCCAGCGCGTCGATCTCCTCGGAGATGCGCATCGCGCCGAGCTCCGCCACGATCCCCGTCCCCACCTTCGCGGACATCATGTAGCCGAACACCAGCGGCACTGCCTCGCGAAGATTGCACCATGCCGCAAACACACCCGCGTAGTTGGGCGTGCCCGTCGACTGGTTGAAGTAGCCAGCCTGGATGCCGCAGCCACCCAGGCCGATCAGGAACACCAGGCCCCAGATCACGGTCGTCGAGCCGACAATCAAGATCCCCGACTGACGCAACGCCTCGCCGAAGAACCTGAACACGCGCAGGCTGAACACATCGCGCACGATCTGCCCCGTGAAGCGCGCAATCTCCCCTGTCGCCGCCAGCCATTCACGCGGCATCGCCAGCAGTTCGTTCATTACTTGATCACCAGGATCTGCGGATGCGTCGCCAGGAGCGTCTGCGTGAACACGTAGTTGAACGCGCCGATCCCCAGGAAGGCGATCACGACCGCCTCGTTGACCGCGCGCCCGACTCCCTCGGCGCCACCAGACGCCGTCATGCCCTTGTAACAACAGACGATCGCGATGATCGCGCCGAACACGGTCGTCTTCAGCACCGACCCCCACAGATCGGTGGTCGAGGCGTTGGCGAACAGCGTCCCCCAGAACGGCCCCAGCGCACCGCCGTTGAAGATCTCCGCCATGATCCCGCCGTAGATTCCGAACAGCAGCGCGTAGATGTCGAACAGGCCTGTAACGACCATCAGCGAGAGGAAACGCGGCACCACCAGGTTCTTCACGGGGTCCACGCCCAGCACCTGCAGCGCATCAAGCTCCTCACGCACCTTGCGCGCACCAAGGTCCGCGGTAATCGCAGTACCAGCGACACCCGCCACCACGATCGCCGTGATGAATGGCCCGATTTCCCGCACCACCTCGATCACGAAGAACCCACCAAGACGATCCAGCGCGCCGAAGATCCTCAGGAAGTCCGCCGCCTGTAGACCGGGAGCGCCGTAGCAAATCGCCACCGTGGAGAGCAGCAGCGGGAACCACACGAGACGTAGCGTGAACAGGAACTGCGCAACCAGCTCGCCCCCGTACGGGTACGGCGGGCGCAGCGCAGACCAAATCGTCCTACCCGTGAGGATCATCATGTCCCCGAATTCCTCGAGCACATGCCTCAGCGGCACGGACACCCGCTCGGCGGCACTACGAACCATCTCTCCCTGCCCCTCCTCGGGTTGCGATCAGTGCTCCACCAACTCTACGCGATGCATCACTCTACGCCAACAACCAGCTGTCGAGCATGCCCCCACAGGCGCTGACGAAGCGCCACCACCGCTGGTATCGTGGCCTCACGTGAGGGGGAGGTGGAAAGGCTTCTTGGTGGTCCCGCGTCGCGCTCGCGACGTCCCTCGTCGGGCGCACGGATCCGCCCGCACACCCAGCGCTTTGGCGCTTGCGCTCGCGAGTGCACTGCTCGTCTCCGCGTGTGGCGGCGGGGCGCGTATGGACGCGGGCGAACCGGCCGGCACATACGCCGTGAAGGTCGTCCACGCGAGCTTTCCCACGAGCCAAGCCATAGCCCGCCCGACGAGCTTTGAACTGGAGGTCGAGAACACCGGCGCGCACACGGTGCCCGACATCGCCGTCACCGTCAACTCGTTCGACTATGCCTCCAACTACTCCGAACTGGCTGCTGATAAACGGCCGGTGTGGGCGATCGAACGCGGCCCGGGGGCGATCGCCTCCCCGCCTGTGAGCACCCAGGAAGTCAGCTTGCCAGGGGGCGCCCAGACGGCCTACGTCAACACCTGGGCGCTGGGCGCGCTCGCGCCCGGCAAGACCCGCAAGTTTGTCTGGCACGTGGTAGCCGTCAAGGCCGGGACCCATACTGTCCACTACAGCGTCTATGCGGGGCTCGCCGGAAAGGCGAAAGCGCGGCTGGCATCCGGCGCCCCCGTCGAAGGGCAGTTCGCCGTCAACATCGCGCCGGCCCCCAAGCTCACACACGTCAACCCGGCCACCGGGCGCATCGAAGGCGGCGAGTTCCCCGCGACTCCCTGAGTTTGGCCCGCTGTCGAAAGATCTGCCTTTCGATTTCGCCATTGGGTGATCCCCTTCGCGCGACTTGGCATTACGATTGCCTTCGGCTTTGCCCTCGTTAGAGCCCGCGCAGGGGCGGGCTCTAAGCTCCCATCTCTCAGGAGGATTCAACCCCACTCATGCCCAGGACCCGTCAGCAAAACGTCACCGCCGCGCAGTGGAGCGCCAACGGCTCCGCGCTCGGGTCTCTCGACCTGACCCTCAAGAGCAACCAGGTGTTTGGGGCCAATGTCTTCTCTGCCTCCGTTCAGCGCCACCGCCTCTCCAAGCAGGTCTACAAGGCGCTGCAGCGGACCTTCGTGCGCGGCGAGGCGCTCGACGCCACGATCGCCGACCAGGTCGCGCAGGCGATGAAGGAATGGGCGATGGAGAAAGGCGCCACCCACTACACACACTGGTTCCAGCCACTGACCGGCTCGACGGCAGAGAAGCACGACTCCTTCTACGGCCCCGACGGCGAGGGTAACGCGATCGCCGAGTTCTCCGGTAAGGAGCTGATCCAGGGCGAGCCAGACGCATCCTCCTTCCCCAGCGGCGGGATCCGCGCGACGTTCGAGGCCCGCGGCTACACCGCGTGGGACCCGACCTCGCCCGCTTTCGTCCTGGAGAACCCGAACGGGACGCTGCTGTGCATCCCGACGGCGTTCACGTCGTGGACGGGCGAGGCGCTCGACAACAAGATCCCGCTGCTGCGCTCGATGGACGCGCTCTCGGGCGTGGCCGTCAGCGCCCTCAAGCTGCTCGGGATCGACGACGCCAAGCACGTGTTCACGACGACCGGCTGCGAGCAGGAGTACTTCCTGATCGACGAGCAGTACTTCTTCGAACGCCCCGACCTGCTCACGACCGGCCGCACGCTGTTCGGCGCCAAACCGCCGAAGGGCCACGAGCTCGACGACCACTACTTCGGGTCGATACCCGAGCGCGTGCTCGCGTACATGCTCGAGGTCGAGCTGGAGCTGGCAAAGCTCGGCGTGCCGATCAAGACGCGCCACAACGAGGTCGCTCCCAACCAGTTCGAGGTCGCGCCGATCTTCGAGAACTCGAACGTCGGCTCCGACCACCAGATGATCACGATGCAGATCCTGCAGAACACCGCCCGCCGCTACGGCCTCGTCTGCCTGCTGCACGAGAAGCCCTTCGCCGGGGTAAACGGCTCGGGCAAGCACAACAACTGGTCGATGGGCACCGACACCGGCGCCAACCTGCTGGACCCGGGCGACACGCCCTCGGAGAACCTCTCGTTCCTGTTCTTCTGCACGGCCGTGATCCAGGCGGTGAACACTCACCAGGAGCTGCTTCGGGCCTCGATCGCCAGCGCAGGCCAGGACCACCGTCTCGGGGCGAACGAGGCTCCGCCGGCGATCATCTCGATCTTCCTGGGCACCGACCTCGAAAAGGTGTTCACGGCGATCGAGGCGGGCAAAGTGCAGCCGTCGAAACCCGGCTCCTTCCTGGGGCTGGGCACCCCTGTCCTACCGCCGCTCCCGCTCCACGGCGCAGATCGCAACCGCACGAGCCCGTTCGCGTTCACCGGCAACAAGTTCGAGTTCCGGGCGCTTGGCTCAACCGCGGCTCCGGCATTCCCCAACACCGTCCTGAACACGATCGTCGCCGAGGCAGTCGATGACCTGACCGAGAAGCTGAAGGCCCGCCTGAAAGGCTCAACCACGCTGGAGAAGGCCATCACAGCGATCGTCAAAGAGTCCTGGGCGGCCAACAAGCGGGTCGTGTTCGGCGGCGACGGCTACTCGGAGGAGTGGCACAAGGAGGCCGAGAAGCGCGGGCTGGCGAACCTCAAAACGACGCCCGACGCGCTGCCGTGGATCGTCGAGAAATCGACGGTCGCCACGTTCAAGAAATACAAGATCCTCTCCAAGCGCGAGCTCGAGGCACGCTACGACGTGTACACCGAGCAGTACGTGATGAACCTCAACATCGAGGCCGAGACCGCCGCGTCGATCTCGCGCACGATGCTGTTGCCGGCGGCGATCAGGTACCTCAACGAACTGAAGGCCAGCGGCCTCGAGGACCTGGTCGGCGAGGTCGAGCCGCTCGTGAAAGAGCTGCACTTCGCGATCCTCAAGCTCGAGGACGCGAACCTCGACGACAACCACCCGTCGGACTCCGCGCAGAAGGAGGCCCTCTACATGCGCGACACGGTGATCGTCGCGATGGACGATGTGCGTGACGTCTGCGACCGCCTCGAGAAGCTCGTCGCCGACGACCTCTGGCCGCTGCCGAAGTACTCGGAGATGCTCTTCATCAAGTAGATGCGCGGGTCGTGGACGCCGGGCGAGGTCAACGCTTCGCCCGGCGGGCCGGGACCTTGCGCACCGGGGCAGCGACGCTCGTGTTGCCGGTCGGGCTTGCGAGCTGGCGCTCCAGGTCGGTGAAGGCAGCAACCACATCCGGCGCTTCAAACGCCCGATTGCGGCGTCCGGCACCTACCTGGCGAATCACGCCCGCCTCGAGCAGTCGCGCCAACGCCCCATTGACGGCGGCGTAGCTACGGCCGACAAGCGCTGCCGCACCAGCGACCGTAATCAGTGGCGCCCCGGGTAGGGCTCGCAGCAGGAGCTCCGTAGCTGAGCCCCGACGGATCGGCCCCAGCTGCGCACGCCAGCTTTCCTCGATTCCCGCGACACGCGCTTCGAATGCGGCGGCGTCGGCGACTGCCCGACTACAGGCCGCAGCGAAACGGGCGACCCACACATTGGTCGCTTCGCGTGCCGCTCGCGACGATGCTGAACCGCGGTAGCGGGTGATCGATAGTCCCGCGATGTAGTCCTGCGCCCACGTCGCCAGCACGAGCGAAACGGGAACTGCATCGCGTCGATATTCGCAAGCACCTCTGTAGCAGTGACGTCTCTGGCGCGCCCGGAGAGATCTCGCTCGGCTTCAGCACGCAGCAGCCTCCCCACCCCAACCTGCAAGCCCTCAATCCGGGAGGATGCGACCGACTCGGCCCGCAGCAGGATGCGCGCCAGCGCCTCGGTTTCGACCAGCGCAGAAGCGTCACCGTCCAGACGTGCGATCGCGAGCTCCGCATCGGCCACATCGGCTGCCACGTCCCCGTCGAGAACGATATTCCGCCCCGCAATCAGGTCCGGTATATAGGCCTCGTACTCGCAGTACATGCGGTCTTTCCGGGACAAGCCCGAGCCTGGGTCAGTGCTCCATAGGCGGCGCACAAACTTGGACATAACAGTCCCTTATTATAGGTTACTGACTAACCCACAACAAGTCGCTGACGCGACACGCTTAAAAACCAGCCGATGGTGCGGACAACCCCTCCGGGCTGGTCGCTGAACGTGCCCTGTATGGCCCACGGCCCCAGGGAGGGCCGTGGGCCACGCTGGAACGCCGAGGCGCTGGCCTTGGCCGCCACGCGCCCCCGCTTTCGTCGTTAGCTCACAAGAGGAAGTGGCGGCGACCGGTGCGCTCGCGGTAGGTGCAGTCGAGCACCTGCGGGCAACGCCCGAGCCAGCCGTAGTCATGGCCAGGCTGCAGTCCCACGACGATCGCCAGCTCGTAGTCTTCGGGGCCGAACCCAGACGCGTCGCGTCGCGGGTCGGGGTCGACTCCCTGCATTTCCTCGCCGTCGACGTACAGCACCGGCACGAGCGGGTCGTGAAAGTCGACCCGCACGTTGTCGGCAAGCAGCCTTGAGATGATCTCCACCGCGGGCGCATTGGCGCAGTCGGCGACGCCCGGCTTGTAGGCGACGCCCACCACCAGCACCCGTAGCTCTCGCAGTGAGCGTCCGGAGCGCAGCAGCAGCTCGTGCGCACGCATCGCCACACGGTGCGGTCGCGCGGCGACGATGCGCAGCGCATCCTCGGCCAGCTGCGCCGGGCATCCGCGCTCGCGCAGCGAATGCAGCAGGTAGTGGGGATCGACGCCAACGCCGTGCCCGCCGACCCCCGCAGAGGGATAGTGCGCCATGAAGCCGGACGACCTCGTCGCCGCCGCGTCGGTGACCTCGACCGGGTCGAGCGCCTGCGCCCGGCACGCATCGGCCATCTCAAACGCAAGCGCGATGTTCACCGCGCGGAAGGTGCTCTCGTACAGCTTTGCCATCTCCGCCGCCGCCGGCGAGGAGACGCGGTGCAGATCACTGGAGATCGGGCGCAGTAGCTCCGATGCGCGCCTGAAGCACGTCTCGCTCACCGCGCCCACGATTCGTGGCGTCGGCGAGGACCCCTCGACGCGAGCGCCTGATGACACACACTCGGGCGAGAACGCCACGAATACGTCCTCGCCCACGCACAGACCGCGCTCGCCGAGTGGCTGCGTGAGCAGCTCGCGGGTGGCGCCAACATAGGTTGTCGAGGTCAGCACGAGCGTCTGGCCCGAGCGTGCGTGCTGCACCACCGTCGCGCATGTGCGCCTCAACGCTTCCAGGTTCGGGTGTCCGTGAGCGTCGATCGTCGTCGGCACACAGATCAGGACCATCTCTGCCGTGCCCACCGTCTCGAGCTTGTCCGTCAACACGAAGCCCTCGTCGGACAGGCGGTCGCGGAGATCCTCCGCACGCACACCCAGCAAGTCCGCGCGCCCGCTGCGAATGTCGTTTAGGCGACTGGAGGACGTGTCGATGCCGACGATGCGAAAGCCCGCGCGGCGCAGCGCAATCGCACTCGGCAGGCCGGTGTGGCTGAGCCCCACGACCGCGACGAGCGGCTCGCTGGGAACCGTGGCGCGTGTGATCCGCGCCCCGCTGGCAGCCGTTGCCCACTCCGACTCATCGGGCCAGGCCTGCGCGATCCGCCCATCTTTTTCACTGGCAGGTGCCTCGAGCAGAACTTGCGAATCCATCGAAATGCCCCCTAGTAGCTTGACGATCGCCGCGAAGTGTGGACCCTTGCGAAGCGGCTCTCACAGATGTTGGACGCTTAACCGATGGTTGCGTTCGTAGGGGGCTACAGGCCTGTCGTCCGGGCCGGGTAGAGAGCCTGCCCGAAGGGTGCAGGGTCCGTGCCCGTCACCTCATTATTCGTCGCTGGCCGTCAAGCACGCTCGGTGGGCATATCACTCACAACCACAGGACGGCATCCAGTACGAGCGGCAGTGGCGTGAGTACGATCGCCGCCCACACGATCGGCTTGTAACGCCGGCGCCGAACGCCAACGATCGCGGCGACGACCACGAGCGCCGGAGGTGGCACGAGGCTAAGGATCAGCGGCGCGATCACTTCGGCCCCCGGCTCCCTGCAGAAAGCAACGGTCGGTGCAGTCGTGTCGTTCAAGCAACTGATCGAGTCGATCGCGTACGCAAAGATGCTCCCCGCGCACGCGCAGAGCACAGCCAGCGTCGAGGCGAACAGCAGACCCGGCTTGCGCCCTCCGCCCAGCTCGATCACATCCCGCATGTACCGAACTCGCCCCAGCACAAGACATCGGCTGCCTTGAGCATCCCGCGATTGAGTCTATCCGCGTGCACGCCAACGCCAGGTGGCAAAGCCACCGCCTGAGTCTGGAAGAAAGACGGACTAGCATTCCCTCCATGCCCGAACGCGACTACCGTAAAGCGATCCAAGAGCGCGTCGTCATCTACGACGGCGGCATGGGCGCGACGCTCGAGCAGTTC
>JBEKAM010000055.1:0-17851 GCA_050015915.1 Solirubrobacteraceae bacterium
GGGGTGTCGGCCGCAGGACCACCCTGCGGCCCAGTCCCCGCACATCTATGAGCGGGGTGCCGACCCTCCTACAACGCCCACCGGACACGCCAACAAGAGAACCGACGCCCCATAGGGTCTAAGCGTTAGACAAACTTGCGTCAGCACCCGCTGACGAATCATCCGCAGTCGCCTCGCGCCGATCAACCTCAGCCCGCACAACGGGCGCCACCTGCGTGGCGAACAGCTCGATGGAACGCAGCACATCACGATGAGCAACTGCCCCAACGCTCATCTGCGCGATGTAGCGATCGTGCCCGAACAGCTCGTGCTCGTAGAGGATCTTCTCGGCGACCTGCTCGGGCGAGCCGACGGCAAGCGCTCCGCTGGGCGCGCGCAGGGCTTCATACTCGCGCCGTCCTGACGGCGGCCAGCCGCGCTCGCGGCCGATGCGATTCATCATTTGAAGATATGAAGAGGAGAACGCGCTGTCAGCCCGGGCGCTGTCCTCGGCGACGAATGCGTGTGTGTTGATCGCGAGCCGGGTTTGGGCTGGGTCATGACCGGCCTCTTGTGCGGCCTGGCGGTAGAGCTCGACGAGCGGGGCGAAGCGGGCGGGCTGACCGCCGATGATGGCGATGGTGAGCGGTAGCCCGAGCTTGCCGGCGCGAATGACCGACTGGGGCGAGCCGCCGACGGCCACCCACACGGGTAGCGGCTGCTGCACGGGCCTGGGCCACACGCCGGCATCTACAAGAGCGGAACGGTGTCGCCCGGACCACGTCACGTGGGTGTTCTCACGGATGGCGAGCAGCAACTCGAGCTTCTCGGCGTAGAGGTCGTCGTAGTCGTCGAGGTCATAGCCGAACAGGGGGAAGGACTCGATGAACGACCCGCGGCCGGCCATGATCTCGGCACGGCCACCGGAGAGCAGGTCAACCTCGGCAAACTGCTGAAACACGCGCACGGGGTCATCCGAGCTCAGCACGGTGACGGCACTGGAAAGCCGGATCCGCTCTGTCTTGACGGCGGCGGCGCCAAGCACCACGGCGGGTGAGGAGATGAGGAAGTCGGGGCGGTGGTGCTCGCCGATGGCAAACACGTCGAGCCCGAGTTGGTCGGCAAGCTCGACCTCCTCCACCAAATCGCGCATGCGCTGCTCGGGTGTGACGCCGCTACTCAGATCGGCGAAGGTTGCGAGCCCTAGTTCCATGTTTCAAGGATAGCCGCTATTAGTTGTGTGCGCAACTATGTCTGTGTAGCCAACCGCTCGTGCACGGACCGCACTGCACTGGACCCCTCGCCGACAGCCGCGGCAACCCGCTTCATCGAGCCATGACGAACATCGCCCGCGGCGAACACGCCGGGCACAGAGGTCTCGAACGGCAGGGGTATCGACGCAGACGCATCCGCATCGGGCGACTCGGCGAGCTGGCGGTCGGTGAGGACGAAGCCGTCGGGGTCCAGGCGCACACCGCCGCCGAGCCATGCGGTTTCAGGCCGTGCGCCGATGAAGCAGAACAGGCCTGAGCATGGGACTTCCTGCTGCTCACCCGTGTCGAGGTGTCCGAGCGTGACCTGTTCGAGCCGGTCGCTCCCTGCGAGGCCCTTGACTTCCACGCGTGTGCGCAACTCGATGTTCGGGTCGGCTTCAATCCGCTCGATCAAATACTGGGACATCGTTTGGGTGAGATCCTCGCGCCGGATGGCGAGCGTGACACCGCACTTTCCCTGACTGAGGTAGATGGCAGCCTGCCCGGCGGAGTTGCCGCCGCCGATTACCAGCACGGGTGAGCCGCCGCACACTCGTGCCTCGAGGTCGGTTGCGGCGTAGTACACGCCTGCGCCCTCGAAGCGCTCGAGGTCATCGACGGGCAGGCGCTGATAGCGGGCACCCGAGGCAACTATCACCGCCCGCGTAGGGATCTCGCTGCCGTCGCGCAGCACGACCACGTGGAAGCTCCCCTCCGTGCGCAGGCCGACGACTTCGCACGGTGAGTTAAGCCGCGCGCCAAGTCGCATCGCCTGGACGGCTGCGCGCCCGGTGAGGTCTCCGCCGGAGATGCCGTTGGGGAACCCAGCGTAGTTCTCGATCCGCGAGCTCGACCCGGCTTGGCCGCCGATAGTGACGCCGTCGAGGCAGACGGTGCTGAGGCCCTCGGAGGCCCCGTACACGGCGGCGGCGAGGCCGGCGGGGCCGCTGCCGACGACGATCAGGTCGAAGATGAAGCCGGGCACAGGCTGGAAGGTGAGGCCGAGCTTCTCCGCGAACGTCGCGGGCGTGGCGTGGCGGAGCATGCCGTTGGGGGTGATCGCCACGGGTGTGTCCTGGGAGCTCAGGCCCATGCTCGACAAAAGCGCGTCGACGTCGTCGGCCTGCTCGAGATCGATCCACGTGTGAGCGATCCGCGAGTGCTCGGCGAACGAGCGCAGGCTCATCGCCTCGGGCGAGTAGCGCGAGCCGATGATCTTGATCGCCTGAGCGCCCTGCCCCGAGCGCAGGATCGCGCGCCGCGCGACAAGCGCGCTGAAGATCGTTTCGGCGAGTGCCGGACGCAGGCTCATCAGCCGCCGGAACTCGTCCTGCTCGATCACCATTACCCGTCCCGCCTTGGTCACGCGGCCGGTGAGAAAGCGCCGCTGGCCGGTCAGCAGCGTCATCTCGCCGATGAAGCCGCCGGGGCCGAACGTGGCGACGATCGCCTCCTCGCCGCCGCTCTCGCGCAGCACCTCCGCTTCGCCGTCGAGCACAACGAACAGGTCATACGACGCCTCGCCGGCCTGGAACAGCAGCTCCCCCGCCTCGGTCTGACGCTCGCTGCCGAACGTCGCCATGTCGACGAGTTGTGCTGCGCTCAGCTCAGGCCAGGCGACCGTGTCCCGTCCCGGAGGCGTGCTCATCGTGGCTCGCCTGTGGGCGGTTGCAAATCAGGTACAAGCGTGAGATTGACGGCGCGAATCATCTCCACGCGCGAGTGATATCAGGCGCCGATGCCTATGACCGGAATTCGCACAGTGGCACCGCCGGGAGGCAACCACCGAGTGTTCCCCGTCACGTCATCTAAAGATCACGGCTAGTGGGTAGGATCTAGTGGTAACCTAGTGGGTATGGCTTATGTCGTTACACGCCCCAAGGGACGCTTTGAGATTCGGGAGTCACTGCACACACCGAACGGTCCGCGGGCGCGCAGTCTTGCCGGTTTCAATGTGCTGACCGATGCGGTTCTCGCCAAGGCTGCCCGGCGGGCGCAGCGACCCTTTGACGTGGACGCGGTAATTGTGTCGGGGCGCCGAGCGGGGGCGCCGACGACGGTCAGCGTGGGAGAAGAGGACAAAGATGCACGCAGGAGCTTCGTGGAGGCATCGCGCCGAATGGCGCGCGCGCTGCAGCGCCCGCCGGCCCTCAGGCCGGTCGATCCGGGGACGGCGTTGGTCGACCTACTGGGCTTCGCCGACGCCGTCACCCGCAACCAGCCTCCGCGGCCGCCCGCACCGCTGGAGTTCCCGGTGCTCTCACGGCTGGTCGAACGCCGTCGTGCCTCCCCACACCCAGCCTGAAGATGAGTGCCACCGGGAGCCTGGGCGCTCTTGCCGGACGGATTGTGGCGGCGCACGAGATGCTCGACTCGATGGGCGTCGCGCATCAGTTCGGCGGTGCCATAGCGCTCGCCTGGTATCGCAACCCACGCGCAACGACCGATGTTGACGTCAACGTCACTGTCCCCCCCGAGGACGCAGATCCCGTGCTGGGCGCCCTCACCCATCTCGGCGTGAGCGTCTCCCCCGCCGACCGAGCTCTGATCAAGCGCGACGGTCAGGCGCGGCTGGACTGGGACGGGTCGTATCTTGATCTCTTCTTCGCCACGTTCGAGCTCCACCGGGAGATGGCCGTGCACTCACGCCAGGTCAGCTTCGGCCCGGTGCGGATCCCGATCCTCAGCCCGGAGCATCTGATCGTGTGCAAGGTCGTGTTCGACCGGCCCAAGGACTGGTTGGACGTCGAAGAGATGGTCGCCTGGGGCACGACGATCGACGAGCGTGAAGTGCTCGGCTGGGTGCGCGAGATCCTGGGTGAGGATTCCGAGCAGTACGCACGACTGGCCGCACTATTTGAGCACGCGGACACCGGGTGACTATCGCCTCCGTGGACCGACCATCTAGAATCCCTTTATGGCGGCAGAGTCAAAACTCGAGCCTCAGGGGCCCTGGACACCAGAGGAGATCGCTCGTGAGGGACGGGCAACACGCGCGAGAGACGCACATGATCACCAGAAGACGCCGGGGGAGCGTCTCGAGGAGACTCTGCGCCTGAGCCGGTTCATGAGCGAGCTTGCGCACGGAACGCCCAGCGATGTTCGCGCCCGATGAGCTGCTGCTCGCGCTGACGGAGCATCTGCGGACGATGAAGCGTGCCGCCAATCGCCCACAGGACCTCGAGGATCTCAAGCGACTCGACGATGACCGTGATTGATCAGCGTCGCGCGATCAGCCACCATCGTCGAGCGCATGCTTGACCACCATCAGCATCCCCGCGCCGATCGGCACGAGCGCCTCCATCACCTGCCCCTCGCTCTCGACCAGCGCACGGAACTCGACGAGCTCGTGCTCGTGGGAGATGACGTTGTCCACGATTAGCAATCCGCTTGGGCTCAGCGTGCGCAGCAAGTCAGGCCAGTAGCTCGTGTACGCGGGCCGTTCAGCGTCGAGGAAGATCAAGTCCCAGGAGTCATCGGGGGCGCCAGCAAGCGTCGCCTGCGCGTCCTCCAACCGCAGCTCCACGTGCTCGCCGAGACCCGCGCGCTCGAGGTTCTGCTCGCTCTGCGCGCTCCTGCCGGGATCGATCTCGACGCTCGTCAGCCGCCCACCCACAGCGCGGGCAGCGTCGGCGAGCCAGATCGTCGAGTAGCCGTTGGAGGTGCCCAGCTCGAGCATGCTCTGCGGTCGCAGCGCACGGACGAGCACCGCCAGCATTCGCGCGCTCTCGGGCTCGACGTTGCGCATGCGCTCGCGGCGGTCTGCCGTACTCGCATCGTGCTCACGTCCCTCCTCATAAAGACTGTCGAGGAGTTGCTCGAGCTCGGTGTCCATGCCGCGGAATCCTAGATGGGTTGAGTAGGAGATCTCCGGGTAAGCAGTGGCTCACCTCAATGACATGCGTAATTGAGGAAGAATGGCGCGGAGAACCCGTCCGTCTCGCCCCGCACCCAGAGATTTGACCTCACCTTCCCCCACTTCCGCCACCTCCTGGGTGGTCGACTTCGTCGATGGCTCACGCGAGATGCGCGATCTGCTGGGGGGCAAGGGAGCGAACGTCGCGGAGATGACCCGCGTGCTTGGAGCCGGGCGCGTTCCGGGAGGGTTCACCATTACGACAGAGGCATGCGTGGCATACATGCGCGGCGACGGCACCTTCCCGGACGGCCTGGACGAGCAGGTCGCGGGTGCGCTCGATCGGCTGGAGGCACAGGCGGGCAAGCGCTTGGGGGACGCGGCCGATCCGCTGCTCGTGTCGGTGCGCTCGGGCGCGCGCGAGTCGATGCCAGGGATGCTCGACACGGTGCTCAACCTGGGGCTCAACGACGACACCGTCGTCGGCTTGGCTGAGCGCTCGGGCAACGAGCGCTTCGCGTGGGACTCCTATAGGCGCTTCGTGCAGATGTACGGCAACGTGGTAATCGGCGTTTCAGGCGAGCGATTCGAGCGGGCGATCGCGGCGAGCAAGGCCGAGCGTGGAGTTGCCCTCGACACGGAGCTCGACGTCGAGGCATTGATCGCGCTGACGCGGGAGTTTCAGAGCTTCTATGAGTTTCCCTCCGATCCGCGCGCGCAGCTCACGCATGCCATCCGCGCGGTTTTCGACTCCTGGCAGGGCGAGCGGGCGGTTGCATATAGGCGCATCAACCGCATCCCCGATGAGTGGGGCACGGCGGTGAACGTGCAGCAGATGGTGTTCGGCAACCTCGGCGAGAGCAGCGGTAGCGGCGTGGCATTCTCGCGCGATGAGGTGACGGGCGCACCGGAGCCGTCGGGGGACTTCCTGGCAAACGCCCAGGGCGAGGACGTGGTCTCCGGCGTACGCACGCCGCGCGACATCCGCGAGCTGCGCTCATGGCTGCCGGACGTGCACACGCAGCTGATGGAGATCCTGCGCACGCTGGAGCGCCACTACGGCGACATGCAGGACACCGAGTTCACCGTCCAGGATGAGCGGCTGTACATGCTGCAGACGCGCAACGCCAAGCGCCCGGCACAGGCAGCGGTGCGCTTTGCCGTGGATGCAGTCACCGAGGGGCTGCTCAGCCGCGAGCAGGCGATCGCGACGATCGATCCTTCAACGCTCGACGCGCTGCTTCACCCGACGTTCGACCCGAGCGCTGCCTATGAAGTGATCGCCACCGGCGTCGCCGCCTCCCCGGGCGCGGCGAAGGGCGAGATCGTGCTGAGCGCCCCCGACGCGGTGAGCGCCGCCGCCGAGGGCCGCGATGTGATCCTCGTGCGCTCGTTCACCGAGGCAGACGACGTCGCTGGCTTTCACGCCGCGCGCGGCATCCTCACGAGCGAGGGTGGCAAGGCCAGCCATGCGGCTCTGGTCGCGCGTGGCATGGGTCGCCCTGCGGTCACCGGTGCGGGAGACGTCGAGGTGGATATGCAGGCCGGCGAGGTGCGCATCAACGGCAACGTGTTGCATGCGGGAGACCGCATCGCGATCGACGGCAGCCTCGGCAAGATCACGCTCGAGGATGTACCGCTGGTGGAGCCGCAGGTCTCAGAGCAGTTCCAGACGGTGCTCTCGTGGTGCGATGAGCTGCGGACTCTTGGGGTTCGGGCCAATGCCGACACCCCCACGGACGCGGTCAAGGCGATCGAGCTGGGCGCGGAAGGCATCGGCTTGTGCCGCACCGAGCACATGTTCCTGGGCGAGCGCCAACCGCTGATGGCGGCGGTGATCATGGCCGATGACGAGTCCACGCGCGCCGCTGCGATCGAGCAGCTGCGCCCGCTGCAGGAGGCGGACTTCGAGCAGATCCTCACGGCGCTCGACGGCCGACCGGTGACCGTGCGCCTGCTCGACCCGCCGCTACACGAGTTCCTGCCGCACCCGTCAGATCTGCCCGAGGGTTCGCCGGAGCGCAAGCGCGTGGAGCAGCTGCAGGAGTCAAATCCGATGCTCGGCACGCGCGGCGTGCGCCTGGGGCTGCTGTTCCCGGAGCTGTATGAGATGCAGGTGCGCGCGCTGTTCGCCGCCGCCGCGCGGACGCCTCGCGCGCGGATCGAGGTGATGGTGCCGCTGGTCGCCTACGAGCGCGAGCTCGAGCTGATGCGCGAGCTGATCGAGCGGGTGGCCGCGGAGCATGCGCATGGCGACTATCTGATCGGCACGATGATCGAGCTGCCACGGGCGTGCTTTCAGGCAGATCAGATCGCGCGTGACGCGGACTTCTTCTCGTTCGGCACCAACGACCTCACGCAGACGGCGCTCGGCTTCAGCCGCGACGACATCGAGGGCCGTGTGCTCGGTCGCTACATCGATGTGAAGATCCTCGACCGCTCGCCGTTTGAGACGCTTGATACGCCAGGCGTGGGGCAGATGGTGCGCATGGGCGCGTGGCTGGGACGCAAGACCAAGCCAGAGCTGAAACTGGGCGTATGCGGGGAGCACGGCGGCGACCCCGACTCGATCGACTTCCTGCACAACTCCGGCATCGACTACGTCTCCTGCTCCCCCTACCGCGTGCCGATCGCGCGCGTGGCAGCCGCCCAGGCGGTCATCCGCGGGCGCAGTCAACATCCGCCGGCTTAGTTGAATAGTTCCGTATATCAGGCAGACGATCGTCCAGCGACGGGCTGACTCACCAGCGTGCGCTGGCTTCCGCCAGTGCTGCGAAGCCGAGCTTGTGCTTGCGGGCGGCTGTCTCGATGCCGTAGTAGTCGTTGGTGCCGTAGTCGACGAAGTTGAAGTAGATGACCATTGGCACGTACCCGGTGCCATCTGCCCATTTCATGAAGCCGGTGATGTTGGCTGCCTGCTGCGCTTCAGTCCACTGCTGACTGTCACCCGTTGGCGGTTGCCCAACGGCGGTCGGCCAGCCGATCTCCGTCACATACACGGGCTTGCCCGATTCGCTGTGCGCGAGTTCGACATCTTTGCGCCCGCCCAGCGCTCCGCCATCGCCGCCTGTCTTGCCGCCGTAGGGGTGCACGGTAACGCCGTCGCAATAGGGCAGTGCTCCCGCGGCCTTGATCCCCTCACCCCACGGTTTGTCCGGGTTGGGGCTGGCCTCACCGCCATCCCACGAGCACAGCTCGACTGGGCGCGATGCGGCTGGCAGCGTGGCAAGCGCTTCATGGACGGCCTTGGCGAGCTTGGCGTATCCGCTGTAGTCGGTGGGATCGCTCCAGAACCCGCCGTTGCCAGGCTCGTTCAGCACTTCGACGGTAAGAGCGCCGTCCCGTCCGTACTTGGCAAAGTAGGACTTCACTTCGGCGGCATAGCCGCTCGCGCTGATCGCCGCGATGGATCCTTCCGTGCCGAACACCACGGTCGCGATGTGGACGCCCGCGGCATCACTTTCAGGCTCGATATGGCTCGCGTATGCGTTTGTCGTGCGGATGTAGGTGACGCCGCCTTTGGCGAGGTCGGTGAACGTAGAGGCGCCCGACCAGCCGCCCGAGTCGACGCCGACCACCGTGTGTTCCTGGCCGCCTTCCTTTTCTTCTTCGCGGTGTTTCTTTTCTTCTTCTTCGAGGCGTTTCTTTGCTTCTTCGCGGCGTTTCTTTTTTTTGTTGACTTTGCTGGCTTTGGTCGCGCCGAGCACTTCTTCGAGTTCTTCGGTCAGGGGCGTTTGGGTGCTTTCAGGAGCCTGCAGAGAGCCTGAAGGCGTTTCTGACAGGGAGCCTTCGCTGGCCGCTTCCTGCGTTGCTTCTTCTTCGTCTCCCGCTTCGGTGGTTTGCAGCCGCCCTGCCCAACCGCCGATCGGCCCATCGACTCCAAACGCCTGCAGATCCACGACGGGAGTGCTCGGCGCGGGCACATAGCTCGCCTGCGAGGCGGGAATGTTGAGGTAGCTGATCCCGTCGCCGGCGAGATCAGACATCACAGCGACGTGTATCTCGGTGGTCCCAGCTGGCTCTGAGGTCACTTCTACGCCCGCATGATCAGCCGACAACCGATCCGTGATCGAAGTCTGCGCATCGGCGCTCGAGGCAAACGCGAGCGTGAGCATGGCCGTCAGCGCCACAAGTCGCGTCGATTTCATGTCTCACCTCCCGTCCAATTCGAATAGTTTGATTACATTCGTGTAGGCGGGCGACACCATACAGGCCGCCCATTCGTAGGTCGTTACCCTTTTGGTCACGGTCCAACCACAGGCGCTCGCCGTCCGCGGCGGCGTTCGCGCCCGCCCCGAGAGCTACAGCTCAACCTCGATCGACGATGACCGCGGCGTTGCCGGTGGCGAGATTGACAACACCGGCGACGAGCATCAGGACCCCGAACGCGAACAGCGTCGCGGTGGTCCCCGCAATAGCGTGTAGTGGCCCCGCGAGCGCCGAGGCAATCGCACTTGCGGCGATGTCCAGGCTGAAGACGGTCGCGAATATCTGCCCGCGCACGTGCACCGGCACGAGCTGCTGGCGCACCTTCACAAGCGCGACGAGACTCGGCCCCTCAAGCGTGCCGGTAAGCGCCACGAGCGCGAGCGCACCAGCGAGCGTGTTCGCCAGCGGCCACAGCATCACGGACAGGGCCATCGCCATGAACGACCCCACGATCAGCAGATTGGGATCGAGTTTCAGCGCTCGTTTGCGAAAGACGAACGCGCTCAGCATCGAGCCAAGCGAGATGGCCGCCCACAGGTAGCCGGAGGCCGCCGCGCGGGCATGCACGCTCTCGGCATATAGGGGAAAGCTGACCACCAGCGTACCCCAGCCGGCGACGTAGATAGCCGACGCAAGCACGTGTGAGCGCAGCGCAGCGATCCGCCACATGCTGCGCATCCCGTCAGATACCGCCGCAAGGAGCCGCTGCGGGGCCTCACCCGTGGACGGTGGGCGCAGCTCGTAGATTTTGTCGCCGGCGATCAGCGCGATCAGCAGTGCGCCTGTCGCCATCTGCACCTCGATCGCGGCGACCGGGCTGGCGAGCCCGGAGATCAGACCAGCGAGCGCGGGCCCAACGATGAATGCCGCGTTGATGCTCGACGCCTCAAATGTGTTGGCGACGTCGAGCAACTCCGGCCCGGCGATCTCGGGCAAGAGGCTCGAGAACGCACCGGCGGAGAGTGGCGAAGTCATCCCGTATGCCACGGCGACGAGCGGTATCAGCCAGTTGGGAGCGTGCCCTGCGACCAACAGCAGCGTGCCCAGTGACGCCAACGTCACCAGCCGGTCGAGAACCAGCAGCCGCCGCCGGCTCTTGGCGACATCCAGCCAGGCGCCGAGAAATGGGCCAGTGATCGCGCCGGGCAGCGTCGCCGCGGCAACGGTGATGCCAGCGAGCACGACGCTGCCCGTCCGTTGCAGGACCAGCAGCACCCCCGCAACGTTGAACATCGTGCCGGTGGCGCGGGCCGTGGCGACCACCGCGAAGTAGCGCAGGTAGCCGGGTCGATGCAGCAGCCGGGCGATATCCGAGGGGAGCATGGACGGCATAGACATCCATGCTGGCTGATGTCACGGCATTTCGATTCGCGCGCACTAAAGCGGCTATAGACTGCGCGCCCACCCGACTACAGGAGCGAGACGCAGCATGACTACCGTCCGCGAAGCCGCGTTCGAGCTTTGGCGCGAGCGCGGGATGACGACGATCTTTGGCAACCCTGGCTCGACCGAGCTGCCGATGCTCGGCCCCTTCCCCGATGACTTTCGTTTCGTGCTCGGTCTGCAGGAGGCGGTGGCGGTGGGAATGGCTGACGGCTTCGCGCAGGCGAGCGGCAGCGTCGCGCACGTGAACCTGCACACCGCGCCCGGCCTCGGTAACGGCGTCGGCGCGATCTTCAACGCGCGCGCCAACAAGGCGCCGCTGCTTGTGACCGCCGGCCAGCAGGTGCGCTCGCTGATGACGCTGCAGGCGAACTTGACCAACCGCGACGCCGTCGAGGTGCCGAAGCCGTATGTGAAGTTCAGCGTCGAGCCACCGCGCGCGGCGGACGTGCCGTTCGCGCTCGCGCAGGCGATCCACCACGCGTCGCTGCCACCGCAGGGACCGGCGTTCGTGTCGATCCCGATGGATGACTGGGCGAGCGAGGTCGCACCGGTGGACTTCGCCACGCAGATCGCACGCGCTGTCGATGGCCGTGCACAGGCCGACCCCGCGCGGGTGGCAGCGCTGGCCAAGCGGCTGCGCATGGCCAAGCGCCCGGTGTTCGTGGCCGGGCCAGAGATCGATGCGAGCGGCGGCTGGGACGCGGCGGTAGAGCTGGCCGAGTCCCAGCGCCTACCGGTGTGGGCCTCGCCCGCCACAGGCGGCGGGCGCATCGGCTTCCCCGAGGATCACCCCGCCTTTCAGGGTGTGCTGCCGCCCGCGGTTGCGCCGCTTGCTCAGGCGCTCGCCGGCTATGACCTGGTGCTCGTGGCGGGTTCTTCGGTGTTCCCCTATTACCCCAACCTTCCCGGCGACTTCCTGCCGGAGGGCGCCGAGCTGGTGGCAATCACGAGCGACCCCGACGAGGCCGCACGCGCGCCGATGGGCGACGCGATCGTCGCTGACGTGGCGCTCACGCTACGCGCACTCGTCGCCGAGCTGGCAGCACGTGCTGGCGGCGCTCAAGCAGACAGCGGCCCTGCCGAGCACGAGCCCGCCGACCGCGAGGCGCCGCCTGCGCGCTTTGAGCTGGACGCGCCGCCGCCGGGCGAGCAGCTGTCGGGCGGCGAGGTGCACACAATCCTTGCGCAGGTGTTCCCCAAGGACGGCATCGTCGTGCTCGAGTCGCCGTCGAGCACCGCCGCGCTGCGCAACAACCTGCGCCTAACCAGCCCCGGCTCCTACTACTTCAGCGCCGGTGGCGGGCTCGGCTTCGGCCTTGCCGCATCGCTCGGCGTGCAGCTCGCGCAGCCAGAGCGCCAGGTTGTGTGCGTGCTCGGCGAGGGCTCTGCGCAGTACGCGATCACTGCCTTCTGGACCGCCGCTGCGTACTCGATCCCGGTGAAGTTCCTCGTGCTGCGCAACAACGAGTACTCGATCCTCAAGTGGTTCGCGATGCTCGAGAGCGTCGAGGGCGCGCCGGGCCTGGATCTGCCCAAGCTCGACGTCGCAGCCACCGCCGAAAGCTACGGCGTGCCCTCCAGCACAGTCACCGAGCGCGATGAGCTCCGCGCGGGCCTCGCCGACGCATTCGCCCAGGACGGCCCGCGGCTCGTGCAGGTCGACGTCGCCCCCGGGATGGCGCTCGCTTGACAGCGCTGCTTTCGCCGCACACCCGCCGCATCGGCCGCCCGCCCGGTCCGCCCCACGCCGACGCCGCACCTGACAGCCTCGCGACGGGCACACCGGAACCGCTGCGCGGCGACTTGATCGCGCTGCTCGGAACAGGGCGCGTTCTCGCCCGTGCGATCGACCTGGTCGCCTACGCCTCCGACGCGAGCCCCTACCGGCGCCTGCCGGCGGTCGTTGTGATGGCCCACGACGCCGACGACGTGGGCAAGGTGCTCGCCTACGCCCGCAAGACGGGGATCGCGGTGAACTTCCGCGGCGGCGGCACCAGCCTCAGCGGACAGGGCGGAACGGACGGGATCATGATCGACGTACGTCGCTGGTTCTCAGGCGTGCGCATCGAACATGGCGGCGCTCGCGCACGGGTCCGGGCAGGAACTCTGTTGGGTCTTGCCAACCGTCTGCTCGCGCGCCACGGCTACAAGCTCGGCCCCGACCCGGCCAGCAAAGACATCGCCACGCTGGGCGGCGTGATCGCCAACAACTCCGGCGGCATGCGCTGCGGCGTGACCTGGGACCCCTACTCGACCGTGGAGGCGATGACGCTGGTGCTCGCCTCGGGCACGGTCATCGACACCGGGGCACCCGATGCGGAGGCTCAGTTCGCGACGGCAGAGCCAGAGCTCGCTCAGGGCCTTTTGGAGCTGAGGGCGGAGCTGCTCGCAGACGTTGAGCTGGCCCAGCGCGTGAAACGGAAGTACGAGATCAAGAACGTCACCGGCTACCGCCTGTGCGCGCTGCTCGACGCGGACACACCGCTTGAGATCTTCCGCCGCCTGGTGGTGGGCTCGGAGGGCACGCTCGCGTTCATCGCCGAGGCGGTCATGCGCACACGCCCCGAGCCGACGCGCACGACGCTCGCGTGGGTGCACTTCGCCGACATCGACGCCGCCGCGGCGGTGGTTCCCGAGCTCGTGGCCGCGGGCGCGCGGGCCACCGAGTTGATGGTCGCGCCGGCGCTGATCGCAGCCGCGTGGAACCTGCCCGGTACGCCGCTCCAGTGGCGCGAGCTGCCGCCAACCTCAGCGGCGCTGCTCGTAGAGCTGGGCGGTGAGGATGAAGCGGAGCTCGATGCGGGCGAGGCCGCGGCCAATGAGATCCTGTCCGCCCACGAGCTGATCCAACCGCATCGCTTCTCACGCGAGGCGGAGGAGATCGAGCTCGCGTGGATGGTGCGCGAGGGGCTGTTCGGCCTCGTCGGGCGCCTGCGACTGCCGGGCACCGCGCTGATCGTCGAGGACGTGTGCGTGCGTCCCGAGCGGATCGCCGAGTGTGCACGCGACCTGCAGGAGCTGCTCGGCAAGCACCAGTTCCTCGTTGGTGTCGCCGGGCACGCCTCCGCGGGCAACCTGCACTTCCAGCTCACCCCGGACTTCACCAAGCCGGAGGACCTCGAGCGCTATGAGGCGTTCATGGAGGAGCTGGTGGAGCTGATCGTGGGCAAGTACGACGGCTCGCTGAAGGCTGAGCACGGCACGGGCGTGAACATGGCCCCCTACGTCGAACGCGAGTGGGGCGAGAAGGCCACATCGATGATGTGGCGCGTGAAGCAACTCGCCGATCCGCACGGTCTGCTGAATCCAGGCGTTGTGCTGAATCGCGATCCCCAAATCCATCTAAGAAATCTGAAGAGCCAGCCGCCGATCGAGGACACGGCAGCACAGTGTGTGGAGTGCGGCTTCTGCGAGCCGGTGTGTCCCAGCCGCAACGCCACCACCACGCCGCGGCAGCGGATCGTTGTGCGCCGCGAGATGGCACGCCAGGTGGAGGGCTCGCCTGTGTATGAGTCACTGCTCGCCGACTACGAGTACGACGCGCTGCAAACGTGCGCCGCGGACGGCAGCTGCCAGAGCGTGTGTCCTGTGGCGATCGACACGGGCAAGCTCGTCAAGGAGCTGCGCGCACGCGAGCGTTCCGAGCGCGAAGAAGCGGTCGCGCTGGCGATCGCCAAGCGCTACGGCACGCTCGAGCGTGCCACCCGGGCAGGGCTCGTGGCCGCGGGCGCGGCAGCTGATGTGCTCGGCCAGCGAGCGATCGCGAGTGTGCCGGCGGCGCTGCGACGACGTGTAAGCAGCGAGCTGATGCCGACGCTGCCCGACAACGTGCCCCCCGCTGCACCTTCTCATCTGCCTGTCACTCAGCGCTCGGGGGCAGCGGCGGTGTACATGCCTGCCTGCTTGAACCGCATCTTTGGCAACCCTCGGAACACCGGGTCGCCCATCAACCGGGCGCTTGGCGACACGAGCGGAGCACTCGCCGATGCGCCATCGCTACCGCAGGCGCTCGTGGAGGTGTCCGCCCGCGCGGACTTGCCGCTATGGATCCCAAGCGACGTCTCAGGACACTGCTGCGCGACGCCATGGTCCTCGAAGGGCTACAGCGCCGGCCACGATCACATGGCAGCGAAGACCGCCGCGGCACTCTGGCGCTGGAGCGACGGCGGGCAACTGCCGGTGGTGATCGACGCGACCTCTTGCTCGCTGGGGCTACGCGAGGAGATCGCGCCGTGCCTCGAGGAGGCTGAGCGCGAGCGCTTCCAGCAGATCGAGACCCTGGACTCAATCGAGTGGGTTCACGACCGGCTGCTCCCACGACTGCAAGTGCCACACAAGCTGGAGCGGATGGCCGTCCACCCCACGTGCGCCACCGGCCAGCTGGGCCTGGCCGGCAAGCTCGAGGCGATCGCAAGCGCGCTCGCCGACGACGTGCTAATCCCCGCCGCCACCAGCTGCTGCGGCATGGCTGGCGACCGCGGGCTCCTGCACCCAGAGCTGCCCGCCTCCGCGCTGCGCGACACCGCCGCGGAGCTCGTCCAGCGCCAGGCCGAAGGGGACCACATCGACGCTCACGTGTGCAGCAACCGGACTTGCGAGATCGCGCTGCAGCAGGTGACCGGCGCGCCGTATTCGTCGTTCGTGCTGGCGCTGGAGCGGCTTACTACGCCTCGCTCTAACCGGTCGCCGCTTCTCTGAAGACCTCAGGCTCGACGCTGTCGTCGAGCTCGCTCTCCATATCGATACCCAGCCGGTAGTGCTCCTGAGCATCGCGGATTTCCGCGTCGCTCGCATTGCTTCTAGCCAACAGGTCGACAGGGTGTGGGTGATGGTCGCGCATATAGGCAATTCCTTTCTCAGTTGGCACCCACCCAGTGGCGGATGCCAGGTCTTCGGCGCTTGTCCGAAGGGCTAGTTCTGCATTTTCCAGCTCGGCGCGAAACTGGTGATTTGGGTTCTTTGTGAAGCGCACGATTCGGCCTAGACGTCCAGGTAGCGCAGCATCACGCGGCCGAGCATGATGATGTCCCCGTTACATAGATCTGACTGCTCGGTGCGCCTACCGTTGACGAACGTGCCGTTGAAGCTACGGTCGTCGAGAATCCTGTGGCCGGAGAGGCGCCGGACGAGCACCGCGTGGCGCCGTGACACGGAGCTGTCGTCCAGATGCAGGTTGGCTGCCAGACCGCGGCCGATGTGTGTGACCTCATCGGCGAGCTCGATCAGCAGCCTTTGATTTGGCCCTTGGATCTCGATGTAACGACCCGGCGAATCTGGTTCTACACGTCCGGGTTCTACACCTCTGCTTGCACGGCGGAAGCGATCGTCAACGCAAGCGATCGAATCGAACCTCTCGGTACACCCGTCGACGACCGGGTCGAACGAGGCTACTGAGACCTGAGTGCCATCCATTGAGACCTCCGGAGTTTGTGGACTCTGGGAAGTCAGGCCGTGCTGCCCGCCAATTGACGAACCTCACGATGGTGCCCTCCACACTTCACCCTACTCATACTTCGATGTTTGTCAAGTCGCGGTATTTGCGGGATTTGACGGAGATGCTCTGGAGGTGTCGGCAGCGACACCAGGCAACCGCTTCGCGGTGCTGCGTCAGACTGAGCTCGGAGGAGCCGCGGTCATCGAGAGTTCATCGTTATCGACAAGATCGGTGGGCTCCAGGATGAACACCTCGCACATCATGTCCGGATGCTGCTGGTTTCCGCTCATGAAGCCGATTACGCGGCGACCGGTCGCATCTTCGATGACCCCCTCGAAGCGCGCGCGCATGAGCTCCTGGAACTCCATCCGCTGGTGAATGACCGCTGGGCCGCGCCCACCCTCGAGCAGCGTCTCCTCGACACGCGAGAAGCCACCGCGGAGAACGCACACCACCAGGTCATCCTCGTAGTAGGACTTCGTCCGTGTGGGGCCACGCCCGTAGAACTCCTTGAGCAGCGCAACCATCCCATCCGAGATCGCGGTCAGCGCATCGCCGTGCGTCGCCGGCTTGCTTGTAGCGTCGCGCGAGCTCATCTTGCGACAGTGGATCCTGGGGCGACGCGGACGATTTCTAAATAGTACGCCCATTTGAAATTTGGTGGGAGCCTCCGGGCGGCTCGCTCGAAGCCGACCGGGACGGCGCTAAGCTCCAGGGAGTTCGCACGTTGGGTCATCGCCCTTCGCCTCGCGCGCGCTGCCGCCCTGAGAGGACGAGAGAGCAGTCGCAATGAAGGTCTCGAGCACCGCACTGACGGGTGACGCGTTGCTGGTGGCCGTCACCGACGCGATGATCGTCTTGCATCAGCGCTACCACCACCGCGTGCCCGCGACCGCGAGGACGCTTCTGCTGGGCGACGAGCTGCTCGTCTGCGTGTTGGGAGGCGTCTACACAGATGTGGAGAAGACGATGATCGAGCTACAGCTCATGACCGTCGTCCATAAAACCAGAAGCACCTTCCAGGACGCGATGCAGCATAAGTTCACCGCGGAGGTCGAACGCTTGTCGGGCCGTCACGTGCTGGCGTTCGTCTCACATCACCACGTCGGGCCGGACATGGAGGTCGAGCTGTTCATGCTCGAGCCGAGACCAAGCGCGACACCTCGGGCTTGAGCCGAGACCTCGGCACCGGCCTGCGATCTCAGCGCACCGCAAACGTGTCGAGCCACGCGCGGATCGCTGCCGTAAATACATCGTTGTTATCTCCCGCGACCATGTGGCCGGCATTTGGGACCTCGACCAGTGTGGCGGACGGCACGAGCTCGACGAACTCGCGTGCTATGCCAGCGCTGAGCACATCGCTTTCGGCGCCGCGTACGAGCAGGCACGGTTGGCGCAGGCGCGTGGCGGCCCTGGTGAGACGCGCTGAGAGCTCCGTCGGGTCCTCCATTATCGAGCGGGCCTCCGTCAGCACCTGCGGGTCCCAGTGCCACATCCAACGTCCATCCTTGCGACGGAGGTTGTGACGCAGCCCATTCGTGTCGCGGGGGCGTGGACGGTTGGGGAGGTAGCTCGAGACAGCGTCGGCAGCGTCGGAGAGCGTGGCAAAGCCGGCGGGATGTTGCTCCATGAAGCTCACGATCCGACCGCCGCCACGCGGCTGGAAACGATGGGCAACGTCGACCAGGGCGAGCCCAGCGGTGGGTGCTACAGGCGACTCGGTGATCGCAAGCA
>JBEKAM010000056.1:0-17548 GCA_050015915.1 Solirubrobacteraceae bacterium
AAGCACCACGTCCGGGTCGAGCACCGCCACCAGCGCCTCCAGGTCGCCCTCTCGGGCGGCGGCGAAGTAGGCGTCCACTACCGCCTGCTGGCGCGTCAGGTCCGGGTCTGGGGGCGGTGCATCCCGCACGCGACGACGGGCGCGGCTGGCGAGCTGGCGAGTCGCCTCGGGTGAGCGTTCGATCATCCCCGCGATCTCCTCGAACGGCACGGCGAACATGTCGTGCAGCACGAACGCGAGCCGCTCGGCCGGGGCGAGCGTGCCCAGCACGACCTGCAGCGCGATCCCCACCGAGTCCGCGAGCAAGGCCTCGTACTCCGGATCGCTCGCGCCGGATGGGTTGCCGACGAGCGGCTCCGGCAGAAAGCCCTCGAGCGGCTGCTCGCCTCTGGTACGACGGGATCGGAGCATGTTCAGGCAGATCCGGGCGACGACCGTCGTCAGCCACCGCTCGAGGCTTTCGATCTGCTCTGCGTCGGTCCGCTCCAGCCGCAGCCACGCCTCCTGTATGGCGTCGTCGGCGTCGCTCAGCGAGCCGAGGATCCGGTAGGCGACCGCGCGCATATGCGGCCGCTGGCGGTCGAACATATTGGTCAGCTCGAGCTCATCCATTGATGTCACACCATCTGTGTCTTGCGGGTCATACGGGATAGACCCCCGAACCCCGGGCTATGTGACAGGAGGTGCCCAGTGGCACGCATCAAGGTTCAGCGCCGGCATGGTCTGCGTGCCCCCGGACCGCCCGGCCGCAAGCCCCGCGCTGGCGCGGATCGCCTGAGATGGGGAGGAGGGGAGTGGTCAGATCCCCGGCGCCTACCGACCCGCGGTGACAGCCCGCAGATCGTCGAGCGATGCCCGGACCAGCCACGGCAACTCCTGATCATTCCCCTCATCGACATAGCGTTCAAACGCAACCTTGAACACAGCGATCCCCGCCTCGGCGGTAAGACTCGCGGCGGGGTCCTCGACGCCGCGGCCGCGCAACGCGTCGGCGAGCGCGTCGGCGAGTGATGCGAGCTTGATCAGCTCGCGCTCTTGAAGCTCTGTGCTCGAGGCGATGATCGCCTGGCGCTGGCGCGCCAGATCGCCGCCCTCCTGGATGAAAGCGCCAATGGCCTCGAGGCCAACGGCCGCAGCGTCGATCGGGGCAAGTGACGCGGGCGCCTCAGCAACCGTGCTGACGAGCAGCTCTTGCAGCGCTTCAGCGCCCGCGAACAGAACCTCGCGCTTGTCTGCGAAGTGACGGAAGAAAGTTCGCTCGGTCAGTCCCGCCCGCTCAGCGATCCCTGCGACCGTGGTTTGCTCGAACCCGCGCTCGCCGTAAAGCGCGAACGCCGCCTGCATGAGCCGGCCCCGCGCGTTTGGCTCCCATCGACCCATGCCCAGATCCTATCTTACGACAGTGACTGACATCGAGTGCTATGTTGATGGCAGCCACTGTCATCAATCACTTTCTGGAGGTTTGTCATGCGCGTATTCGTCACCGGAGCATCCGGCTGGATCGGTTCCGCAGTCGTTCCCGAGCTGCTCGAGGCCGGCCATCAGGTCGTCGGGCTCGCCCGTTCAGATGCCTCAGCTGCTGCTCTCACCGCCGCCGGGGTGGAGGTACGCCGCGGCTCGCTCGACGATCTCGACCAGATGCGGGCTGCAGCTGACGCCTCAGATGGCGTCATTCACCTCGCGTTCAAGCACGACCTCGCCTTCTCGGGAGACTTCCAGGGCGCGGCCGACGCGGATCGTCGCGCTGTGGAGATCATCGGCGAGGCACTGGCGGGCTCCGACCGGCCGCTGTTGATCGCCTCCGGGCTTCTCGGGGTCGCACCAGGACAGGTGGCCACCGAGCAAGATGGCCACGGCTCCCACGCCGCCGGAGCCGCCTTCGGCGGAGGGCCGCAGGCCCGCTGGGAAACCGCTGAGTTCACGCTCTCCCTCGCCTCCCAAGGCGTCCGCTCATCAATCGTGCGGCTGCCCCCGACCAACCACGGCGACGGCGACAACGGCTTCATCGCAACCCTTGTGGGCATCGCCCGCGAGAAGGGCGTCTCCGGCTACATCGGCGACGGGGCCAACCGCTGGCCCGCCGTGCACCGCCTCGACTCAGCGCGCCTCTTCCGCCTCGGGCTCGAAAAAGCACCCGCGGGATCGACATTGCATCCGGTCGCCGACGAAGGTGTGCCGGTCCGCGACATAGCCGAGGTCATCGGGCTGCACCTGGAGGTGCCAGTGGTGTCGGTCGCTCCCGAGGATGCAGCCGAGCACTTCACGTGGATGGGCGGCTTCCTGGGGCTCGACGCGCCGGCATCGAGCAAGCTGACACGCGAGCTGCTCGGATGGGAGCCGACACAGCCCGGGCTGATCGCCGACCTCGACAAGGGGCATTACTTCCAGCAGGCAGTCACGGTGTGACGGATTACGCTGAGCTGTGATGGCGCCGCTGAGCGATACCCGCGTACTGGTGACCGGCGGCACGAGCGGTTTGGGCCTGGCAATGGCCCAAGCGCTCGTGCATGCGGGCGCTCGGGTCGCGGTGACCAGCCGCGACGCGCAACGAGCACAAGCCACCGCCGCGGAGCTCGGCGCTGGGGCGGTGGGGATCGAGTTGGACGTCCGTGACGTCGACTCGGTATCGGCGGCCGTCGACCGCGCCTATGGGACGCTCGGCGGCCTGGAGATGCTGGTCAACAACGCCGGGATCGGCATGCGGACCGTCAACCCACGGTTCATCACCGAGCCACAGCCGTTCTGGGAGGTGACGCCAGGCGGTTTTCGCGACGTACTCGAGACGAAGGCGACCGGGACATTCCTCGTCGCCCGAGAGGTGGTACCACGAATGCTGAACGCCGGCGGCGGGCGCGTGGTCATGATCTCGATGAGCGAGCAGACAATGACCCGCCGCGGCTTCGTGCCTTACGGCCCGTCCGGCGCCGCCGTGGAGGCGATGGCCCGGGTGATGGCCGCCGACCTGGCCGACACACCCGTCACAGCGAACATCCTGCTGCCCGGCGGGGCAACGGCCACCGGGATGATTCCCGAGGAGATGACAGACGAGATCCGCAGCAACCTGCTCGACGCATCGATCATGGGTCCACCGATTGTCTGGCTCGCCTCACAGGCTGCGTCTGGGGTGCACGACGAGCGGATCGTCGGCCGCGAGTTTGGGGAGTGGCTGGCGGCGCACGAGAAACGGAGCAGCGGCGACGTCTAGTATCGGTTGCCGTGAGTGCGGTTTCGTCAACTGAGAGCACTGGGCTCGGCGATCTAGAGTCCTACAGGTTGGAGTTGACCGGCTACTGCTACCGCATGCTCGCCTCTCCGTATGACGCCGAGGACGCGGTCCAGGACACACTCATGCGGGCATGGCGAGGGCTCGAGCGTTTCGAGGATCGCTCAGCGGACGGCGGCGGGCTGCAGCCGTGGCTCTACCGGATCGCGACCAATGTGTGTCTCGACATGCTCAAGGGACGCCGCCGGCGGGCGCTCCCGGTCGAACTCGGGCCAGCCGGCACCGGCGAGCTCGCGATGGGAGACCCGCGCCCCGAGGCGACATGGGTGCAGCCGATCCCCGACGGGATGCTCGCGCGCGACGACGGCGACCCGGCGGTGGTGGCGATCGCGCGCGAGACTGTGCGGCTGGCGTTTATCGCCGCACTGCAGCATCTCCCCCCGCGCCAACGCGCGGTGCTGATCCTCCGCGACGTGCTGAGCTGGCGCACGAGCGAGGTCGCACAGCTACTCGAGACTAGCGAGGATGCAGTCAACGGAGCGCTCAAGCGGGCTCGAGCAGCGCTCGCAAGCGCGGACCTGGAGAGCGAGCCGCCCGACAGCGCCAGGGTCGAGCGCGAGCTACTGGACGGCTACGTCGCCGCGTTCGAGCGCTACGACGTGGACGCGCTGGTAGCGCTGTTGCACGAGGACGCGATCATCGCTATGCCGCCGTTTGAGCTATGGCTGCAGGGTCTCGAGGAGATCAGGCAATTTCTCGCTGCGATGGAGGATGAAGGGGGTCACGACCGGGTGCTGAGAAGCACCGCGAACGGCTGTCCGGCCGTCGCGGTGTATCGCCCCGACCCGGCTGGCGCGTTTGAGCCGTACGCGATCATGGTGCTCGAGGTCACGCGTGACCGGATCGCCGCGATCCACGCTTTCCTCGACACCTCGCTGTTCTCCGCATTCGGGTTTCCGCCCGGTGACCAGTTTTCGCCGCCGGCGCAGTTGTAGGGGGTGAGGACGGCGCGAAGACGCCGCCCACACTCAACTACAAGCCCACCGGAGGTGGCACAAATGCAGATTCAAGGAAGCACGATCCTCGTAACAGGAGCCAACCGCGGGATCGGCCGGGAGTTGCTCGACGCGGCGCTGAGCAAGGGCGCGGCGCTGGTGTACGCCGGCACCCGGGTGCCGTTTGAGCACCCGGATGCACGGGTCGTCCCGCTGCAGATCGACGTCACCGACGCCCGGCAGGTCGCGGAGGCAGCGGCGCGCGTTGAGCATCTCGACGTCCTGATCAACAACGCTGGCATCGCGCAGTACGACGACCTCAGCGCCCGCGCGGCGCTCGAGGCGCACCTCGCGGTCAACCTGTTCGGTACCTACGAGGTGACCCAGGCGTTCCTGCCGGCGCTCGAGCGGGCCGGCGGCGCGCTCGTCAATAACGTCTCGATGATGGCGCTCGCGCCGTTTCCGGTTACGCCCGCATACGCGGTGTCCTAGGCGGCCGCGTTCAACCTCACACAATCACTGCGCGCGCTGCTGGCACCACGTGGGGTGAGCGTGCACGCGATTCTGACCGGCCCGACAGACACCGACATGACCCGTGGCTTCGAGATCCCGAAGGCAACCCCGGCGTCAGTCGCGTTGGCGATCCTCGATGGGGTGGAGGCCGGCGAGGAGGACATCTTCCCCGACCCGCTCTCCGCCGAGCTCGCCGACAGTTGGCGCAACGGCCCGGCCAAGGCATTCGAGCACCAGTTCGCACTCGCCGTCGCGGCGTGAACCCCAACCGACCAAAAGGAGATTGATAACGATGCAGAACTTCAGCACTGAATTCACCGTCGAGCAGACCCCGGAGCAGGCCTTCACGGCGATCACCGACGTCCGCGCCTGGTGGTCGGGGAACATCGAGGGCGCCACCGACCAGCTCGGCGCTGAGTTCACCTATCGCTACGAGGACGTTCACTATTCCAAGCAGCGGATCACCGAGCTGATTCCCGGTAGCCGAGTCGTCTGGCAGGTACTCGACGCCTACCTCAACTTCACCGATGACCCTCGCGAGTGGGTCGGCAGCGAGATGGTCTTTGAGGTCACGCGCGAGGAGGACCGGACCATCGTGCGGTTCAGTCACATCGGACTGACCCCCGAGGTCGAGTGCTACGAGAAGTGCTCGAGCGCTTGGGGCTTCTACATCAACAACAGTCTCAAACAGCTGATAACCACCAACGAGGGAGCACCCAACCTCACCGAGAAGCGCGAGCCCGAACCGGCACGCTGAGGCAGAAGCCAAGATGGGAAAGATCGTGATCAGCGAGAACGTCTCGCTCGACGGAGTCGTCCAGGACCCAACCGGAGAGGAGGGCTTCAAACACGGCGGGCGCGGCCGGCGATATTCGCGTTACTCGGCCTCGGCGAGAACCTTGATCAGGATCTGCACGAGACGCTGGGTGGTGTCCCCGTCCCGGGATCCATGATGCGGGTTGAACTCGGTTACCGAGAGAGCGCGCACACGTTCATCGCGGAGCAGCGCGCTTAGTATCTCGCCGCATGCCTTCAGCGATGGGGCGGTGCCGCGATCCGTGTTCTCCGCCAGCGGCGCGTCGAGGAAGTCGACGAGGTCGACGTCGAAGTGGACAGCCAAACTGTCACAGGCGACGAGCGGAGAGAGGGCGGTTCGGGTGCTGCCCAGCGGATCAGAGACGGTGCTTCGCACGTCGACCACGGGCAGTCTGCGGTCGGCGATCACCTCAGCCTCAAAGTCCGTGTGCGGGCCGAGCCCGAGAAAGCTGATCTGCCCGGCGCTCAGCATCGGACGCTGACCGGCGAGCGCGGCGAAACGATCGACGGCGCCGTCGATGTCGAGCATGTGTGCCACACCCATCCAGTCGAGGGCGCCGTCGATCGTGCTACCGGGCACGTTGAGATCAGCGTGCCGATCGACATAGATCAGGCCCAGCCGCGCGCTGCGGTCCAGTAGCCCGGCCACGGTGCCGACACCAACGGTGCAATCTCCCCCGAGGACCAGAATCGTGTCCCCAGCTGGAGCTGATCTGACCAGCGAGGCGACTTGGCTGGCGCGATCGATGACCGCATCAGCGTTCGCGGCCCGCGGGTTCTCGGAGTCCGGCCGCCATCGAAATGGGCTCGCCTGCCCGCCAATGCGCACCGTGACGCCCACCGCTTCCAGCCCTTCGCGCAGGCCCCCGTCGAGCAGCGCGCGTGGACCGTCCTCCTGACCGGGGGCATACGCACCAGCGCTTGTCGGGGCCTCGATGAGAGTGACCGTCCGAATCAGCACATCATCACCCAAACTGCAGTCCTTCAGCTGCTCACCTGGCCGTGGTCCTCGGGCCACCCCGCTGCGCGCGACTGAGCGCTGTGGCTCCTCACCGATGTAGTAAAGCCACTCTCAGTCATGCGAGACCAAAGGCGTCTCATCGATGTGAGTCCGGCGGTGCCGCTCGGTTTGCGAAGCTCCCGTGCGTGACCGTGCTCGAGCAGCGCTGCCGCGAGACACTCGAGGGGAGCTGGATCGTCGGCGAGCGCGATGGCGTGCCGTTTGCCTACACGCGTCCCAGCCCCGGGCGCTACCGCTGGCAGTGGTACTGGGACTCTTGCTTCGCCGCGATCGCCTGGCGGTATTTCGACCCCGCGCGGTCCCGCACGGAGCTCGAGACATTGCTCGCGGCAGCGCGGCCGGATGGGTTCATCGGTCACACGATCTTCTGGGAGCACCCGGTCAGCGGCCCGCGTGAGCTGTTTTACAACGTCATAGATCACGACGACGCGATGACCGCGACGATCCAGCCGCCGGCGCTAGCGTTCGCGTGGAAGGTGGCGGTCGGCGATCCGGCGCTCGAGCCGCGGATCGTCGCCCACCACGCCACAGTCAGCGCCGAGCGCGACCTGGAGGGCGACGGGTTGCTGTGGATCCTCCAGCCCGACGAGTCCGGCTTGGACGCGTCGCCTCAGTTTGACCCGATCTGGCGCCACGAGGCGCAGGGCCTACCCGGCTTCATCGAGCTGGTGCGCCGCAATCGAAAGCGCAAGTTTCTAATCGACGCGGTGCGCGCCGACGGCGACCCGGTCGTCTGTGAGGTGCAGACCAACGTGCTCAACGGACTCTCACGCCTGGCGCTCGGGCTGCCCTCGATCACGCCCGCACTGATCGCCCGCCTCTATGACGAGCCGAGCGGGATGTTCCTACCGGCGGCGATACCGGCCGTCACGGAGCGGATCCCGTTGACCTGGACGACACTTGCTCCACTTGCGCTGCCCGACTTGCCCGATGAGATCGGTCACCGCCTGGTGGAGTGTCTGCTCGACGAGCGCCGCTTCTGGACGGCGGTCGCCCCGCCTTCGGTCTCGCTCGATGAGCCATCGTTCTCGCTGCGCGAACACTTTGACGGCCTGCGACGTTATTGGCGCGGGCCGACATGGGTGAATAGCGCATGGCTCGTATGGCGGGGCATGGTGCGTCTCGGCTACGAGCAACAGGCCGCGACGCTCGCCCGTGGGATCACCGAAACGGTCGCACGCGAGGGACTGCGCGAGTACTACGACCCCCACGACGGGCGCGGCATGGGCGCCGAGAGCTTCGCCTGGTCTGCGCTTGCGCTCGAGATGCTCGACCCAAGCAATGCGAGCGCTGGTCTACCACCAAGCGAGGGGTGATCTTGGAGATTTCCGGTCCGGCCGCCTTTGACCCGTCCGTGCAGGAGCACCGCGCCCGGCGTGCACTGAGCAACGCCAGGCGTCATCTGCTGAGTTCCGCTGCAAAGCTCGCTGGATATCTGGCGGTCGCCTACGTGGTGCTGAAGCTGATTCCCGCGCTGAAGCAGGCGCTGCGCAACCTCGAGCACGTGTCCTGGGAGTGGGTGCTAGGGGCGATCGCGCTCGAGGTGCTCTCCGAGCTCGGGTTCGTCGCTGCGTGGCGCGCGATCATCGACCCGCAGAAGCTGCTCGCGCGCGACGGCCACGCACGGCGAATGGACGACGATGTCGCCTGGACACAGCTCGCGGGCGGGCTCCTCCTTCCCGGTGGGGCGTGGGGAGGCTTGGGAGTCGGAGCGTTCATCCTGCACCGCTTCGGAATGCCGAACAAGCTGATCGCCGAGCGGGAGTTCAACCTCAGCTTTCTCAACACCGCTGTCGATGCGCTCGTGCTGATCGTTGTCGGTGTTGGGCTCGCGAGCGGCATCTTCGCCGGCGAGCACCATCTCCTGCTCACGGTGATGCCCGCAGCCATCGCGGCAACGGGGATCGCGCTCGCTTTGCTGATCGCCCACCGCATCGGCAGCCATACCGTGCAGCTGCAGCCCAAGCATCCAAAGATCGCGAATGCAATCACCACGCTCGCGGACGCCGTAACCGACACGGAGCGGCTTCTGGTTCACCGCGGCGCCTGGACGAGCGTGCTCGGCGTGCTGGCCTACTTCGGCCTCGACGTACTGGTCCTGTGGACAGCGTTCCTCGCGATCCACGCCCACCCCTCACCGGGGTTCGCCATTGTGGTGATGGCCTACATCATCGGTGCGCTCGGCGGGTCGATCCCACTGCCCGCCAGCGCCGGCACGGTCGGCGGCATGGGGGGAATGCTGGTCCTCTATGGGGTCAGCCACAACGCCGCCATCGCCGCCGTGCTGCTCCACCAAGCCATCGGCCTGCTCGTACCGATTGCTGGCGGCGGGATCGCCTACGCGATCCTTCGACGTCGCTTTGGGCCGATGATTCGACCCATCTCGGGCGTTAGCAGTTCGGCTGATCACACGCACGAATAAATACAACATGGCGCTTCAGTCTTCGCATGCGGCCAATCCCGCGGCAGCTCAAGCGCGCCACTCGACCTCGAAGTGTCCGATCGGCTCCTCGAAGCCCTTCACGGCGATGGGGCCGCTGTCGGAAAACCTGATGCCCTTACCGCGACACAGGTCGTGCACCCCGGACGAAACGACGATGCAGTCCGGCTGAGCCACCGCGCACAGTCGTGCGGCTTGCTGTACAGCCGCCCCGAAGAGGTCGTTCTTCTCGGTGACGGGCTCCCCCGCCGCTACCCCGACACGCACGTGCAGGTGCCCCTGCGCCGATTCGTTGCTCCCCTGCAGCTCCCGCTGGATTTGCATCGCCGCGGAGACCGCTTGGGAGGCCGAGGTGAACGAAGCCATGATCCCGTCGCCGGTGTGCTTGACCTCACTGCCGCCGAAGCGTGCCAGGACCGCACGTACGACTGAGTCGTGCACCCGTAGAAACGTCATCGCTGCACGGTCTCCCAATTGCTGCGTAAGACGCGTGGAGTCGACCATGTCGGTGAAGAGAATGGCTCGGAAGGCGCTTTCTGTGTACGGCTCGCCAGGAGGATGGGTATTGAGCCGGCCGAAGAAGCCACGAACGGCGGTCTGATCAACCTCGATGACGTTCGACGGAAGCAGCCCATGGGCTGCTCGATGGGCTGCCTCAACGGTCTCCTCGTCCGGGGCCTCGACCAGGCAAAAGCCGCTCGCCGCGTCCTCTTCGAACCAATAGGTGACGAAGCGCACGCCGAATCCCTCCTGAACCTCCAGGTCGCGCATGTGGGCAGCTGCGATGTCGGCTGCGGTCACGTCCTCGAGATCGTGGCGGTCCATGTAGAGCGGCATGGTGATCAGCGTGCGCCGAGCGTCAGCTCGCGGGACGGATGTTCTGGTTCACGCGGAAGCGGTTGTCCGGGTCGTATGTGCCCTTGATCTGCGCCAGCCGGCCGTAGTTGTCCCCGTAGCTCGCCCGCACCCGCTCCTCACCCTCGTCCATCATCATGTTCACGTAGGCACCACCGGCGGAGTACGGGTGAAGCGCCTCGAAGTAGTCGACGCACCAGTTGCGGATGACATCGGCATTGGCGGGATCGTGATCGACACCGGCGAAGACGGAGCCCCAGACCGCATCGCGGTAGTTCCATGCGGTGTCGGACGCGCCGACGTCATGGGCAGCACCGTCGATCGGGTACAGGTGCATCGTCGACTGCCACGTCGGCATAGCAGCGCCGAACTTGGCGTGCGCCTCGACGGCAGCGTCGGGGATATCCTTGACGAAATCGGCGCGCCAGTACCACTGGTCTCCGACGGGATAGACGGGGTCGAAGGCGCCCTGGAGAGCAGGGAGGGGCATCGGCTGAACGCCGTGCAGCAAGGGCTCCGGCACGGCGTCGAGCAGCGGCGCCATCGCCCCGGCGGCGTCATCGGGAGCCCCGACGTAGCACCAGACGACCCCACAGACCTTGCGGAGATGGAGCTCCTCGGGGAACGGCGGCGCCGGCGGGACCGATGCGAAGGCGAAGAAGCCGTTGAGCTCACGCGGCGCGTTCGGCAGGAAGTCTCGGTAGGCGGCCAGCACCTCGGCGCCCTGCTCAACCGGCCAGAAGGTCGGGCCGCCGACGATCGTCGAGACCTCGTGCAGCCGGAAGAGGAAAGAGGTGACGACGCCGAAGTTGCCGCCACCGCCCCGGATCGCCCAGTAGAGGTCGGGGTGCTCGTCCGCGGCGGCACGGACCGTCTCGCCGCTTGCGAGCACGACGTCGGCCTCGAGCAGGTTGTCGATCGTGAGGCCGCACTTGCGGGTCAGATGGCCGAGGCCGCCACCCAGCGTGAGACCGCCGACGCCGGTGGTCGAGATGATCCCGCTCGGTGTCGCCAGGCCGTGCTCGTTGGTCGCTGCATCGACTTCGCCCCAGGTGCAACCACCGCCGACCCTCGCCGTGCGGGCGCCGGGGTCGACCGCGATGCCCTTCAGGCCCGAGAGGTCGAGAACCACGCCGTCGTCGCACGTTCCCAGCCCGCCGCCGTTGTGGGCGCCGCCGCGCACGGCCAGCAGGAGGTCGTGGTCAACTGCGAACGAGACGACCTTCGCGACATCGCCGGAGTCAGTGCAGCTCGCGATCAGCGCAGGGTGCCGGTCGATCATCGCGTTGTACACCTTGCGCGCCTCGTCGTAGCCAGGGTCCGTGGGGGCTGTGAGCCGTCCCTGGAATCCGGGCATTCCACTGCGGGCCGTCTGTATCAAAGCGTCGGTGGTGCTCATGCGTTCCCCCTGTCGAAGTCTCTGAGTTGTTGCGGGCGAGCCTACGGCGCTCGAATGTGGCTGTCATGACCCGAGCTGACCCAATTCGAACGCTCGGGTCTCGGCCGATCACCGGTGGGCATGGTCAAGACTGACTATCGTCCTGTTATGG
Source organism: Solirubrobacteraceae bacterium (assembly GCA_050015915.1). GTDB lineage: Bacteria > Actinomycetota > Thermoleophilia > Solirubrobacterales > Solirubrobacteraceae > Palsa-744. The sequence goes on from JBEKAM010000056.1 coordinate 11,414, forward strand.
AGGCGGAAATCCTGGACGTTCCGGAGCCGCTGCGCCCGAGCTCGATGTCCCCGTTCGTCGGCCGCACGGCCGAGCTCGAGAAGCTCCGAACCCTGATGCCGCGGGCAGAAGGGGAGAGGCGCCGCGTGGCGCTGCTCGCGGGCGAGCCGGGTGCCGGGAAGAGCCGTCTGGCGCGTGAGTTCGCCGCCCAGGTCGCGACTGAGGGCGTGCTCGTCCTCTACGGCGCCTGTGACGCGGTGGTGCGGACGCCATACGGGCCTTTCGTCGAGGCGCTCGAACGCCTGGTGCGGGTGACCGACGAGGCGCAAATACGTAGCGCGCTCGGCGCCGGCGGCGGCGAGCTGACGCGGCTGTTGCCCGACCTGTCCCTCCAGGTCGGCGGGCTGGCGCAACCGGTGAAGGCTGACGCTGATACCGAGCGCCATCGTCTGCACACGGCGGTCGCCGAGCTGCTTGCGAACGTGAGCCGCACACAGCCGATACTGCTCGTGATCGAGGACGGGCATTGGGCGGACCCGACGACGCTTCTGCTCCTCAGGCACCTGGCACGCTCCACCTGGAGCGCGCGGCTGCTGATCCTCGCGACCTTCCGTGACAGCGAGGCCGATATGCCCGCGGAGCTCTCGGAGACGCTTGCCGACCTCAGGCGCTCCGATGACGTCGTGCGAATGCGCCTGGAGGGACTCTCGGGGGCGGATGTCTCTGCCCTCGTCAGCCGTGCCTCCGGGAGCGACCCCGACCCCGACGACCCGGAGCTGCACGAGCTCGCGCGCACGATTCACGGCCTCACCGCCGGCAACGCCTTCCTCGTCTGCGAGCTCTGGCTCACGGCGGTGGAGACGGGGATCGTCGAGGTCGCTGGTGGGCAGGTGAGGGTAACCCGGCCGCTCAGCGAGTTCGGCACGCCCGAAAGCGTCCGCGAGGTGGTCAGCCAGCGGCTCTCGCGTCTGGGCCCGAGAACCATCGAGCTGCTCGAGCTCGCGGCAACTGCCGGGCCGGAGTTCGAGCTCGAGCCGGTCCGCCGCGCCGCCGGCATCGCCGAGCCCGAGCTGCTCGCCGCGCTCGAGGAGGCAATCGGGAGCGGAATGATCGAGGAGATTCACACCACGCGACTGGCATGCCGCTTTACCCACGAGATTGTGCGCCGGGCGCTGTATGACCGACTCTCGCGGCTGCGGCGAGCCGAACTGCATCTCCGCGTGGGGGAGGCGCTCGAGAGCGCCGCCGCCGGCTCCGACCGCGCGCTGGCAGACCTCGCCCACCACTTCGGCGCGGCCGCTCCGTTCGGCGGCACCGAGCGGGCGGTCGACTACAACCTGCGCGCCGCGCGGGCGGCCAGCGCCGCGCTTGCCTTCGACGACGCCGCCATGCGACTGCGGACCGCAATCGAGATCGGGATCCAGGGCGAGCCTGAGCGCGTCTGCGCCCTGCTCGAGCTCGGCGGCGCCAGCCATCGTGCGGGCAAAGCGACCGATGCGCTGGACGCCTTCACATCCGCTGCGGAGATCGCGCGGGCGCTGGACAGCGCGGAGCTGCTTGCCCGCGCGGCGATCGGCTACGAGGATGCGTGCTGGCGCCCCGGGGTCATACGACGCGATGCGATCGAGCTCCTCGAGGAGGCGCTCACGGCGGTTGACGACAGCAACGACGAGCTGCGGATCGGCCTGCTGGCAGGACTTTCACGCGCGCTCGACTTCGTGGCGGAGCGCGAGCGTGGCGCGCTCGTGCGCGATAACGCAATCGCGCTGGCAAGGCGATACGAGGATCGCGCTGGGCTCGCGAGGGTGTTGGTCGGCTCCTACTGGGCGCGCGGCACGACGCCGCTGGAGGAGATCCTTTCGATGCTCACCGAGGCCAGGGACATCGCACAAGAGCTGGGGGACGTCGAGATCCACACGGACGCGATGGCGTGGCGCGTGCCGACGTTCGTCGCTCTGGGCGACCTCGATTCAGCTCGAGCGGAGGTGGTTGTCCTACGTGAGCTTTCCGAGCACACCGCGCAACCGTTCATGCACCACGTGGCCGAGCACTACGGGTCCGCGATCGCTCTCTGCGACGGGAACCTCGCGGATGCAGAGGCGATGGCGGGGCGCTCGCACGATTGGGCACGGCTCCTGACAGGTCGCGATGCGTCGGGTACTCACGGCATCCAGATGTTCGGCGTTCGCCGCGAGCAGGGGCGTCTGGCAGAGCTCGCGCCCGTAATCAGGATCCTTGCCGGCGAGGGCGAGCGGGACGGCCCATGGCGTCCCGGGCTCGCCGCGGTGCTGGCCGAGCTGGGCATGGAGCGCGAGGCCAAGCGTGAGCTCTCGAGGCTCGCGGCCGAGGGTATCGACGGCTACCAAGCATCGCTGTGGCTGGCGACGCTCACCTACCTGACCGACGCCTGTGCCGCGGTCGCCGACGAGGAGATGGCGGCGATCGTGTACCCCGAGCTGGAGCCGCTGGCGGGGACCAACGTGATGATCGGTCACCTGGTCGCCTGCTACGGAGCCGCCGATCGCTATCTGGGCATGCTCGCCGCGCTGCTGGGAGAGACGGGACGAGCCGAGGAGCATTTCGAGCAGGCGATGGAGCAGAACAAGCGGATGGGGGCGTCTACATGGGTGGCTCACACGGCGTATGAGTACGGGCGCTTCCTGCTCGGTCGCGGGCGCGCGGCTCGCGACCATGCGCAGGCTCTGCTCGGAGAGGCCGCGGGCTTGGCCGAGCGGATCGGCATGGAGGGACTCCTCGGCAAGATCCGCACGCTCGGCGTGCCCACCTCGGACGTTCTTCCAGGCGGGCTCTCCCCACGTGAGGCGCAGATCCTGGAGCTGGTCGCAAGAGGGCTAAGCAACCGCGAGATCGGCCGGGAGCTGACGATCAGCGAGCACACCGCCGCCAACCACATCCGAAACATCCTGCGCAAGACCGATTGCGCCAACCGCACTGAGGCAGCGTCCTACGCGCACCGGCAGGGCCTTGTCTCCGGGTGAACGGTGACCTCGCTACGATCAGCCGATGGCCCTGTACGTAATCGAGCGTACCTTCGCGGATCAGCTTGACCTCACGGATGCCGATGTCGAGCTGATCGAGGAGGTCAACAGCGACGAGGGAGTCCGCTGGCTGTTCTCGTTTCTGAGCGCCGACCGACGACGTACGTACTGCCTCTACGAGGCGCCCTCGCCCGACGCGATCTTGGCTGCCGCGCAGAAGGCGAACGTCCCGGCCGATGCGGTCGTCGAGGTGAGCGCGGCGACGCCGCAGTTCTCAGACCGCTTGCGCGACTGGGCCGACGCCGTCCGCTGAGCCGTGCAGAGCCACGCACTTGCCGCCAGTAGGCCACTGCTGACAAATTGGTCCTACAGGGTGGGGGGTAGGCCGAACGATTGAAACAGGTCGGGAAGCCAGAAGACCACGTTGCGATGGATCTCAGACTTACTGACGCTGAACACCTGCAGCGTGTGGGCGTGGAAGACGCCGTCGGAGCCGCGGGCGTATGCCCCGACCGCAGCTTGGCCATTGGCAGCCGTGGGGATCATGCGCCAATGAGCGCCCACCAGCCGGAACACGCGGGCGATGAATTGGCTGTAGTGCTCGGCCCCGACGAACCAAAGCGGAACCGGCGGCATCTCCATCACCACGTCTTGGGCGAGTAGTCGAGCGATCGCGGGAACGTCGGCGCTCTCGAACGCGGCGATATACCGATCAACGAGCTCACGGGCGGCATGGCTGGACGGTTCTTCGATCTGCTCCTCGCTGGCCGAGAGGTCCTCAAGCCTTGCTCGAGCGCGTTGCAGCGCGCTGTTGACCGCCGCCGGCGTTGTGGCCAGGATGTCAGCGGCCTCGAGCGCGGAGAACTCGAGAACGTCGCGCAGGATCAGCACAGCACGCTGGCGCGCCGGTAGGTACTGCATAGCCGCCACGAACGCCAAGCGCACGCTGCCGTGAGTGGAGACCATCATCGCCGGGTCGCCGGAGGCAGTCGCGCTGAGCAACCTGTCGGGTATCGGCTGCAGCCATGGGACGTCGAACGCAGGGGTCAAGGCCTGCTCCGGGTCAACTGCAGGGGCGCCAAGCCCCGACGGCAGTGCGCGGCGGCGCGCGCCTTCCAGGGCGGTCAGGCAGACGTTGGTCGCGATCCGGTACAGCCACGTGCGGAATGACGCCAGCTGATCGTCGAAGCGATCGTAGGAGCGCCAGGCCCGCAGCATCGTTTCCTGTACCAAATCCTCTGCCTCGTTGGCCGATCCGACCATCCGATAACAGTGGGCGAGCAGCTCGCGGCGGAACGGGTCGGCTCGGCGCTCGAAATCATGGTTGGTTGCGGTCACGGCTGCTCCTCCATGTGCGTATCTACTCGGCAGCCTGCCAGAAGTAATCGGTCCTGGCGATGAATTTGGCCTCTCGGGGCGGTAGGTACCTCCGCCGCACCGAAAGCCGGGGATAGGACCCCGAAAAGCGGAGACCACTCACAAGGCTTGCTCCACTCGCAGCCAACTACCAACGTCAACACGAAGGGCAACAAACATCATGACTACCGCCAATCCAACCGACGACGGCGTTTACGACGTCATACAAGCGGTGTACGACGCATGGGCCGACAACGACGCCGACGCGTTTGCGGCGCTCTACACCGACGACGCAACTGTCGTGCAACCCGGCATCCACAAGAAGAACAAGGAGGACATCCGAAGCACGATGGCAGCGGGGTTTTCAGGGCCGCTCAAGGGCTCGAGAGTGCTTGACGAGCCACAGAGCGTCAGATTGATCGGGTCCGATGTCGCGATCGTGATAACCGAGGGCGGCGTCCTCATGGCTGGCGAAGCCGAGCTTCCCACCGAGCGCCTGGTTCGAGCCACCTGGGTTCTTGCCAAGGAAGACGGGCAGTGGCACGTCGCTGCCTATCAAAATAGTGCCGCCAACTAATTAGGCGACGCGCATGCTGCGCGCGACGGTATGTTGCCGAGTCCGAAGGGTGATGCCGTCCACCGTCGCGCGCTGATGCCCCTCGGTGACATCGCGCCAGCTGGTGGAGGTCTCACCGATATGAGACAGGCCAATGTTTGATCCCCGCGGCGACTGATCCACCGCGATGGATCGACGCGAGTTCCGCCCATTAGACGTTTCTCCGGTAGGCATAACGGGAAATTCAACTGTAAATCGTGACGGAAGACACAAGCGAACATATGGCCGAAAAAAGCTCGCGGCGCGAGAAGCATCGTGAGGGCTGGGCTACGCATATGGAGCTGGACGTTCAGTGTGGTGTTCGTCGCGAACGGCGTGCATTGTGCTAACGCCCGGCGGCGAGCGCAGAAGAGACGCTGACTGGCGAGATCACTTTCCAAGCTAGGTAGGGGTCGCAAACGAATGAGAAAAGCGCTTGTGAGCTGGGCCGTTTCCGTCGGGTGGGTGGTCGCGCTCGTCCTAAACCTCACGACCGGCACACGACAGGGCGAACGATTCTGGGTATATAGCGCCCTCGCCGTCGGCGGCATATTGGCATTCGCTTGGCAAGGAGCCCAACAGTGGCTCGCGGCTCGCGGCGCGAGCAGAGCTGGTTCCGATCCAGACTGACCCACTACCTACCGGGTAGTGCGTCGGTTTGACGGGCGACCGCCGAGGTCCCGACAAGGTGTCCACTAGCTATGTCGAGCGCCAGAACCTCACGATGCACATGAACATGCGCCGGTTCACGCGGCCGACCAACGCGTTCTCCAAGAAACTAGAGAACCACAGCGCAGCCCTCGCGCTGCACTTCATGGCCTACAACTTCGCCCGGCCTCACAAGACGCTCGCCGACCCATACCCGCGCACCCCGGCGATGGCAGCGGGCGTCGCGGACCACATCTGGACACCGGTCGAGATCGCGGAACTGATCGACTAGTACGGCCGCCACCGCACCTAGCCTGCCGTCCGCAAATGCACGGTAGGCGCGGGCTCCTGTGTCAAGCCCGCATCATCAGACGCCGATGCTTTCCCTGTGGACGACGACGTACCCGAGGTATCAGCCACCGCACGCACACGGCTCATGGAAGAAGTCGCGGAGCAGATGGACGGGATCGAAGCCGACTTCGGAGACGACTTCGAGATCGAAAGCACCGTGATAGTCGTGCGATTCGCGCGCGATGATGGCTGGGGTCTCCGCGTGCG
>JBEKAM010000057.1:0-32250 GCA_050015915.1 Solirubrobacteraceae bacterium
AGCGGCGGTCATAGCGGTTGATGACGATCGCGCTCTCGTCCCCGAACCGCTCGACGTGCGTGCGCGCCACTACAAGGCCCGCGCGAGCGGCAGCGTCAAGACATAGGTGCTCGTTGAGATCATGGTCGTCCAGCCCCGCCACGGCTGGCTTCAAGATGTGGCTGGTGGCGGCTGCTCCGGTTGGCTCGCCCCAGCGACCGTCCTCATAGAGCAGGGCCGTCTTTGCCTGCGCCCCAGCGAGACTGAACTGCCCCGTGAACTCTCGGCCAAGCCAAGCCGTGTCGTCCTCGCGCAGCTCCCGCAGTCGCTCGGCGACCTCCGCTTCGGTCAACCAAGCTACCGACGCCGGAGCGCCCAGAACCTGAAGTGCTTCGTCGGCTGCGGCGAGGCGCACTGCACCGGCGCAATCGTGACCGATGGGCGTCGAAAGCAGCGAAAACGGTTTTACCGGCGCGTGAAACTGACGAGCCCACCGCTCGAGCACCCGGGGGTTATCCGGTAGCAGACCCCACAGCCAGGGGGTGATGGCTGCGTCGCGATGAGACCGGACCGAGGTGGGCATCGATACCGACAAGGGCGTATGTTCGGCATCGGTGCGGTAGTGATCGTCGTAGTCGAAGCGCAGTCGGCCAGTCCGCAGACGCGTGACCGCGCCCGCGACCGTGTCATCGAGAAGAACGGCCAATGTGCTGCTCATCGGGCGCGGTGCTCCTCAATGAGGCTGTCGAGGTCCGCGAGCGTACTGGTCGAGCGAGCGTCGTCCTGATACCCCAGTTCGAGGGTGAGGCCGAGCACATCGAGGGTACGCAGAATCAGCCGCAGCTCAGCTGTCGGCTTTCCGGCCTCAAACTCGTAGACCCACTTGCGCGATACGCCTGCTCGCACGGCCAGCTCGGCCTGAGTCAGGCCGAGGTCTCGCCGCCGGCCACGCACGGCTGCCGCCAAGTCTCGTATCGATTTGATCTTCATGCTTTTCGCCACCGTTCGGTAGCAAGCGTATCACGCTACCGTTCGGTAGCACGAGCATTAAGCCGCCGTACGGTAGCGACCGAGGCGTGCACGTCATACCCATCAACCGACTCTGGCACTCCCAATAAGCTCGACCGAGTCCGCGACCGCCACCGCGCCGTCGCTGCGCCCAAGCGCCTCAGCCATCGCCTGGGCACCACGCTTCAACTCCGGGTCCGCCAGCGCCCCAGCGATAACACGCCTAAGCTTCGCCGGCGAGGCGCTCTTGCGAACCCGCACACCCGCCCCGCAGAGAACCACGCGCACAGCATTGTCGGGCTGGTCGCGACCGTCGGGGATACACACGAGCGGCACCCCATCAGCCAGCGCGGCGTTGACCGTCTGCCAACCACAGTGCGTGATCACGAGCGCCGCGTGCGGGAACACCGCCCGGTGCGGGACGTAGTCAACGACATGCGCGTTGGCCGGGACGCGCAGTGCGCGCGCGTCGAGCGCCGGGCCGGCCGTCAGCAGCGCGCGCACCGGTAGTCCGGCGAGCGCGTCGAGCACGCGCTGCGCGAGCGCCTGCTGATCCATGTAGCTGGTGCTGAAGCTGGCGACGACCAGTGGGTCGGTGTTCGTCTCCGGCCACGGGGAATGCCACTCGCCGCTATGGGGCTCAAACGCCGGCCCGACGTAGCGTACGTTCGCGGGGAGCGCACCGCGGCTCGAGAAGTCGAGCTCCGGCGCGCTCAGCACACAGATCTCCCTTGCGCCAAGCATTTGTGCAGACCACCGACCCAGCGGTGCTAGCCCCTGCTCGCTGCGCGCCTTGTTCACGAGCGGCAGACCTCGCGCGAGCATGCGGGTCGCAATGCCGCCCAGCAGCCTGTCGCGCGCAGTGCCGAGAGCGCCTCCGCGCGGGCGTAGACCGGTGAACACCGGTGGCACGCCATCCACCGGCAGCGGATACGGACAGTGCACGAGCGCCACCGCCGGGATGTTCGCGCCCTCGGCGGCAATCGCCGCGCCCGTGAGCATCCAGTCGAACACAACCACGTCGGCGGGCCAATCCGCCAGCATCTCTGCGCACTCGCGCGACACCTCCACCACGAACGCGAACAGTCCGTTCTTGAGCAGACGCAGCCCCGCGCCGGGGCGCGTTCGTGCCTCCCAGTCACGCAACGAGTCCGTGTCGCGCCGTGTGATGTCCAACGCTGGAACCGCCCGCTGATACTCGAAGAGCTCCGCGCCCGTACGCTCGATCCGCTTCCGTGCGGCGCTGTGCGCGAGCACTCGTACCTCGTGGCCGCGCTCGACGAGCTCGCGCGTGACGGCGAGCTGCGGCGGTGCATTGCCGCTGAAGGCAAAAAGTGTTTGGAAGACGCGCACGCTAATATTCACTTTACTCCATATCAATTCAATATGTCGAGCACATCTCAACAACAGCCCGCCACCTCCCAGCAGAAGCGCGCATACCGCATGGCCGCGCGCGCCGAGGCCGCTGCGCAAACCCGCGCCCGCTTGCTCAGCGCCGCGTGGCAGCAGTTCGCCAGCCGCCCCTACGAGGACGTGCTCCTGCGCGAGATCGCCGCCGATGCTGGAGTCAGCGCGCAGACGCTGCACACCGCCTTCGGCTCCAAGGAGGATCTGTTCACCGCCGCCTATCTGTGGTGGGGCGAGCCGGTGATCGCAGGCCGCGACGCCGCGCCCGTCGGTCACGTGCCGGAGGCGATCGCCAACCTGTTCGACCACTACGAGGCACACGGCAACGCCATCCTGCGGATGCTCTCCCAGGAGGAGCGCATCCCCGCCGTCCGCCAGATGACCGACGCCGGGCGCGCCTACCACAGCGCCTGGGCAACAAAGACGTTCGCGCCGCTGCTGCGCGGCCTGCGCGGCGCCACGCGCGAACGTCGCCTGAGCGCAATCGTGGTGGCAACCGACCTGCTCGTGTGGAAGCTCCTGCGCCGTGACATGGGTCTCGAGCGAGTTGAGGCAGAACGAATCGTCGCCCAGATGGTCGTAGCATGAAGGCGTGCCCGACGAATCCGCACCCTCGAACTCGCCAGGCAGCTCTTCCCCGCTAGATCGTCCTGGCGGCGAACGCTCCGAAGCGCATCCGCCGCTACCGCGCGACAAGCGCGGCTGGCAGGTCTCTCCGGCCCCCGATGGGCGCGGCATGCCCGAACACGCCACCCCTCCTGGTCCCCCACCGCACCGCATGCGCGGCTTCTGGTACTTCGTGCTGGCGCTGATCGCGCTCAACTGGCTGTCGGTGCTGTTCTTCCAGCCCACCACCGGAGAAGAACGCGTGACGGTGCCGTTCAGCCCGTTCTTCCTGACGCAGGTCAAGGCAGGCAGAGTCGAAACGATCGCCTCCAAGGGCGACACGATCCAGGGCAAGTTCAAGACCAAACTGCGCTACCCCGAAAAAGGCAAGAAGGCGGGGACGCCTACAAAAGAGTTCGCTACACAGGTGCCGACCTTCTGGAACGGCGCCCAGCTGTCCGCGCTGCTGCAGGAAAAGGGCGTGCGGATCAACGCCGAATCGACGACCACGAGCGAGTCGCTGCTTGAGGAGATCCTGCTCGGCTTCGGCCCGACGCTATTGATCGTGGGCCTATTCGTGCTGATCTACAAACGCGCTGCCAAAAGCGCCAACGGCATGGGTGCGCTCGGCGGCTTCGGCAAATCGCAGGCGCGCCGGGTGGACCCGGAAAAGATCCGCGTGACCTTCGACGACGTCGCCGGCATCGACGAGGCCAAGGCCGAACTCTCTGAAATCGTCGACTTCCTGCGCAATCCCGAGCGTTACGGGAGCCTCGGCGGGCGCATGCCCCACGGCGTGCTGCTCTCCGGCGCGCCCGGCACCGGTAAGACGCTGCTCGCGCGTGCGGTCGCCGGCGAGGCGCACGCGGCGTTCTTCTCGATCTCCGCCTCGGAGTTCATCGAGGCGATCGTCGGCGTCGGCGCCTCGCGTGTGCGCGACCTGTTCGCCAAGGCCAAGGAGGCTGCACCGGCAATCATCTTCATCGACGAGCTCGACGCGATCGGACGCTCACGCCAGGGGCAGGTATCGGTGACAGGGGCCAACGATGAGCGCGAGCAGACACTCGATCAGATCCTCACGGAGATCGATGGCTTCGAATCCTCCCAGGCCGTGATCGTGCTAGCGGCGACCAACCGACCGGACGTCCTTGACCCCGCGCTGCTACGCGCCGGGCGCTTTGATCGACGCGTCACCGTGCAGGCCCCCGACCGCAAAGGACGCGTGGAAATCCTCAAGGTCCACACCCGCTCGATCCCGCTCGACGATGACGTCGATCTCGAGGCGCTCGCCGCCAGCATGCCCGGAATGGTCGGCGCGGACATCGCCAACCTCGCCAACGAGGCCGCGCTGCTCGGCGCCCGCCGCCAGCACAAGAAGGTGAAAATGGCCGACCTCACAGACTCGCTGGAGAAGATCATGCTCGGCGCCCCCCGTGGTCTGTTGTTGGAACCCGAGGATCGCGAGCGCACCGCCTACCACGAGTCCGGCCACGCGCTCGTGGGGATGCTCACGCCGGGCGCCGACCCGGTGCGCAAGGTCTCGATCATCCCGCGCGGCATGGCCCTGGGAGTGACGTTGTCGACGCCCGACTCCGACCGCGTGTCCTACTCGCTGGAAGAGCTGCTGGCGAAGATCCGGGTGGCACTGGGCGGCCGCGTCGCCGAGGAGGTCGTCTACGGGAAGATCACCACCGGCGCCGAGTCCGACATCCAGCAGCTGACGATGATCGCGCGCCAGATGGTCGGGCGCTGGGGCATGAGCGAAGCGATCGGCCCGATCGCGGTGCTTCCCGAGGAGGGCCAGGGGATGTTCCTGCCGGGCGTCAGCGAGACTTCCCAGGAGACCCAGCGGATCGTCGACGGGGAGGTGCGCACGCTCGTCGAGAACGCCCACCACGAGGTCACGCAACTGCTCGAAGAGCACCGCGATCAGCTCGAGGGCCTCGCGCAGGCGCTGTTGAAGGCCGAGACGCTCGACGCGCCGGAGGCCTACGCCGCGGCCGGCGTGCCGCTGACGGAGCCGGAATCGGCTCCGGCACCCGCCTGAGCGAGCATCTCCACGCCGACGGTGCAGACGGCGAGGCTGACGAGCGCAGAGGCGACAACCGCTGTGGCGACGACGGGAGAGAGCAGGTGCTCGGCGAGGCCGAGTGAGGCAACGGCCGCGGGCACGCCCAGCTGTGCTGTGGCCGTCAGCGCGCCGGCCACCGACTGACGGCCGACCCGCGCGGCAAGCAGGTGAATCGCGACGTTCAGGACCGCGAGCGCTCCCGCCAACGCCAGCATCGAGGGGTGGCTGACGAGCCCGGCAAGATCGAGTTGCGCGCCGAGCACGACGAAGTAAAGCGGCACGAAGAAGCCGTCGGCGATCCCTCGTACCTGCGTGGAAAGACGTTTGGGGCCGCCGATCACCGCCACCATCAGCCCGGCGGCGAAGCCGGCGATGAGGATGCTGGTGCCGCCCTTCTGAGCGATCCACGCGAGCACGAACAGGACCAGCAGCGACAGGCGCAGGTCGAGCGCCCAGCGGCGCTGCTTGGACTTGTGGCGCAGGCTGTGCACCCATTCGTGACCGGACAGCAGTCTGGCCACCAGGAACAGCACGACGGCAGCCCCCGCCACGTACAGGCCGCCAAGGATCACGTGGCCGACACGGCCCGGCTGCAGGACGATCGGCACCGCGAGGATCGTGATGATGTCGGCGATCGTTATCTGCGCCATCACCCCTAGCACCTCGGCGCCGGCGAGCCCGGTCTCCTCAATAGCCGGCAGCAGCACAGCGGCTGAGCCGGAGGCGAGCACGACCGCGTAGATCGCGGCGTGACCTGACCCGGCGATGGCCGCCGCGAGCAGCCCCGCGGGCACCGCGAGCACGCACACGAGCCCAGCCAACAGCCCGCCTTTACGCGCAGCGGCAGCGAGCCGCCGGTCGCGCAGTGGCAGATGCATGCCGACGGTCAGCATCAGCATCGCGAAGCCGACTTCGCCGAGCGTGGCGATCGTGGCGTTGGCGGGATTAACGGTGCCCAGTACCGCCGGGCCGACGAGGATGCCGGCGAGGATCTCCCCCACGACGACCGGAATGAAGCGGCCCGTGGCAATGCCGAGCAGCGGACCGCCGAGGCCCGCGAGCACGATCAGGACGAGGGTCCCGAAGCTCACAGGCTCAGGACGCGGTCAAAGTCCTCCAGTGCGGTGGTGTCGTGGGTGATCACGAGCAGACCGCGATCGTCGCACAGGCTCAGCACGTTGTGCATGACCCGCTCGGCGAGCGCGACGTCGAGGTGGGCAGTTGGCTCGTCGAGAATCAGGAAGCGACTGTCTGCGAGCAGCGCGCGAGCGAGCGCGAGTCGCCGCCGCTGGCCTCCTGACATCAGCTCGCCATCACGACCCAGAAGTGTGTCGAGACCGTGTGGCAGGCCCTGCGCCCAGTCGTCGAGCTCGACCGCGGCAAGCGCCGCCAGGAGCTCCTGCTCGCTCGCGTCGCGTCGCGCTATCAGCAGGTTCTCGCGGATGCTCGTGTTGAACACGTGACAGTCCTGCGCACACAGCACCACCGCCCCGCGGATCTGCCCCTGGGAGAGCTCGCGCATGTCGACACCGTCGAGCGTCACACGCCCGCGTAGGGGATCGTGAAAACGCACGAGCAGCTCGGCGAGCGTGCTCTTGCCGGCGCCGCTGGGAGCCATGAGCGCGACGTGCTCGCGGGGCGCGATCGCGAGGTCTGTGTGCTCGAGCACGAGCTGCTCGCCGGGCGCGTAGCGGAAGTCCACGCCCTCGGCGCACAGCGCGCCGGTGCCCGTGAGCGCCTGCCGCGCGGACGGGTCCGTGACAGCTGGGGTGGTATTTGCCACCTCCTGCAGCCGCCCTGCGGCGGTCGCGCACATGCGCAGGGCACGCGCGGAGACCGATAGCGGGAGGACACTGTCGTAGGAGGCGAGCAGCAGGAACACGAGCGCGGCCAAAAGCACGCCGCTGAGTGCACCGGAGTGCACGGCGGGGATCGCGACGAGCAGCAGCGCAAGCACTCCAACCGCGGCGAGCACCCCACCGGCGGCTTGGGCTCCCGCTACAGCTAGCGCGTCGCCGCGAGCGATGCGGGCGAGCCTTGCGTCGCTGCGCTGCAGGCCATGTACCTGCTCGACGGCCCGTCCCGCGACAGCGAGCTCGCGGGCGCCGTCGATGCTCTCGATCAACTCACTCGTCAGCTGCGCACGGGCGGGCGCCTGACGCCGGGCCGCCCGCGCGACGGCCGCGCTGCTACACCACGGCAGCGCCACCGCCGTAAGGGTCAGCGACGCGAGCACTGCCAGCCCGGCGGCCGGCAACATCAGCGCCGCGGCGGCAGACGCGCCAACGATCACGAGCAGCGAGACGAGGCCGGGGATGACAACCCGCACGTAGACGTCCTTGAGCGTGTCTATGTCGGCCACAAAGCGGCTCAAGAGATCACCGCTGCGGGTACCGAGCCCGCCGGGCACGAGCGGCGCGAGACTGCGGTAGAAGCGCTGACGCAGGCGCGCGAGCTGACGCAGCGCAAGGTCGTGCGAGGAGAGCCGTTCGCCATACCTCAAGACGGCGCGGGTGATCCCGAACGCTCGCACCCCGACGATCGCGACCATCAGCATCAGGATCGGCGGGCGCTGGGCGGCGCGCGAGATCAGATAGCCGGACGTCGCGAGCAGGCCGATGGCGGCAGCGGCCGCCCCCACGGCAAGCGTGATGCTGAGCGTCAGCCGCGCCCGCTCGCCGCGCTGCGGGCGCGCGAGCGCGAGCAGCGCGCGGGTGTCCGATGTGCGGGTGCCGGAGCTACTCATGCGAGCGACTCCTCGAGCACGCGCCCGTCTCCGATCAGGTGCACGTGGTCGGCGAGCTCACTGAGCAGCGGGTGGTGGACGATCAACAGCGTGGTACGACCGCGGGCGAGCAGCTCGATCGCGCTGGCAAGCTCATGGGCGCTTTCCTCGTCGAGGTGCGCGGTCGGCTCATCGAGCACCAGCAGCGGACGATCGGCGAGGAACGCCCGGGCAAGCGTGATACGCCGCGCCTGTCCCGCGGACAGTCGTCGTGCGCCTTCGCCGATCGGCGTATCGAACCCCTGTGGCAGCTCACGGATGAGCCGCTCGGCGCCGACTGCATGTGCGGCCTGCTCGATCCGCGCTCGCGTGGCCTGTGGTGCATACAGCGCGATGTTCTCCGCGGCGGAGCCGGTGAACAGCGTGGGGTGCTGCGGGACCCACGCGATCTGAGAGCGCCACGCGTCGGGGTCGAGCGCGCGCAGGTCTATGCCGCCGCAGGTGATGCACCCCTCGGTGGGGTCGGCGAGGCGCATGAGCAGCGTGGCGATGGTGCTCTTGCCGGCACCGCTGGGGCCGACGAGCGCGGTGGTCCGGCCGGGCTCCAGTTCGAGGTCGAGGTCGCTCAGCACCCTGCCGGGACGCTGCGGGTACTCATAGGAGACGCCCTCGAAGCGCACGGCGGCGTGCGCGGGGTTGGGGATGGAGACCCCGCCCGCCCCGGTCGGGCGCTTGATGGCGGCGGGCGCGTCGAGCGCGTCGAAGATCAGCTGGGAGGCGTTGCCGGCGTCAGTGCTCGCGTGGAACTGCTGGCCGACCAAGCGCAGTGGCGCATAAAGCTCGGGGGCGAGCAGCAGCACGGTGAGCCCGGCCTGCAATCCGAGAGCACCGTCGACGAGCTGCACACCGATCGTTGCCGCGACCAGGGCGGTGCCGATCATGGCGCACAGCTCGAGCACGAGCGCTGAGAGGAACGCGACGCGTAGCGTGGCCATCGTCTCGGCGCGGTAGCGCTCACCCACCTCTACGAGCGTTTGCTCCTGGGCGCGCTCGCGGCGGTAGGCGCGCAGCGTGGCGAGACCCTGGACGACGTCGAGGAAGTGCGCGCCGAGCAGCGCGAGCGCCTGCCAGCGCCCGCGCGCCTGCGCGTTTGCGCCCTTGCCGATGAGGACCATGAAGAGCACGAGCAGCGGCACGGTCAGCGCGAGGATCGCGGCGGTGATGGGGTCCAGGGCGATCACCCACGCGATTACCGCGAGCGGCACGAGCGTGGCGAGCACGAGCTGGGGCAGGTAGCCGGCGAAGTAGGACTCAAGCGCGTCCACGCCCTGCACGGCGGTGTTCGCGAGCTCGCCCGTGCGAGCACCGGCGGGGCGCCGCTCGGGGCTGAGCAGCAGCAGCTGGCGCGCGAGCCGGCCGCGTAGCTCGGACATCACGCGGACCGCACCCCAGCGCCCGGAGAGCTCAAACGCTCCACCGGCGAGGGCGCGTAGACACAACACGCCGGCGAGTGCGATCAGCTGAGCGCGCAGTGAGGCGAGTGTCGCGTGATCCATCGCGGCGCGCTCGATCACGTATGCGAGCAGCGCCGCCTGGGCGACGATCAGGACGGCGGAGCAGCCGCCGAGTGCGCCCGCGATCGCCATGTGGGCGCGGGCAGGGCGGCTCTCGGCGAGCAGCCTACGATCGACCGGCGCGGGCATGCTCGAGCACCGCCAGCGGCGTGGGCGTGCCCTCGAAGTCGTCGCGCCCGAG
This sequence comes from Solirubrobacteraceae bacterium, assembly GCA_050015915.1. GTDB lineage: Bacteria > Actinomycetota > Thermoleophilia > Solirubrobacterales > Solirubrobacteraceae > Palsa-744. The sequence goes on from JBEKAM010000057.1 coordinate 9,552, forward strand.
ACGGTGGCGGAAGACCCAGTAGGTCCAGCCCTGGTACACGAGCACGACCGGCACGAACACGATCGCAACGACGGTCATGACGGTTTGCGTGTAGTGAGTGGAGGAGGCGGCACTGAGCGCCAGGTTGTAAGCGTGGCTGGTGCTGGACGGCAGCGCGTCGGGGTAGAGGCTCACGAACAGGCTCGTGAACAGCAGCGCGATCGCGCCGGCGCTGAGCGCGAACGCGCGCCCGTCACGCTGACGTGCGAGCACGATCGGTACGACACCGGCGAGCGCCACGGCGAGAACGGCGAGTATCAGCGCGGAGATCTTCACGCCGCCGGGGCTCGACTGGTCGATGGTCGTCCAGATCAAGAAGCCGGCGAGCAGCGCCGCGGCGGCCACGGAGGCACGGCGGGCGAGCGAGCGGGCCCGTTCGACGAGCTCACCTTCTGTGCGCAGCGACAGGAAGATGGCGCCGTGGCTGAGGAACAGCGCGAGCGTCGTCAAGCCGCCGAGCAGCGCGTATGGGTGCAGCAGGTCCCACAGCGTGGCGGTGACGTTGTGCTGAGCGTTCATGGGGACGCCGTGGACGATGTCCGCCCAGCCGACGCCCCACAACAGCGCAGCGAGGAAGCTGCCGATCGAGGCGGTCCACTCCCACAGTGCGCGCCAGCGAGGCGAGTCCTCCTTGCCCCAGAACTCGAATGAGACGCCGCGCATGATCAGCGCGATGAGGATCAGGAAGAGGGCGATGTAGAAGCCGGAGAAGAGGCTCGCGCACCAGCCTGGGAAGGCGGCGAACGTCGCCCCGCCGGCGGTTATCAGCCACACCTCGTTGCCGTCCCACACGGGCCCGATGGCGTGGATGATCATGCGCTTCTGGGTGCGGTCGCCGCCGAGCACCTTCAGCAGCATGCCGACGCCGAAGTCGAAGCCCTCGAGCACGAAGTAGCCGATCCACAGCACGCCGATCAGTCCGAACCACAGGGTCTGCAGGAAGTTGGGGTCGCGCATCGCCGTCGCCTCGCTCTCTCTAGTACGCCATGACCAGGTCGGGTTTTGGCGTCCCGTCGGGGCGCTTGGGGGGCTCGTGAGGCGCGTGGACGGGCTCGGCTTCGGGGCCGTGGGCGATCTCGCGCAGGAACAGCCGACCGCCGACCACCAGCAGGAAGCCATACAGCAGCGTGTAGCCGACGAGGCTGAGGATGATGTCGCCGGAGCTGACCAGCGGCGAGCGCGCGTCGCTGGTCTTCAACAGCCCATACACGATCCATGGCTGGCGGCCCATCTCGGTGAAGATCCAGCCGGTGAGGTTGGCAAGCGGCGGCAGGAAGGCGCCGACGATCGCCAGTTTCAGGAAGCGCGGTGAGCCCTCGAGTTTCTTGCGGCGCATCAGATACAGCCCGAGCAGCGGGATCAGCAGCAAGAGCAAGCCGACGCCGGCCATGATCCGGAAGGTCCAGTAGGTGATGCCAAGGATCGGCACGTAGTCGCCGGGACCGAATTTCTTGACGTCTTCAGCCTGCAACTGGTTGACGCCCTTGACTTCGCCGTTCCAGGTGGCGGTGCTCAGGAGCGACAGCAGGTGCGGGATGCGGATGTCCGTTTCAAGGCGCTTGGGAAAGTGTTCGAACGGGCCGACCGCGAAGATCGAAAGGCTTGCGCCTTTTGTCGTTTTGTAGAGCGCCTCGGCGGCAGCCATCTTCATCGGCTGCTGTTTGTCCATCAGCATCCCCTGGGTGTGGCCGAACGCGCCGGTGAGAATCGCGGCGACGAGCGCGAGCGGGAGCACGTGGCGCACCGAGCGGCGGTAGACCTCGACGTTGCCAGCGCCGGCGCTCCTGCGCGCTCGCAGCAGCCCGAACGCGGAGATCCCGAGCACGAGGAAGCAACCGGTGCACAGCGCGCCGAAGATCGTGTGCGGGAAGGCGAGCAGCAGCGTGGAGTTGGTGAGCACGGCGAAGATGCTCTTCAGCTCAGCGTGGTGGGTTACGGGGTTGATGGTGTAGCCGACCGGGTGCTGCATCCAGGAGTTGGCGGCGAGGATGAAGTACGCGGAGAGCACCGCCCCGAACGCTGTGAGCCACATCGTGGCGAGGTGCGCGCGGGGCGACAGGCGCCCCCAGCCGAAGATCCACAGGCCGAGGAAGGTCGACTCGAGGAAGAACGCCATCAGCCCCTCCATCGCCAGCGGCGCACCGAAGATGTCGCCGACGTAGCGCGAGTATTCCGACCAGTTCATGCCGAACTGGAACTCCTGCACGAGCCCGGTGACGACGCCGATGGCCAGGGAGATCAACATGAACTTGCCCCAGAAGCGGGTCATGCGCAGGTAGACCTCATCGCCGGAGCGGTGCCAGCGCGTCTGGCAGTAGGCGACCCACACGGCCAGGCCGATCGACATCGGCACGAAGATGAAGTGGAAGATCGTGGTGACGCCGAACTGCAGCCTCGCCAGTTCAAGTGTGTTCATGCACAGGAAGTTAGTCGCGACCCGCAGTTGGAGAATCAGCGTCTGACCCCATGAATCTTGCGGTGAAATACCGAGCTGGTCGAGGATGTCGAAGCCCTTGGCGCCTGGGCCTCGACGCCTGGGAGGAGACGCGGAGCTCAGTGCTGAGGTAGGGAGGCAAGCAGACGCAGCTCGTCACGCAACAACCGCGGCAGCAGGAAGTGCTCGCGCACGTGCTCGCGTCCACTAGTGCCAAGCCCATGCGCGAGCTCACGGTCGGCGAGCAGCTCGAGGAGCGCCCGGGCGCACTCCTCGGTGCTCGTAACGAGCCGCCCGCCGGTCCCCTCGGGCATCTGCATGGGGATGCCGCCGGCGCGCCCGGCGACGACGGGGGTGCCCTTCCACAGCGACTCCGAGACGACGAGGCCGAAGCCCTCGCGGATCGACTTCTGCACGACCACCTCTGAGAGGCGCTGGAAGGCGTTGACCTCGACGTTGCCGACGCCGGTGAGGTTGGTGTAGATGTGGATCAGGGGATCGCGCGCGGCGGCGTCGGAGACTTCGCGGTAGACCTCCCAGCCCTCGGGGTCGTCGAGCGCCATCGAGCCGACGAGCGCGAGCTGCAGCTCACCGATCTCCTCACGCACGAGCCGGTAGGCGTCGATCACGCCGAGTGGGTCCTTCCAGGGGTCAAAGCGCGAGACCTGCGTGATCAGCCGCCCGGGCAGATCGACACCGATCCAATCCAAGATCTGGCTGGCGGTGCGGTCGTCGAGCTCCATGTTCTTGGGGCTGAGTGGGTCGATCGCTGGTGGCACCGTCTCGACGTGCGCGATGGGGAGGTCGGGGGGCACGAACTCGGCCATGGTGAACACGGCGGCGGCGTAGTCGGCGAGATAGGGGCGCAGGAACTGCCATGCGTCGGGGTTTGGCTCGCTGGTGTCGATGTGGCAGCGCCACACCCAGCGTGTGCTGCCGGGGCCGTGGGCGCTCAGCAGCCCGGCGGGCTGGGGGTCGTGCACGACGATGAAGTCGTAGGCGCCGTCGAGCGTCTTGGCGTTCTCGGCGGCGCACTCGATGTAGGCGGCGCGATCGGCGGCGGTGAGCGAGTGCGGCGAGCCCTGTAGCGCGTTATGAAGCGCCTTGGTCGCGCGAAAGAACTCGGGGCTACCGCCGATGACCTTCCAGTCGACGGCCAAGCCGAGGTCGCGCAGCAGCGGCACGCTGGAGCGAAGCAGCTCGGAGACGCCACCGCCGTAGGGGGTGGCGTTGACGTTGAGAATGCGTGCGCCGTCGAGCTCGCGGGCGAGCTGGCGTAGCTCCTGCATGACGGCATCGGGCGCGATCCCGTCGTAGGCATCGAGTGACCAGCGACCGACGACTACCTCCTGGAGCATCGCTTACGAGCCTCCTTCATTGCCCGATCAAATCACGACGTCGGAACACGGCGAGCGCGGCAAGGGCAGCGAGCAGGCCGATGGCGAGCATGATCGCGGCGGCGCCCGCACGGAACGGCTGCGCGGGCACAAGCCCGACGTGCTCGAACGGTGTCAGCTCGACGAGCCATCGCGGTGCGCCGAGCAGCGAGCCGATCAGATCCCACAGGAACGCGACGGTGACAAGCGCGTATGCGATCGCGCCGCTCGCACGGGGCAGGAGCGCGTAGGCGAGCGCCGCGATACCGAGGAACAGCAGCGTGACCGGCAGGCAGTTGGCGCCGGCCTCGATCAGCTTCCACAGCGAGATGCCGACGCCGCCCGACGCCGCTCCGACCCATGTGAGCACGCCGGCAGCGAGTGCGATCGCGGCGGCACCGCCCACGGCGAGCGCCAGCCGACCGCCGAGCCAGCGGTGGCGGGAGACCGGCAGCGCGAGCAGCGTTTCGAGCTGCTGGTCGGCTTCCTCGCGCCGCGCGGCACCGATCTGCGCACAGGCGAATAGGCTGACGGTGAGGACGAAGAAGATGAACGTCACGCCGAGGTAGCCGCTGGGCGTTGCGATCGAGCCCGCGCCGAGCTTCTCGACCTCGCGGTTGAGGCTCTTGGAGATGCCGGCGGAGGAGCTGCTCTTGGCGAGCACGCCGAGGATGTAGGCGAACACGCCGACGCCGCCGAGCCACACGAGCAGGCTGCCGCGCTCGCGGCGTAGCGCCTGCATGGTCGGCGATGAGAGCAGCGATAGACGCGGCTCGGCGCTGTCGTGTGCTGAGAGCACCCCGGTGCCGATGTCGCGCCCGGCGGCGATGCGGGCGGCAAGGGCGATTGTTATCGCGCTGGCGGCGAGGGGAAGCAGGAGCACGAGCGGGCGCGCGCCGGTGAATGGGCGCAGTTCCTCCGCCCAGCCCAGTGGCGAGGCCCAGCGCAGCCAGCCAAGGCCGTTGACGGTATCTGCGATCAGCCGCAGCAGGAACAGCAGGCCGGTGACGGCGCCACCCAGCTCGAGCGCGACGCGGCGCGTGGGTGCGATCTGACAGGCGAGGGCGCCAACGCCGACATATACCGGCACGATCGAGGCGCTCGCCAACGCGAGATATGCGGAGCCGCCGAGCGATAGCCCTCCGAGCAGGAAGCCTGCGAGCTCGGCAAGCCACAGGATCGCGATGCCGGCGGCGATGGCACCCATCGAGGAGCAGTAGGCGGTACGCCGTCCGACGACGCTGGCCAGCACGAGCTCCATGCGGCCGGTGTCCTCCTCGGTGCGCAGCGCGCGGACTGCGGCGAGCAGGCCGAAGATGGAGGCGAAGATCGCGAGCGTGCCGCCGACGCGCCAGGCGGCGTAGCCGTTGACGGTGAGCAGATCGTGAGGTTGGCCGTAGAACAGGCGGACGGCCTTGTTGTCGAAGAAGCTGCGGGCGAACGCGACGCGGCTGGAGAGCGTGGGATAGGCGTCGCGGTAGGCGACGATCTGCGCGTAGGCGATCGCGCCAGTGCGGGACGCAGAGGCGTGCGGGTGCGCGGGCTTGCGGCGCGCGCGGGCGCGAGGGCCGCGCTACTCGCTGACACGACCGTCGGAGCCGTCGTAGTGGTGCAGGAAGATTTCCTCGAGTGAGGGCTCGCGGCTGGTGAGGGTCTTGATGCGATCGCCGCCGACCTCGGCCAGCGCGGCGATCAGTGGGCCGATGCCGCTGGAGACCTCGAAGCGCAGCGCGCCCGGGCCGGCGCTCTGGATGCTCACCCCCGCCAGGGGGGGCAGCTGCGGAGGCTCGCCGTCGAAGCTGACGTCAACGGTCTGGGCGGCGAGGTGGCGGAGCTCCTTCAGCGTTCCCTCGTCGACCAGCCGCCCGCGTCTGAGGATGCCGACGCGATCGCACAGCGCCTCGACCTCGCTGAGGATGTGCGAGGAGAGGAACACGGTCTGCCCGCGTTCCTTGGCTTCCTTTACGCAGTCACGGAAGGCGACCTCCATCAGCGGGTCCAGGCCGGCGGTGGGCTCGTCGAGCAGCAGCAGCTCGGCGCGTGTGGCGAGCGCGGCGATCAGCTGGACCTTCTGGCGGTTGCCCTTGGATAGCGCCCGGATCTTCTTGCGCGTATCGAGCTGAAAGCGCTCGACGAGCGTGTCGCGGTATGCGACGTCGGTGTCGCCGTGCAGGCGCGCTAGGAACTCGAACGTCTCGGCGCTTGTGAGCGCGGGCCACAGGAACGGCTCGCCGGAAACGTAGGCGACATGGCGGTGCGCGGCGACGGGGTCGCGCCAGGCGTCGAGGCCGAACAGCTCGGCCGATCCGACGCTCGCGCGGTGCAGCCCCAGCAGCAGGCGAATGGTGGTCGTCTTACCGGCGCCGTTGGGGCCGAGATAGCCATAGATCTCACCCGGTCGGACGGTCAGCTCGAGCGCATCAAGGGCGACTGTGTCGCCGTAGTGCTTGCTCAGCCCGGCCGTGTGAATCGCCGCGACAGGGGACTCATGGCCGGGCGTGGCTTGAGCTGGAGGAGATTGGTTTCTCACAACGGCAGCATCCCCACGACAGCTGACGACGCCATCCGGGTTTTTCCCGCATATGGCAGTGGAACGCCCGTAGCAGCGCCCCGTAGAACAGTATTTTGCCGCAATAGACGTGAGTTATCTACGGTAGATGCGACTGCGGTTGTGGGCGTAGCGTCTGGATATGTCGTCACAGCTGGACCCGAAGAGCGCACTGACGCCGCGTGAGGTGGAGGTGCTGCGACTGATCGCGCTTGGGCACACGAGCGTGGAGATCGCACACAAACTGCATCTCTCCCCGCGTACGGTGGAGACGCATCGCGCGCATATCCACAAGAAGCTCGAGCTGACCACACGCGCACAGCTCGTCCGCTATGCGCTGCGCCGCGGCCTGCTGGGAGGCTGACGGCAGGCGCGAGGAGCCGGGGGCAGTGCAATGTCGTGCCTGTGCACCTCCCACGTACGTAGTTTTCCCGCGTGCGACGGTGGGTTTACTCGGCTGACACGCGGTATGCGCTCGGGTTAGCTTTGAGACATGACCACTCAAGACCCTTCCTCAAAGCTTCGTGTCCTGATCGCCGGCGGCGGCGTTGCCGCACTGGAGACGCTACTTGCGCTGCAAGCGCTCGCTCCGGAGCAGACTGAAATGACGGTACTGGCGCCGAATGCAGAGTTCGTGTACCGGCCGATGACAGTGCGTGAGCCGTTTGCGTACCCGGCGGCAGAGCGTTATGAGCTGGCACCGATTGTGGAGGGCGCTGACGCGAAGCTGGTGGTGGACGAGCTCGGGTGGGTGGACCCCGCCAAACGCGTCGCGCACACCTCGAAGGGCGCGGAGATCGAGTACGACGCGCTCGTATTGACACTGGGCGCGCGCATCCACCCGCGTTACGCGCATGCGATTACGATCGACGACCGTAAGCTGGAAGAGACATTTCACGGGCTGGTCCAGGATGTGGAGGACGGCTACGTGGACAGCGTGGCGTTCGTCTCCCCGGGTCGCATGGCGTGGCCGTTGCCGCTGTATGAGCTCGCGCTGCTGACGGCAGGGCGCGCGTATGACATGGACGTCGAGCTGGCGACGACGATCATCACTCCCGAGGACAGTCCACTGGCGATCTTCGGCTCGGCGGTGAGCGACGCGGTGGCGGAGCTTCTCAAGGAAGCCCACATCGAGGTGATCAGCTCAGCGTATGCGGAAATACCTTCACCGGGAGAGATCGTGATCAACCCGGGGGACCGTCATATGACTGCCAAGCGGGTGGTGGCATTGCCGGAGCTGTATGGGCCGAGCGTGCGCGGCATTCCGCTGAGCGAGCACGGTTTCCTACGTGTGGACGTGCATGGCCGCGTGCTGGACGTGGAGCACGTGTATGCGGCGGGCGACGCGACCGACTTTGCGGTCAAGTACGGCGGGATTGCTGCCCAGCAGGCTGATGCTCTGGCGGAATCAATCGCGGCTGCGGCAGGAGCGGCGGTGAGCCCACAGCCATTTCACCCGTTGATCCACGGCATCCTGCTCACGGCTGACAAGCCGCGCTACCTGACGGCGCAGATCACCGGCGGCCAGGGCTTCAGCTCAGAGATCAGCGAGACGCCGTCGTGGCCGGACCAGGGAAAGATCGCGGCGAAGTACCTCTCGCCATATCTAGCGCAGCTGGACCGGGCGAAAGCACCGGCACATAGTTGAGCGTCAGCGAGAGCGGGGTTTACGGCGTGCGTCAGGCGGACGGGGCGGGAAGAGCTTGCGCTCCTTGGCCGTCATCTCGCGAATGGTCAGCGATCCTTCCTTTACCTGTCGCTGGACGTCCTCCAATTTCACACGCCGCTTCTCGGCTGCACGGTCTGCTTGGGTTGACATATATCCAGGTTAGCGCGGGCGAGGGTCGTCTCACGCCCGGGCACAGCTAAAGTCGAGCGGCGGACGTGTGGTAATCGGTACGGGCCTCGGCGAACGTGACCATTTGCCGGCGTTCCTCGTCCCATAGCTTCAAGCGCACGGAGCGCAGACCATCAGCGAAGGAGAGGATTGGCACGTCGTGGAAGATGGGGTTCTCGTCGTGTGCGCGCTGCAGGTTGTAGTTGGGTATGCGGGCGCTGAGGTGGTGCACGTGGTGCAGGCCGATGTTGCCTGAGAAGAACTGCAGGACTCGCGGCAGCTTCAGGTAGGAGCTGCCGCGCAGAGCGGCGTCGGCGTAGCTCCAGTCCCCGGCGCTCTCCCAGTAGGCGTCCTCGAACTGGTGCTGAACGTAGAACAGCCAGATGCCGGCGGAGCCGGCGAGCAGCACGGTTGGCGCCTGCACGAGCAGGTAGTCGCGCCAGCCCATCAGCCAGCAGAGCGCAGCGACGAGCACGGCGAGCGCGATGTTGGTGCCGATGACGCTGCGCCGCATGCGCGGGCGCGCTTCTCGCGACACAAGGCGCGGCCCGATGAGCAGCGCGACGATGGGACCGACGCCGAACATCACGAGCGGGTTGCGAAAAATGCGATATGCCAGCTGCCCTCGGGGGGGCAGCGCGAGATATTCGCTGACGGTGAGCGTGCGTACGTCGCCACCGCCGCGGCGATCGAGATCGCCGGATGTGGCGTGATGGATGGCGTGGTCGTGGCGCCAGCGCAAAAACGGCGAGTACACGAGCAGCCCCAAGACGGTGCCGAGCCACAGGTTGGCCCTGCGGGAGGGCAGGAACGAGCCGTGCGAGCAGTCGTGAAAGAGGATGAACGTCCGCACCAGAAACCCGGACGCGGGGATGGCGATGACGAGCGTGAGCAGGTAGGAGACGCCGAGCGACAGATACATGGCGAACGACAGCGCCAGGTAGGGCACGACGGAGGTGGCGAGGTCCAGCAGGCTGCGTCCGAGGTGCGGCTTGGCGTAGGGGGCGAGGGTGTCGCGCCAGAAGGCGCCGCCGCTGGAACTTCCGTCTGTGGCGGCGCCGCTCGCCATTAGGCCCTGGCTCATCCCTGCTCCTGTGGTCACGAATGCTTCGCTTCCCGTCGTCGCAACGAGCGACGCCGACGTTGCGCTGCTACTCGTGTAGTCCACGAGGCCTGCTTTGGATCACTTTCTGTTTATCAGAACCGGCGGTCGCGCGCGTAACCAGCCGCGCCGATGCTGCCCCAAGGGGCCTCAGACGGGGAGCTGGAGCCCCATCCACACGTGTTCAATGCCGGCCTCGTAGAACGGCTCGGACTCGACGCTGAAGCCAGCGCGTCGATAGACACTGGTGGCGGCGATCTGGGCGGCGAGACGCACGTGCGTACAACCCTGCTCATGCGCACGTGCGAGCGCGAGAGCGAGCATGCGGGCGGCGACGCCGCGGCGACGCCAGTCGCGTTCGACGGCGACGCGACCGACTTTGGCGGTGTTAGCGTCGACGAGCAGCCGCAGAGTGCCGATCACGCGCTCGCTACCTGGCTCGAGCGCGATGACGTGCTGTGCGTGCTGGTCGCGCCCGTCGATCTCTTCGGCACGGGGCACTCCCTGCTCGCGGATGAAGACCTGTTCGCGGACGTGCAGGGCGCCGCGCAGATCCTCGGGCCTGCGCGCCCAGTGGACGGGAATCTCGGCGCCGTCCATCTTCAGCTGCCTGGTGCACCGGTGGCGAGCTTGGCTGTGAACGAGCCCGGGCTGAGGCGGCGCAGCGCGAGCAGGCCGAGGAGGGCGACGAGCAGGCAGGTGATGCCACCCAATCCGAGCCCGGCACGGGCGCCGGCGGCGGCCATGACCCAGCCGACGATGGGGGCGCCGATGGGGGTGGAGCCTTGGAAGGCGACGAACCAGAGCGACATGACGCGACCGCGCATGCTGGGCAGGGCGCCCAGCTGCAGGGTGGAGTTGCCGGTGGACATGAAGGAGATGTTGGCGCCGCCGGCGAGCGCGAGCGCGACGAGCTCGACGGGGAGGTTGGGTGCGAGGGCGGCGAACAGCAGCACGACGCCGAAGGCGGTTGCGGAGAGCACGAGCGTGGGCAGCCCGGTTCTGCCCCTGGCGGCCACATACAGACCGCCGATGACGGCTCCGACGCCCATGGCGGCGGTCATGAAGCCGTAGGCGGTGGCACCGGCGTGGAGCCCCTGGCGGGCCATGACGGGCAGGGTGACCTGGAACTCGTAGGCGAGGCAGCCGGCGAGGGCCATCATGACGAGCGGCACTCCCAGCTCGGGGGTGCGGCGCACGTAGCTGAGGCCGGCTCGCAGCTGTCCGGGCTCGCGGCCGCTGGGTGGGCTGGGACGGATGGCGCTGCGGTCGAGCGTGGTGAGTGAGGCTACGACGGCGATGAAGCTGGCGGCGTTGACGAGGAAGCAGATGCCCTCGCCGACGGTGGCGATGAGCACGCCGGCGACGGCGGGGCCGATCACGCGGGCGACGTTGACGAGCACGGAGTTGAGGCTGACGGCGTTGCGCAGACTGTCGGAGCCGACCATCTCGAGCATGAACGACTGGCGCGCGGGATTCTCGAAGGCGTTGTTGAGGCCGAGCAGGGCAGCGAGCGCACCGATCTCCCACAGGCGTACGGCGCCGGTGACGGTGAGCACGCCGAGGACGAGCGCCTGCACGCCCATGGCGATCTGCAGGAGGACCATCAGCCAGCGCTTGTCGACGCGGTCGGCGATGACGCCGCCGTATGGTCCGAGCAGCAGCACGGGGAGGGTTTGCAGGGCGACGATGATGCCGAGCGTGGTGGCTGATCCGGTGAGCGTGAGCACGAGCCAGGACTGCGCGGCCATCTGCATCCAGGTGCCGATTAGCGAGATCGACTGGCCGGCGATGTAGCGGCGGTAGTTGGGGATGGCGAGCGCGGCGAAGGTGACGCGTCCGGCGCCGAGCAGGCGCGTCATGGGCGTGCACCTGGGAGTTTGTCGGCGAGATCCTCGAGCGCTGGCAGCGCGTCCAATAGCGCTTGGCGCTGATGCTCGTCGAGCTGCTCTATGTGAGCACCGAGCGCGCGGGTGCGCTCGCGGTGGATGCGCTCACGGATGCGGCGCCCGGCGGCGGTGGCGAGGACGTTGGCAGAGCGCCGATCGCTGGGGTCAGCTTCGCGGCGGATCAGCCCGGAGTCGCACAGCTGTGCGGTTATGCGAGAGAGCATGGTCGGGTTGAGGCCCTCGATGGCGGCGAGCTCTGAGAGGCCAAGAGGCCCGAGCCGCACGATCGTGAACAGCACGGAGATCTGCGACGGGGTGAGTCCGGAGCCGGCAACGGTCGGGCGTAGGCGTCGCGAGAGCCTGCCGATGACGGCCCGCAAACGCGCGCTGGACTCCTCCTGCGAGGTCTCGGCTGCTGCTGTTGGTGTGATCCCAGGGGACGCCATCTTTCGTGACCCTCCCAATTTATTTGCTTGCCAGCAAGCATTATAGAAGAGGATGGCGCGCTGGCGGAAGATCGCGATGCTGGGCGCGCACGGCGGAGCTGGCAGCTGTCGCGGGTGACGCGAGTTCGAAGGTGCCAAAGCGGGCGGCACCGGTCGTGCCCGGGAGCACCGGCAACGCTCGGCTTGCCTACCCGGCTAGATCAACATATTCAACTTGAGTCATTTTCTGGGACCGCCGATATGGCCCCATGGAGAAGCACGAGCGAACGCCCGCGGCGCGCATCCGCGCGACTGGCTGGGGTTGGTGAGATGGCGGTGAGGACGACGATGACCGTGCCGAGAGATGCGCGCGGCGCTCTGCGCTCTGCGACCCCGAACGAGACTCCCAGCGACGCGTCGGACACCGAGCACCTTCACCACCTGTCCGCACAGATCGTGGAGGTTGCCACGGACGCGATCATCTCGAAGGATTGCGAGGGTGTGATCACGAGCTGGAACCTCGGCGCGGAACGGCTGTACGGCTACACCGCACAGGAGGCGGTTGGAATCCCGATCAGCTTCCTGATCCCGAAGGAGCTCGAAGGGGAGGAGCACCGGCTGCTCGAGCGGGTGCTGGCGGGCGAGCACATCGACTACTACGAGACCGAGCGTGCACGCAAGGATGCCAGCAAGGTGAGCGTGTCGCTGACGCTGTTCGCGCTATGCGACGAGCGTGGTGAGATCGTGGGGGCAGCTTCGATCGCCCACGACATCTCGCGGCAGGTGGCCGCCCAGGACGAGCTGCGCCGCAGCGAAGGACGCTACCGCCAGATCCTCGAGTCCGCCCACGCGGGCATCTGGCAGGTGAACCCGGACACGGTCACCGACTACACCAATCCCAGTCTCGCGAGGATGCTCGGCTACACGGTCGAGGAGCTGCTGGGTCGTCCCCTGTCGGACTTCCTGAACAGCGAGCGACTGAGCACCGCCCAGGAGAGCATGCAGCGACAGAGCGCCGGCAACGGTGAGCGTCTGGAACAGACGTTCCGGCACAAGGACGGGAGCGAGGTGCAGACGCTCATGTCGGTGAACGAGGTGCTGGACGATGCGGGTGAGCACGTTGGCAACCTGGCGATCGTCACGGATGTAACCGAACAGCGAGTGGCGGAAGCGCATCTACGCGAAGCGGAGGAGTTCCTGGCGGGATTGAGCGCGAGCATGGAGGAGGGCCTGCTGGTGCTCGGCGTGGACGGCCGGATCGCGACGCTCAATCGCGCAGCGCAGCGCAGCCTCGGCTATAGCGCGGAGGAGCTGGCGGGTCGAACGCTGTGCGGCGCGCTGGGCTGTGGCTGCGAGGAGCGGCGCAGTTGCACCGCCAGGCACTGCCGGCTGGCGGAGGTGGGCTCGAGCCCGAGCGCGGTGCGGATCGACGACGTGGCGTTTGTGTGCAAGGACGGCACACGCTTGGCGGTCGACCTGAGCACAGCGCCGCTCGGCGACGAGCACGATGGCTTCTCGGGACGCGTGGTGGTGTTCCGCGATATCAGCGAACGCAGGCGCTCGGAGGAGCAGGCGCAGCGGGAGCTCGAGGAAATGAGCTGGATCGGCCGCGTGCGCGACGCGATGGAGGAGGACCGCCTGGTGGTGGCGGCGCAGCCGATCGTGGCGCTCACAACGGGGGAGGTCAGCAGCCACGAGCTGCTTGTCCGCTTGTATGACCGCACAGGCGAGCTGGTTGTTCCGGAGAGGTTCCTGCCAGCGGCGGAGCGCTTTGGGCTGATTGGCGCGCTCGATCGCTGGGTGATCGACAAGGCCGGCCACATGGCCGCCAGAGGTCAGGCGGTGAACGTGAACCTTTCGGCACAGTCACTGGGTGATCCTGAGCTGGCGGACATGATCGAGTCGCTGATTGACGAGCAGTACGCGGACGCGGCGCTGATCACGTTCGAGATCACGGAGACGGCGCTGATGGAGAACCTGCACTTGGCGGGCAAGTTCACAACGCGGATGGCGGCCCTGGGTTGCTCGTTTGCGCTCGATGACTTCGGCACCGGCTACGGCGCGTTCACGTATCTGAAGACGCTGCCAATCAAGTACCTGAAGATCGACATCGAGTTCGTCCGTGACCTGCTCGAGAACGAGGCCAGCCAGCACCTGGTGGCAGCGACTGTGCAGCTGGCACGCAGCTTCGGCCAGAAGACGGTGGCGGAGGGCGTGGAGGACGCGCAAACGCTGGAGCGTCTACGCGAGCTTGAAGTGGACTACGTACAGGGCTATTACCTGGGACACCCTGAGATCATCGACTAGCTCACTCTCCGTTGAGCTCGGCGATGGCGCTCTCCCAGCGCTCGAGCGCGGCCTCGACCGGCCCGCGCGCAGCGGACGGGATCCAGCGCACGACTCTGCGCACGCCGGCCTGCTGCAGCTCGTCGAGCACGGCGGGCTTGGCGGGCACGCCCATGACCATCACATCGATCGGGCGCTCGGCCCGCGCCCACAGCTCGCGCGCGCGAGCGATGAGATCTTCTCCGGTATTGTTGGGCATCCACGCGTCGCCGAAGCGGAGCACACGGTCGAGCACGGTCGGGCCGTTGCCGCCAACGAGCACGGGTGGGTGCGGTCGCTGGGCGGGCTTTGGCCAGGACCAGATGCGCTCGAAGGAGACGTGCTCACCGTGGTAGCTGGCCTCGTCTTGTGTCCAGATGGCCTTCATCGCCTCGACGCGCTCTGCGAGGATGGCCATCCGTACGCGTGGATCGGTGCCGTGGTTTTCCATCTCCTCGCGGTTCCAGCCGGCGCCGACGCCGAACTCGAAGCGCCCGCCGGAGAGATGGTCGACGCTGGCAACCTCCTTGGCGGTGACGATCGGGTCGCGCTCGATGACCAGGCAAATGCCGCTGCCCACGCGCAGCTTGCTGGTCGCGGCGACGGCGGCTGTGATCGCGACGAACAGGTCATACGAATGGAAGTATTTGCGCGGCAGCTCGCCACCGGCCGGATACGGTGTCGTGCGGCTGGCGGGAATGTGAGTGTGCTCGGGGAAGAACAGCGACTCGTGCCCCCGTTCCTCGACCAAGCGCGCGAGCGCTCCGGGCTCGAGGCCGTAGTGCGCGGGGAAGTAGCCGATGCCGAAGTCCATCGGTGGGCAAGTCTATTAGCGGCGGTTAGGATTGCCGGCGATGAGCGAGCACGTTTCGTCTGAGAAGAATGCTGCGGTGACTGGCGGCCCGCTCATCTCGGTGATGCTGATCGTGGGCGATGCGGATGACGCCGTTGCTTGGTACAAGCACGCGCTGGGCGCGACCGAGCTGTGGAACCTCGGGGGTGTGGCGGGGCTGGAGATCAACGGCGCGCCGTTCTTCCTGCACGAGGTCAACCCGGAGAACCCGGCGGAGGACAGTCCGAGCGGGCTCGGTGTCACGAGCACGCGCATCGAGGTGTTCGTCGCGGACCCGGATCGCTTCATAGAGAGCGCGATCGCGGCCGGCGCCACTGCGGGCTCAGAGATCGAGGATCGCGACACGCCGTGGGGGAAGCACCGGCAAGGCAGCTTTCACGACCCATTTGGCCACAACTGGTCTGTTGGCGACCACTCGCCGCTGCAGCGGTTCTCGCGCTAAGTCCTTGCAGCTACATGTGGCTGACGCGCCTCATCGAGGCCGCCAGCCACATGCACACAGTTGCTCAGCTCATGTGAACTTGAACTTGATGCCACCAGTCGAGGCGCCGTATTCATCTTCTACTTCGACTTCCGTTTCGCCTTCGTGGAAGGCTGGCGTCACGGCCTTGATTTCGGTTTCGGAGATGACTTCGACGGAGCGGGCCGCTTTGCCGATCGTGACGCTGGATCCTTTCAAGAACCCGGTGCCCTTGATTTTCACAGCGGTTCCGCCAGCGGTCGATCCTTCCGCCGGGGTGATCGACGTCACGGCCGGCGGCGCGATATAGGTGAACGATGGACCACTCGACGAAACGCCTTTGCTGTCCGTCACAACCACTTCATCTTTGCCAGCCGCACCAGCAGCCGTTTTCGCGGTGAGTTCTGTCGAGGACACGAACGTCACACCGGTAGCTTCCGCCCCGATTTTGACTTTCGCTTCTTCAGTAAACCCAGTGCCTTTGATTTTCACGACGGTGCTACCAAGCGTGGTGCCCTGCGTAGGCGTGATCGACGTCACCGACGGCGGCGTCACAAACGTGTATTCCGGGCCACCAGTCGAAGCCACCCCGTTCGGGTTCGTGACCACAACTTCGTCTTTGCCAGCCACATCAGCAGCAGTCTTCGCCGTCAATTCCGTTTCCGAGACCCAAACCACGCTAGTGGCAGCTTTCCCGATCGTGACCGTAGGCGTTTTCACGAACCCAGTGCCCTTGATCGTCACACTCGCGCCACCCAACGTCGTACCTTCAGCCGGTTCAACTTTCGTGACCGTCGGCGGCGTCGCATAAGTAAACGACGTAGTCCCAGGCGAGGAGCCAACTTCATCCGTCACGACCACTTCCGCTTTCCCAGCCGCTTCAGCAGCCGCAGTCTTCGCCGTGATTTCCGTTTCCGAGACAACAACCACACTCGTAGCCGCTTTCCCGATCGACACCGTCGAGCCTTTCAAGAACCCAGTGCCTTTGATTTTCACGCTCGTGCCACCAGCCGTAGAACCTTCAGCCGGGCTAATCGACGTCACCGCCGGCGGCGCGATGTAAGTAAACGACGCGCCACCAGTCGAAGCGACACCATTCGCATACGAAGCAACCACTTCGTCTTTGCCAGCCGTCCCAGCAGCCGTTTTCGCGACGATTTCCGTTTCCGATTCGATTTTCAACGACGCAACCGCTTTACCAATCGTGACTTTCGTGCCTTCCGCGAACCCAGTGCCCTTGATCGTCACACTCGTACCACCCAACGTCGAACCAACAGCCGGTTCAACTTTCGTAACCGTCGGCGGCGTCACATACGTAAACGACGGGCCCGCAGTCGACGACGCGATTTCATCAGTCACGACCACTTCATCTTCACCAGCCGCACCAGCAGCCGTCTTCGCCGTCAATTCAGTTTCCGAAACCCACACCACGCTCGTGGCCGCCGCACCAATTTTCACGGTCGAACCTTTCAAAAACCCAGTGCCCTTGATCTTCACACTCGTACCACCAGCCGTCGAACCTTCAGCCGGTTCAACTTTCGAAACCACCGGCGGCGCCACATACGTAAAGTCAGGCCCCGAAGACGACACACCTTTTTCATCCGACACAACCACTTCATCTTTGCCAAAGCCTTCCGCGGTGACGGCCGTTAGTTCCGTTTCGGAGACGAAAGCCACCGAGGCGACTTTGCTTCCGATGTAGACTTTGGCACCGGACACGAAGCCGGTGCCTTTGATTTTCACCGAGGTGCCACCTTCCTGCTTACCCTGCGTCGGCGAGATCGACGTGACGGTAGGTGGCGTGAACGACTGCGCAGCGGCCAACGACTGGTTAAGAACGCTCGCGCCAAACGCAGAGCTGGCGAGGATCAGCAGAGCAGAGATCGCAGCGATCAGCAATGCAGCGGAGCGTACGGCCATCCGGGAGCCTGACAAACGGCTCACTCCACGCTTCGCTGCATCAGGTGCGATCAATTTGCTCTGTTTGGACATCGCCCGACCTCCCAGCCGTTGAAGAAATTTCTGCGAGTTCTGGGCACGCGACGTCGCAACCAGGCATGCAAAAGCTGCCCGAGTTATCGGCGTACGACCAGATGATTCTCGTAAGTGGTAACTACCTAAAGTCCGATCAGCGGACTTACAACTGCATCCGCGGCCGGCACGCTACTGCGTCGTCTGGGGCTTGGGAAGGCTTGCACCCCGGGTTGCAAAACCTACGCAAAGGTGATCAGCACGCGCCCGAGGATTGGCTCAGACAAGCGGATTTCGGTAAATGCGGCTCTGACACCTGGAGACCAGCAGGAGTTTTGGGGTCGAGCGCGACGTTACAAATTTCACGTTTCGATCGTGACGAGCGTGCCGATCGGCGTGTACGGCCAGATCTCGGCGGACGCCGCGAGCGGAAGCTCGACACACCCGAGACTCTGTGGTGTGCCGAACGATGCCCGATCGAAGTTGTGCAGCGCGTCGCCGCCGTTGAAGTAGCTCACCCATTTGATGCCAGGGTCTTCGTAATGCGAGCCGTCTGGGTTGGTGCCGCTCATGGTCGTTTCCGGAAGGTGCTCGAACACCGCGAAGGTCCCCAGTTCGGTTTCTGCTCCAGAGATACCGGTATTGGCGGGGGAGGTGATGATCGTCTGCCCGTTGTGCCACAGGGTCATCGTCTCAGGGACTTCGCGATGCACATACACATAGCTGTAGCCGGTCGTCAAGCGCTTGTCGGCGATCGCATCGGTCAGCAACTTGTGCCACACGGTCGGCCCTGCGAGGCCATCAACAGTCAATTCGTTTGTGTTCTCGAACTTCATTACCGCGCCCTTCATGATCTCGCTCCATTGCCCAACTGCCCACATCGCCTGTAGCTGGTGCGGCGTGTTTGGGTAACGCCAGCTGAAGCTCCCGCTGGGCGGATCAACAGCCGCCTGCGCCTCCGCGCTGGGCGTGCGCGCCACGTCAGCTCCCGACGGCTGCCAGTCGACCGGCAGGTAGCCCGCTTGGGCAAGCAGTTGCTGCAGGCGCAGCGTGGAGCCCGGGGGTACCGTCCATTCGATTTGGCTAGTGGTGCGCAACACATTGCCCGCGCCGGCTGTGACGGCCACTGGATGCGGGAGCTGCACACGTAGCGTGGAGTCGAGGGCTGCGCCCAAGCCGGTGGGCTTGAACACGAGCATGTGGCTGTTGACTTCATGCCAGTGCCCGGGTGTGCTCGGATACAACCGTGGGCGGCTCGAGCCCAACGCTTCGCTGATCGGCTTCGAGAAAGTCAGGTAGATGGGCGTGGCTGGAGCGATTCGGGACCCCGCGGCTGGGAGGCTCACCATCACCGGAGAGCTCGACGGGGGAAACCAGCTGACCTGCGTGGGAGCTCCGGTTCGCTCCCACGGGCGAGCAGCAGCAGCGATCTCGATCGCACCGGTGGCCGGCTGCGTGCCGAGAGAGATCGACTTCTGGCCTACGCCCAGCCTGCTATGGACCGCACCGCTACTGGTCGTATAGGAGATGGCGCTGACGGATTGATTGAAGCTCACGCGCACCTGTGAGTTGACGGGAACCGTCATCCAGTGCTCGGTGACCTCGGCAATCGGGGCACGCAGCGTCAGATGCTCGGTCTGCTGGGTGCCAAGTGCCCATCCAAGCCATCCGGGACGACGGACCTCCACATCGATCGACACCTGCTCACCAGGGGTCAGGCGCTTCAGCGGAGTCAGGCGTCCACCGTCGATCGCTAGCGGCACGCTCCTGCCACCTGGGCCGAATGCCTGAACGTGCTCGATTGTCCCGCCCAATGGCTGCACCGACACGCGCGCGAGCGCCGTGGAGTCGCTCGCCAAGGTCACGCCTGACCACACCAGCGCAGCCACGGCCACCGCAACGACCGCGACGAGCACGAGCGCTACAACCCCAAGCAGCGCGCGCACCCAGCCGGACCGGGCTGACGTAGCTTCACGGCGAGCGGACACCCAGGCCATTCCTAGATCCTAGGACTCTGGGGGGCGGTTCGTGCCGCTAAGCGTTGCCAGCCGGCCAGATCGATACCGCAGATCCGATCTTCATGAGATGGCTGACCGCCTCAACCATCCCACCCATAGTCGATATGAGACCATGCTGCGCGTGGTTATCAAGCGCAGCACCTCAAGTTACGACGAGACGATAGGCCTGCTCATCGACGCGATCGGGCGGCGCGGGCTAACGGTGTTCGCGCGCATCGATCATGCCGCTGGGGCTCGGAGCGTCGGCATGGAGCTCGCGGATGAGGAGGTTGTGATCTTCGGCAGCCCGCAGGCTGGCACGCCCTTGATGCAGAGCGACCCAGAGATTGGGATCGAGTTGCCACTGCGGATCCTCCTCTGGCGCAACGGAGACGAGGTACTGGCTGGCTATCGCGACCCGCGCGGTCTGAGTGCCACGTATGACGTCGCTAGCGATCAGGCGATCTTGGAGAAGATGGCTGCGCTGCTCGAGAGCCTGGTGGCAGAGGCCACGAGCTAAGTAGACGAGGCCATGGCCTCGTCCATGAGATGCAGATGGCCGGTCAGCCGCCGACGTAGGCCGCGAGGTGCTCGCCGGTGAGGGATGAGATGCCCTCCCACCCCGCGACGAGGTCGGTGGGCGTGCCCTCGAAGACGATCTGCCCGCCGTCGTGGCCGGCGCCGGGGCCGAGGTCGATGATCCAGTCGGCGTGTGCCATGACCGCCTGGTGGTGCTCGATAACGATGACGGACTTGCCGGAGTCGACGAGCCTGTCAAGCAGGCCGAGCAGCTGCTCGACGTCGGCGAGGTGCAGGCCGGTGGTGGGCTCGTCGAGGACGTAGATGAAATCGGTCCCGTCCGCCCGAGGCGTCTGTTTCTCCCCCATCTGCGTGGCCAGCTTGAGCCGCTGGCGCTCGCCGCCGGACAGCGTGGGCAGCGGCTGGCCGAGACTGAGATAGCCGAGCCCAACCTCGGTGAGCCGGGTCAGGATCTTGTGCGCGGGAGCGTTCTCGCCCTCGCCGGATCCGAAGAACTCGCTCGCCGCCACCACCGGCATCGCGAGCACCTCGCTGATGTTCTTTCCGCCGAGCGTGTACTCGAGCACCTCGGCCTGGAACCGCCTCCCCTCGCACACCTCGCAGGGGGCGGCGACACCCGCCATCATCGCCAGGTCGGTGTAGATCACGCCGGCACCGTTGCAGTTGGGGCAGGCGCCCTCGGAGTTCGCGCTGAACAGCGCCGGCTTGACGCCATTCTCCTTCGCAAACGCCTTGCGGATCGGCTCGAGCAGTCCCGTGTACGTCGCCGGGTTGCTGCGCCGCGAGCCCTTGATCGCTGCCTGGTCGACCGACACGACCCCATCGCGGACGGACACCGAGCCGCGGATCAGCGAGCTCTTGCCCGATCCTGCCACGCCTGTGACGACGACCAGCACGCCAAGCGGGATGTCAAGGTCGACGTCCTTAAGATTGTGGGTACTGGCACCACGCACGTCCAATACCCCCTCCGGCATCCGCACCGATGGCTTCAGGGCAGCCCGATCGTCCAGGTGCCGCCCGGTGACCGTGCCACTCGTGCGCAACCCCTCGACGGTGCCCTCGAACACCACCTCACCACCATCGCTGCCGGCGCCAGGGCCAAGGTCGACAACGTGCTCTCCGATCACAATCGTCTCCGGCTTGTGCTCCACGACCAGCACCGTGTTGCCCTTGTCGCGCAGCTGCAGCAGAAGCTCGTTCATTCGCTGGATGTCGTGGGGGTGCAGCCCGATCGTCGGCTCGTCGAAGACGTAGGTGACGTCGGTGAGCGAGGAGCCGAGGTGGCGGATCATCTTGACGCGCTGCGCCTCTCCACCCGAGAGCGTGCCCGACGGCCGGTCGAGCGAGAGATAGCCCAGGCCGATATCCACGAACGACTCGAGCGTCGCCCCAAGTGCTTCGAGGAGCGGCCCGACCGACGGGTCGTCGAGCTCGCGTACCCACGCGGCGAGGTCGCTGATCTGCATGGCACAGGCATCAGCGATGTTGATCCCCTTGATCTTCGATGAGCGGGCCTGCTCGGTGAGCCGGGTTCCGTCGCACTCGGGACAGATGGTGAAAGTGACAGCCCGCTCCACGAAGGCGCGGACGTGCGGCTGCAGCGCATCGAGGTCCTTGGACAGCATCGACTTCTGGATCCTCGGGATCAACCCCTCGTAGGTCAGGTTGACGCCATCGACCTTGATCCTGACCGCGTCCTTGTAGAGCAGGTCGCCCAGCTCTTTCTTGGTGAATTTCTCGATCGGCTTGTCTGGGTCGAAGAAGCCGCAGCCGGTGAAGATCCGGCCGTACCAGCCGTCCATGCTGAAGCCGGGGATCGTGAGCGCACCCTCGTTGAGCGACTTGCTGTCGTCATACAGCTGAGTGAGGTCGACGTCGTTCACCGAGCCGCGCCCCTCGCAGCGCGGGCACATGCCGCCCAGGATGCTGAAGCTGCGCTTCTCTTTTGTCGTGCGGCCACCGCGCTCGAGGGTCACCGCACCGGCGCCCGAGATGGAAGCGACGTTGAAGGAGAACGCTTGCGGTGAGCCAATATGTGGCTGCCCAAGTCGGCTGAAGAGGATACGCAGCATCGCGTTTGCATCAGTGGCGGTGCCGACCGTGGAGCGAACATCAGCGCCCATCCGCTCCTGGTCGACGATGATCGCTGTCGTAAGCCCTTCGAGCACGTCCACGTCGGGCCGCGCCAACGTCGGCATGAAGCCCTGCACGAACGCGCTGTAGGTCTCGTTGATCAGCCGCTGCGACTCCGCGGCGATCGTGCCGAACACCAGCGAGCTCTTGCCCGAGCCGGAGACGCCCGTGAACACCGTCAGCCGCCGCTTCGGGATCTCGACGCTGATGTCCTTGAGGTTGTTGACACGCGCGCCATGCACGCGGATCAGCTCGTGACTGTCAGCACTGTGCAGCGCAGGCGACTGCGTGTTCGTCTTCTTGGCCATGCTCCTGGCGGTCACTCTACCCACGGCTCGGCGACTGACGCTTCTCGATTCCTGATCGATTTGGCCACCCATATCCGCCGGTTAGACGGGTTGGACCGCGCCTGGGCTACTGATCAACTGGCTGACCCACTCGCCTGTGATCTGCCGGGTGGCGGCGTTGATGCGGTTCCAGGCGTTGATCGCGGCGATAGCGAGCACGAGCGCCCCGAGCTGCTGGTCGTCGTAATGCCGGGCGGCCTCCTCCCAGACCTCGTCGGAAACCGGGTCCGAGCGGTCGGCGAGGCGGGTAACGGCCTCGGTCAGCGCCAACGCGGAGCGCTCAGCGTCCGTGAAGTACGGCGTCTCCTGCCAGGCGGCAACGGTGAAGATACGCTCGTCCGGCTCACCCGCTGTCTTGAGCTCACGTGAGTGCATGTCCACGCATACGCTGCAGCCGTTGATCTGGCTTGCACGCAGCGTAAC
>JBEKAM010000058.1:0-17393 GCA_050015915.1 Solirubrobacteraceae bacterium
GATCGCCGCGATCAGCTCATCCGACTCAGGCTCAACCGTCGGGCGAAAGCGCGCCACCGGGCGCCCATCCGCCGACACCAGGAACTTCTCGAAGTTCCACTGGATGTCGCCCGCCTCGCCTGCAGCGTCTGTCGTCTCGCTCAGCGTGCTGTACAGCGGGTGGCGTCCAGGACCGTTCACGTCCAGCTTCTCCGTCATCGGGAAGCTCACGCCGTACGTCGTCGAGCAGAACGTTTCGATCTCCTCAGCGCTGCCCGGCTCCTGTTCGCCGAACTGGTTGCACGGCACACCCAGCACCGTCAAGCCACGCTCGCCGTAGCGCTCCTGTAGATGCTCCAAGCCCGTGTACTGAGGTGTTAGCCCGCAGCGCGATGCCACGTTTACCACCAGCACCGCCCGGCCATCCAGCTCGCTCGTGTCCAGCGGTTCGCCCGCCAGTGTGTGCAGATTCTCGAACATCATCTACTCCTCATCCTAGGTGGCCATCTCGTTCATGCGCCTAAACGCTGCGCCTCTACGCCGGTACTTGCGCAGTTGTTTACGCCAGCGCCGATGCTGTGCTGCTCTTCGCCCAGCCCTCGCGCAGAAGCTCCAGCAGTGCCTCCGGCGGTTGCGCACCCGAGGTACCCAGCTTGCGGTCCACCACAAACGTCGGCACCGCGCTAATGCCAAGTTCGCCCGCCGTGCGCTCGTCGTCGCGCACCTCCCGCGCGAAGCGATCACTCGCCAGCGTCTCACGCGCCAGCTGCTCGTCCACGCCTACCTCCAAAGCCAGGCGCACCAGCGTGTCGTGGTCGCTCATCAGCTCGCCTTCCGTGAAGTACGCCTGCAGCAGTCGCTCCTTCATCGCGTCCTGGAGGTCCTGCTCCTCAGCCAAGTGCACCAGCCGGTGCGCGTCGAACGTGTTGCCGCTGCGAGCCATGTCAAAGCGAAAGCCAAGACCCTCGCCCGCCGCCGCATCCGTCAGCCGTTGCTCAGCTTCGCGCGCCTGCGCCACCGTCATGCCGTACTTCTTAGCCAGGTGCTCAGCGCGGTCGCCCGTGCGCTCATGTGGCGCCTCGCCGTCCAGCTCAAAGCTTCGCCACGTCACCTGAACCTCATCGCCGTGCTCGAATTGGCTCAACGCCGCTTCAAAGCGACGCTTGCCGATGTAGCACCATGGGCACGCCACGTCAGACCAAATCTCTACTTCCACTGGACGCTCCTTTTGTTGAGCAGACAACTACCTGTCCACTATAGGAGGCGGCTGAGTGGTCCACCGCCTGTACATGCTTGGCTTTGCTTGCGTTCTGCTTGCGCTTGCGCAAAGCTTGCGCTAAATTGGCTCGTATGAGTCCTGCGAGCCTCGCCGAGAAGATCCTCTCCGAGCGTACCCCCGAGCGGGTCGCTGACGCCGCTGAAGGGATCGCCGGAGCGGCTATGAAGACGATCGAGTCGAGTATGCCCGAGGCGCTCCAAGGCGAGCGCACGCAGGTTCGCGTGTACGTCGACGCTTATCTCTTGCTCGAGACCCGTGTGCTCGATGCTGTTGGGAAGGAGCACCCCGACTGGATCGTCTATGACGAGGTACACAACACCGTCGCGCTGCTTGAGGCGAAGCACCACGGGGCGAGCGGAAAGCAGCAATCGGTGGGGTGGCTCAAAGCTGCGTTGGAGCAGGAGGCGATGAGTGCCCCGTTTAGTGAGTGGGTGGGCGCGCTCGGCGGCGGTCGGGGCACGGCGGTGGCGTTTGTCGCGCAGCTGCGGTCCATGCTGCGAGATGCGAAGTCGCTCGCGTCCCCGCGTGAGCACCAACTGCCGATGTGGGCTCTCAGCGACCAGCAGGTCGTGACGTTCTACCGGGCGGTCGGCGATGAGCTCGCACGTATCGAGACTCCGCTCGAGCGGATCACGTCGGTATTCGGGGTTAGTCGCACGGAGCTCGCTCGACTATTCGGTGTCCGCCGCCAGGCGATCGAACAATGGGAGGCCCGCGGTGTCCCCACCGACCGTCAGGAGAAGCTCGCCACGCTCGATGCGATCGTAGATCTGCTCACCGCCAAGCTCAAGCCCGATCGCATCCCAGGAGCTCTGCGGCGCCCCGCGGCCGCCTATGGCGACCGGTCGATCCTCGAGGCCATCGCCGCGGACGATCAGACGCTCGTTCTGGATGAGCTCCGCAACGCGTTCGACTGGGCCGCGGCTGCGTAGTGCGCCACGTTCGACGGGGCGGTGACTACCTGCGCGTCGCCGATCCCTCCTGGCGCAATCCATTGTCCGGCGAGTACGCCCGCAGTCGCGGCGGGCGTTGGAACTCACCCGGGGCTTTCCCTGTCGTGTACCTCAACGCGTCGGCAGAGCTCGCACGAGCGCTCGTTCGCAGCCGCCTGGAGAGTCGCGGTATACGACCGGAGGATGTCCTGCCTGAGGCTGGGCCCGTGCTCGTCCACACGACCATCCCCGATGACGACTACGTCAACGCCGTCACCGATGCGGGACTGAATGCCGTGGGCTTACTCGCGAGCTATCCACTCGATCGGCGAGGGCGGATCGTTCCCCATCGCGTCTGTCAGCCCATAGGGCAACAGGCGTGGTCCGGCGGGGAGCGGGGGATTGCGTGCCGCTCGGCGACGCCTGACGCCCCGGTACGCGGCGGCGAGGAGCTTGCCTATTTTGACCGCCAGCGTCTCATCGTGGATGAGGTCCAGCCGTTCGCCGGTTGGTTCTAGGGACGTGTTCGAGGAAGGCGTATTCCGCATTTGCACGACCGATACTCCGCATTTGCAGACGCCCGGTACCTCACCGGCGTGCTACGCGCTGCACTCCTCCTCCTCGCACCACGCCCCTTGCGTAGCTTCCTCGTGCAAGATCCGCCAGCCCTCCATGAATTGGGCGCGTGCTTGTGGCGGTAGGCGCTCGAGCGTGTCCCTGAGTGGCGTCAGCGACTGCACCGCCCAGGTGCTGATCGCCTCGCCGTACTTCTCATCCAGGCGCACGATCGTGCGCCTGCGGTCCGCGTCGTCCTCCGCCCGCTCAATCAGTCCCGCGCGGCTCAGCTGACCCACGATCGCGCTCGTCGTCGACAGGCCCAAGCCCAGCCTGCGCGCGAGCTCGCTCACACTCATCGGCCCCGCCGTCGCAACCGCGCGCAGCGCAGGCATGTGGCGTGGGCCCAGTGATGCGCGCGCAACCGCGTCGCTCAGCACCTGCGGCGGTGGGCTCGACTGCTTCAGGCCGCGAAACGTCTCCCACACGAGCGACGCCAGCTCCTCCACTGCTGACTCCAGCGCTTGGTCCGGTTTTGTTGTCGTGTCTGTCGTTGGCATCGTCTCTCAGCTCTCTAGGCTACTGGCAAGATCGGGCTGTCATCACAGCTCGACGTGCACCTCTGTAGCCGCCGCTCCCGGCGCACGGACGCTCGCTACGTTCCTCGCGTACTCGTCGATCACCGCGTTTCTAGCCCGCGCCTCGCTGCGCGCGCTACGTCCGGAGCGGCTGTCTGTCGCCAGCCGTCCGTCTGTGGCCGGCGTCCTTCGCCGCTGCCACGTAGGCGTGCCGCTGCATTCTCTGCGCCGGATCGCCGGCTTCGTGTTCTCAATCACATTCATTTGGGTCCTCCTTGCATCTGCATCTCCATCACAAAACAATTGGCATTCTGAAAAGTTCTAATTACGAAGTATACTAAGTTGAAGCTATGTCCACGGAAACGATTTCTGGGAGAGCCGGCATCGATACGCACTCGCTGCGGGCTCGGATGATCACCATCGCGTTGCTCGTCGCCATGGTCGTGTCGCTGCTGCTCGCCGTCCCCGGCTTGAGCTCCGTTCGTCGCGACATCGACCACATGGGTCCAGGCTGGCTGGCCCTCGCCATCGCCTTTGAGCTCGCGTCGTGCTCCAGCTTCGTCGTCATCTTCAGGCGCTTCTTTGCCACCATCCCCGCCCGTCCCGCCCGCGAGCTGGCCTGGACGGAGATGGGCTCCGGCGCGCTGCTTCCCGGTGGTGGCGTCGGCTCGCTCGCCGTCGGCGGCTGGCTGCTGCACCTCGCCGGCATGCCCACCAAACAGATCATCCGTCGCTCAAGCGGTTTGTTCTTCCTCACCAGTGCCGTCAACGTCACCGCGCTCATCGGCGGCGGGGTGCTGCTGGCAACGCGCCTGTCCGCAGGAGATCACGACGTCTGGCTGGCGGGGTTGCCCATCGTCGCGGGGTTGCTCGTAAGCACATTCGTTCTCGCCTTGCCCAGCCTCGCCCGCGGGCGCTCATCCGATTCGCAAAGCAAGTCCTGGGCGGGAGCGCTCGTCGACGGCATCATCGAGGCAAAGCACGCTCTGCGTTACCCCAGCTGGCGCCTGATCGGAGCCATCGGCTACCTCGGCTTCGACATCGCCGTGCTGTGGGCTGCCCTCAGCGCCGTCGGCTACTCGGCCCCCATAGCCGTGCTCGTGCTCGGCTACATCGTCGGTTATCTCGCCAACCTCATCCCCGTACCCGGCGCTGTCGGCGTGCTTGAAGGCGGCCTCGCCGGCACCCTCATCCTCTATGGTGCGCCAGCCGCCGAGGCCGCTGCCGGAGTGCTCATCTACCACGCCATCGCCTTCTGGATCCCAAGCCTTGGCGGGCTCTTCTCCTACAGGCAGATACGGCGCGAGCTCGCCAACGGCGGCTGAAATATCGAGATACGGCGCGAGCTTCCCATGTAGCATCTGTGAATGACGGATACACGGTGCGGATCGCTAGCCTGGCTTCGCGCCGCGCTCGCGGTCGCGGCGGCCCTAGTCGTCCTGGTTGCGGTGTCCAGCGCCCGGGCAACTCCGGCCACGGGGCTGGATCCCGAACTCTCCGTCGCAGGGCTTGGGCAGCCGACGATGCTCACCGCGAATCTCGGGTTCGAGGGCACTGAATACGATGGGTCGCCGCCACCGCTCACCCACCTGAAGCTGACGCTGCCGGCAGGCATGGGTGGCGGCGGGTCGGGGTTCTCCAGCTGCGAAATATCGACGCTTGAAACCTCGCCAGCGGATTGCCCACCCAGCTCCCGCGCTGGTGCAGACAGCCTATCGAGCATGTTCGTCGACTTTGGCGGTGAAAGGGTCGAAGAGGACATAGAAGTCAGACCCTTCTTTGGGCCCGGTGACGATCTTTCGTTCTTCCTCGACGGTCACAGCCCCGTATCCCTTGAAATGATCGTGCGGGGGACCCTCTTAGGCAACGTCCTGACGTTGGCCTTCCCGCTCGTCGAGACCGTGCCGGGGGAGCCGTACGTTTCTTTCAAGGTTCTCGCGCTGAACCTGGGAATCGCACACGTGGTAGACGGCGCCAGCATCTACAGCCTGCGGATGCCCGAAGAATGCCCACAGGGCAAGTTCACGTGGGACGCCGAAGCCGAATTCGCCACCAATGAAGACATTGACCGCGAAGTGGAGAAGGGTCTCGCCACAGCCGAAACGGCCTGCCCGGAACACTCGAGCAACGAGTCCTCTCTGCCGGGGACCGAAGGCGTAATCGTCGCGCCCTCCAACAAGCAGTGCGTCAGCCGCCGCGACTTCATCATCCACATCCAGCAGATCAAGGGCGTCAGCTACCGGAGTGCAAGCGTGTACGTCAACAGCAATCCCGTCGACGTTCTCAAGGGGGCGCGTTTCCACGCGCGCGTCGATCTGCGCGGCCTGCCTAAGGGCCGCTACACGGTGAAGATCACCGTCACCACCGCAAGCGGACGCCAGATCACCGGCACGCGCGCCTACCACACGTGTGCCCCCAAGCCGCTGCCGTCAGGCAAGCCGCGGCTATAGGCCTGTTAGCTACCGGTGGCTGTCGGGCAGTTCCGTCGGACTCGCTTGGATCCGCCACATTGTCTGTGCCTCTTGCGCCCACTGCCGCCATGTCATCTGTAGCGTTCGGCCCCAGCTCACCAGCAGCGGACCACGGGGCGTGAAGCCGTCCACCACTGCATCGTGCAGCTTGCCCGACACCTTGTACTGCGCCACGTGGTGATCGGAGCTGAAGCTCAGCTCCACGATCATCGCCTTGTACGTGCGAACCGCTTCCTCCACGTCGGCCCTATCCGTCGTGTATGGATATAGCCCCGTCAAGCGCACGCCAGCAATCCCCACGCTCTCCCAGTAGCTCCACAGTGTGTCCTGGGAGAGCCCTTCCTTGCCGTTGCCACCTGCCTGTTCGAACTCACTTGCGATCACCGCTTGCTGCGCGTGCACGCCCAGCACGATCTGCTCCCAGTCCGCAGCTGCCGCGAACGTGCAGTCCCCGAGCGCCTTCGGTGGCACGTTGCCCCACGTCTTGAACGTCTCATGTGCTGCCCCGTAGTCGCATTCGCGGCCTTCTACGCACACATCCAGGTCAGCCACGTGTGGTCTTCGTGTGCTGCGGTGCTTGCCGTGCGCGACCGCAATGCCAGGTGCGAGAACCCACAACAGGGCAGCGATCAACGTCGCGCGGTTGACGATGCGCCCGGCTCGCCTCATCGCGCCGATCCTACCGGCTGTGAGGTGCCTACTGGCACCGCCCAATGGGCAGCCATGCTGCTGTTCCGTGGCCTATCGCCATGGTATGCTCACGCCCTCTATCTCGGAGGTGGCTACGGAGGGGAGCCCCAGCGACCGACGGGTGACGGAGAAGCTGGCCGAGCCGCATCGGCCGCACTGCATCCAGAGCTGTTCGGAGCCTTCGAGGCGAAAGCGAGGACCTAGGAGAATGAGAAGCGTCAGAGCAGTACTTGGGGTTGCCGTGCTGATGTGCGTGTTTGGCACAGTTACCGCACCGGCGTTCGCCAAAAAAGCGAAACCGCCGGTGGTGTTCGGCAAATTCACCGCGAGTTTCCCACTCGGCAAACCGATCTCGCCGACTGAAGAGGCGATGGCGAAGGGTCACGGGGAACTCGACAGCTTGAACCTGGCTGACGGTGCGCTGCGGATCGAAGAATGCACGGATGTGCGCTCGACCGGCCAGGTGGACGAAGAACGCTCGGAAGGCTTCTTCCAGAACGTCAAGTTCAAGCACTGCTTCGCGATCGTGTCGCTCAACAAAGGGATCACTGAGCAGCTGAAAGTCCCCACGTTCACGCTCGGCATCGAGTTTCGCTCGAACAAATCCGCCGAAATTGGCGAAGGCGCCGAAAACGAAATCGAAATCGTACGGCCGAGCACGGTGACGATTCCCATCGGCAAGAAGTCCCCCTGCAAGGTCACGATTCCCGAGCAGATCGTGCCGAAAAGGGCCGAAGGCAAACCCGATCGCGAATACGGCGCCGCGGGCTACGAAACCGAAGTGGAAGCAGCCAAGATGAAGTTCTTCCCCAGCGGTTTCCAGGAAAAGCTCGACATCGGGATGGAATTCACAAAGATCGAATCATGGGTGAAACCCAATGAACGCTGCGTGTACGCAGGTGGCGAAGAAGGCGCTTACGACAGCACGCCTGAAACCCCCGCCTACGGCTACGTCGTGTACACCAAGGGGACCCTGGAAGCAGAACTGGAAGAAATCACCATCAAGAACGGCGACCTCGGCTTCGAACCGAAGCCCGAAGTCTGAGTAGCAAGCCCGCCCCTTAGCTAGGGGGCGGGTATCAGCGCAAACAAGGGCGGAAGACGGAGCAGCCAGTGCCCCGTCTTCCGCCCGAAGCGCCCGGGGGATAGGCAGAAATGGATTTCGCAAAGCAACGGGGAAGGCTGGCCATGGTGCTGTTCGCAGCGGCCATGCTGCTTGGCGCGCTCGTATGGACCAGCGCCGCAAGCGCCGCCACCAAAGCCCCCAACGTCACGCAGGCGCCTGTCAACGTCGTCGTCGAAGAAGGCCAGAGCGCGAGCTTCGAAGCGAAGGCGTCAGGCGAACCCACCCCCACCGTGCAGTGGGAAATCTCCATCAACGGCGGCAAAACCTGGGGCAACCTCGAAGGCGCTACCGCCGACAAGGTCACAATCGCGAGCACCAAAACCTCCGAAAGCGGCGACGAGTACCGGGCGACGTTCACGAACTCGGCCGGCAAAGCGACCAGCAAAGAGGCCACGCTGACCGTCCACAAGGTGCCCGTCGTGACCAAGCAGCCGCTCAGCACCACCGTCGAAGAAGGCCAGAGCGCGAGCTTCGAAGCCGCCGCGTCCGGCTCGCCCGCGCCGACCGTGCAGTGGGAAGTGTCCACCAACGGCGGCAGCACCTGGTTCCAGGTCTCCGGGGGAACCGCCGACCGGCTGACCATCCCCGAAGAGAAAACCTCAGAGAACGGCTACCTGTACCGCGCGACGTTCACCAACGTCGCCGGCAAAGCAACCACCGAAACGGTCACGCTGACCGTCCACAAGGCTCCCGTCGTCACCCAGCAGCCGCTCAGCGCGATCGCCGAAGAAGGCGCCAGCGCGAGCTTCGAAGCAGCCGCGTCCGGCTTCCCCGCGCCGAGCGTGCAGTGGGAAGTCTCAAGCAATGGCGGTAGTAGTTGGAGCACTCTCGCTCAGGGCACCGAAGACAAGCTCACGATCGCTGACGTGACCGTGTCGGAGAACGGCTACAAGTACCGCGCCGTCTTCCAGAACGTCGCCGGCAAAGCCACCAGCAACGCTGCCACGCTGACCATCGAGAACCCTCCCAAGGTGACCAAGCAGCCTGCCGATGCAACCGTCGAAATCGGGCACGGTGCCTCCTTCGAAGCCACCGCCTCGGGCTTTCCCACACCGAGCGTGCAATGGGAAGTCTCCACCAACGAAGGCGCTACCTGGAGCACTGTCGCCGGCGCCACCACCGATCAACTCACGCTCGCAACCACCACAGCCGCGGAAAACGGCGACGAATACCGGGCGGTGTTCAACAACGTCGCCGGCGCCACCGACAGCCAGCCGGCGCTGCTGACCGTCGCCACGCATCGCTACCTCGCGTTCGGCTGGGGGGCAAACGGCTCCGGGCAGGTGGGGGATGGTGGCGTTGAACAGGCCGACGCGCCGCAGCTGGTTAGCGGCCTCAGCTTCGTCACCGCCGTCGCCGGCGGCGGGCGCCACAGCTTGGCGCTGCTCGCAGATGGCACCGTCATGGCTTGGGGCGCCGATGAATTTGGTCAGCTCGGCGACGGCGAAGAAATGGCGAGCTTCCTGCCCGTGCCGGTGGAAGGCTTGAGACACGTCAAGGCGATCGCCGCGGGTGCCAACTTCAGCCTCGCGCTGCTGAATAACGGCACGGTGATGGCTTGGGGCGCAAACGAAGAGGGGCAGCTCGGCGACGGCAGCCTCGAAGAAGCAGAAGGTCCTGTGCCGGTCAAAGGCCTCACGGAAGTCACCGCCATCTCGGCCAGCGGCGAACACAGTCTCGCGCTGCTTTCGAGCGGCAAAGTGATGGCCTGGGGCGAAGGCGAACACGGTCAGCTCGGCGACGGCAAAGCCCGCGACAGCGACGTGCCGGTTGCCGTGCAGGGGCTCACCGGCGCCACCGCGGTCGCCGCCGGCGGGCTGCACAGCCTCGCCCTGCTGAGCGAAGGCACCGTCAAGGCATGGGGCGGCGACGGCTTCGGCCAGCTCGCCAACGATGGCGTTGAAGAAGAAGGAGAAGAAGGAGAAATACGCAGCGAGGTGCCAGTCAGCGTGGAAGGGGTCAGCGGCGCAACTGCGATTGCCGCCGGTGCCCATCACAGCCTCGCGCTACTCACAGGCGGCACGGTCGTGGGCTGGGGCGAAGATAAGTACGGCGAGCTCGGTAACGGCGCCATCGCCCGACAAGAGGCGCCCGTGGCCGTCAGTGGCCTGTCCGGAGCGAGTGCCATCTCAGCCGGCGGCGAGCACAGCCTCGCGCTGCTCGCCAATGGCACCGTCGTGGCCTGGGGCGAAAACAAATTCGGAGAGCTCGGTGACGGTAGCGCCGGCGAATCAAGCGACGTACCCGTGGCCGTCAGCGGCATCAGCCAGGCCCAGGGCATCTCCGCCGGCTCAGCCCACAACCTCGCCTTCGGCGAAGGCGTACCCACCGTCACCGGCGTGAGCCCCGCCGTCGGACCGCTCACCGGCAACACCACCGTCACCATCACCGGCACCGACTTCACCGGCGCGAGCGCCGTCAAGTTCGGCTCAAACAAAGCCGTGAGCTTCACAGTCGAATCGCCCACGTCGATTACCGCCGTCTCGCCAGCGGGCGTCAAGGGGACGGTCGACGTGACAGTTACCGTGCCCACCGGCACCAGCCCACCTGGGCCGGCCGATCGCTTCACCTACCTTGTGGCGCCAGTTATCGCCAAGGTCGCTCCCAAGGCCGGCCCCAAGACCGGTGGGACGATCGTGACGATCACCGGCAAAGAACTATCCGGGGCTACCGCCGTAAGCTTTGGCGCCAACGCCGCAAGAGTCATCACCGCCGGCGCCACCTCGATCACCGTCGAATCGCCGCCCGGCGCAGTGGGAACCGTGAACGTCACCGTGACCACGCCAGGTGGCACCAACACCAGCAGCACCCACACGCGCTTCAAGTACAAGAAGTAGCTACAAAGCGCGAGTAGCTACGACGCGCCAGCCAGCACCGGTACGCACTGGCCCTGTTCCTTGGAGCGGTACATCGCCGCGTCAGCCCGCTTGACTAGCTCTTCCGCCGTCACCGCGCCGTCGTGTGAGCAGGCCACGCCGATGCTCGCGCCCAGCTCCACCTTGCCTCCGGAGAGCTCGAACGTGTCGCACAGCGCCTCGCAGATCCGCTCCGCAGCACGCATCGCCATGTCCGCGCCGGGGATCTCGCGCAGCACGATCAAGAACTCGTCGCCGCCCAGACGTCCCGCGACGTCCGAGTCGCGGCTGGCCTCTTTCAGGCGTTCGGCTACCAGCACGAGCAGCTCATCGCCGGCCGCGTGTCCCAGCTTGTCGTTGACCGGCTTGAAGCGGTCGAGGTCGACGTACACCACGCCCGTGTTGACCGCGTCCGCTCGCTCGAGCTCACGCTCCAGCGTGCTCAACACCGACGAGCGGTTGTAGCAGTGCGTCAGCGGGTCGAACGTCGCCCGGTGCTCCAGCTCCTGGCGTGCGCGGGCGCTGTCGGTGACGTCCAGTACGCACGTGATCACCCCGCTGACCTCGCCGCTGGGGCGTAGCAGCGCCCGCAGGCTCATCAGCGCCCGTCGCCATGCCCCCGACGGCAGCGTGATGTCAACCTCCACGTCCCTGTCCACACCCTCTGCGAGTACGTCCGTCAGCGCAGCATCGAGCTCCGCTGCGCTCTCCACTGTGAGCGTGCTCAAGATTGCTCCTGCATGCGTCGTGCTCGTCGCGGGCTCCGCGCCATCCTCGCGCTGCTCGCTCTCATCGTTTGCGAGCGTGAGCGCAGAGGTCTGTGAGCCGTACAGGATCTCCAGCAGACGGGCGTTGTTGAAGACCACGTTGCGCTCGGTGTCCACGTGCAGCAGCCCCACTGGCATCGCCGCGGTCAGCCGGCGCAGCAGCTCCTCGCGTTCGGCTAGCGCCTCTTGCGCTTGCATCTCCGCAGAGATGTCAATGATCTCCACCAGCACGTAGTTGCGGTCGGGGTGGTTGAGGAAGTTGCGCAGAGTGGTGTCCACCCACATGTAGGAGCCGTCTTTACGCCTGCGGCGCAGACGCGTTTGCTGGTCGTGGCCTGTTGAGAGCACCGCCAGCCAGCCCTCCACCGCGCGCCCCTGGTCGTCGGGGTGGATCTGGTCGAGCACTGAGTTGCCGATCAGTTCCTCAGCGGTGTAGCCAAACATCTCTGTGAAGGCGTCGTCGCAGTCGAGCACGCGCGCGCCCTCATCCTCCGTGAGCGAGCAGAAGCGCGGCCCTGAGGGCAAGATCTCCTCCGTGTGGCCGTCGTCGGCGGCCTCCTCGTCGCTGGGGATGATCACGCCCAGCAGCACTCCGTGGATTTCGCGCATGTCGATGAAGTGCAGCGTTGCCCACGTGGACGGCTTGCGCAGCAGGCGCACTTTGTCTGACGCCGCACCCTCCTCCTGCACGCGTAGCCATAGCCTCACCACCGCGCTGCGGTCGGCTGCCACGACGTTGTCGATCAGTGCCCGCCCCTCGATCAAGCCCTGGCCCCACAGCCCCACCGACTGCGGCACCGGCACGATCAGGCCATTGCCAGCGAGCCCGCACACCAGCGCGTCAGGGTGCTCGCGTAGCAGCGCTTCAGCTCCCGCCGCGACCTCCTGGCCGTCCGCGAACGCCTTGCGGCCGTTTGCCACCGAGGTATTCATCTCGATGCAGGATCGGCTGCGCAGCATGCCTGCATGAGCGCTGCACGGGCCCATGGACACTGTAACGAAGCAGCTGGCTACCTATTTTGGCCCAGTTTGCGCGTGATTTATGGGGGCCGATGTTCGTCTTTTTCAAACTCCCCTTGACATTCCCATCAATCCTGATAAGGTAGATGAACATTGCTTGAAATCGCACCTGGCTTGATCTTTGAGTCGGTGCGGATCGGGCAAAGTTGACGGACCTGACGTTTCTCTCCTCCCTCTGAGGGGTCGCCGCAAGGTTGCCCCTTGGAACCCTCCACACGACTGGGCCGGCACCCCTCGCCGGCCCAGTTGTATTTTGGGGCCACGAGCTCGCGGGGCGGCGCAGCTGGGGGGGTGGGGAGCCCTTTGTCGCGGTTTCGGACGCATCGGACAGTGACATTTGCCAAAGATTTGTCACGGACAAGCACGCGAAAGCGGCTACCACGACTTTGTGCGGAGTGATACGGACTGAATGTCCGGGTGAGCTCGCGCACGGCAGAAGGGCCTATTCGGGCGGAATCACCCAACGAAAGAGGTTTCGATCATCGACGTAGAAGGCGGGAAGCCAGCGCTCGATCAGCACGCGCGCGATCTCCTCGGGTGCCTCTCGCAGTTGGGCGGCGCTGGTCCGGGTCGCCTGCGTGATCGTGCTGGGTGCGCCAGCGAGTTTCATCGCTTCGAGATCGCCGACATTGCTGCTGCCAATCGTCATCTGGGAGCGCGCTCCATCGAAGCGCGCAAGGCGGAGAGCCACCAGCAGGTGTCCGCCGCCCGGGACTTCGCTGAAGTACTCGCCGCTGATTGCGAGTTGCCCGACCACCTCGTAGGTGAGGTCCACCTCTCGCGCCGATCGGAGCTCCGTCGAGCCGGGGGAACGGACATGCTTGAGTCCGAGCAGATGGTGGAAGGAGAGCGTCGCCGGGTAGGTCAGGCACGCCCCGATCAGCATGTTGGGCGCGATATCCGGTGCGGTGCGCTTGACGCGAATGTCGGTGTTGCTCGCCCACCAGCCGTCGACGCCGAGGGCCTGCCAGCCGCTGAGGTCCGAAAAGGAGCGGACGAGCGTGCTGTTGCCCATGCGCGGGCCCTGCCGTTGCACTGCGGATCGACTCGCCTCGAGCAGAACCGGCCCCTGCCACGCGCCTGCAGGGTGTCCGCTGTCGCTCGCCGCAGGTCTCACAACGAGTTGCACCACGCCAACACCGTCGGGGATCTCAAAGCCATCGAACACGGTTGCAAAACCGGCGTCGATCAGCTCGTCGGCGGCTGCCGGTGTCCGTGAGAGGTCTTGACGCTGGCGGTAGAGACGCTCTATCTCACGCTCCTCGAGGTAGTCGGTCGTGGTGCCCCTGCGATACGGAAAGCGCTTGTTGGCCTGATGCGGAGCGAGTCCGGATGGAGCGATGACGACCACCGCGCAGCCAAGTGCTGGGTCATCGGGACTACCGACAGCATGCACCTGGATGTCGGGCTGTGGGGAGACCCGAGTTCCCGCGACTTGCTGCAGCTTCTCCTCAACGCCAGCGATTGCGAACGGCACGATGTCCGTCGCGACGCACGTCTCCTTGTCCTCATCGACGCCGTAGACAAGCACGCCACCGTCGACGGTCATCGCGGCGATGTCCTTCGCGAGCTCCTCATTGCTCCCGATCTCGCGCTTGAAGTCGAGCGAATGGGTCTCCGTTGCGCCGAGCAGAGCTTCGAGGTCTCTCCAACTAGCTGGATGCCACATAGGATCGCTCGCACGATAGGGGCACGTCCGGACCATCTCGCCGGTCGACGGGCTGCCCAGTAAAGACCGTAGGCAATATTCTCCCCGGTCGGCGAGGCGCACTCGCCTGAGAGCCGGCAGCGCCGTATACGGCTCTACAGTGCGTCCTAATGAGCTGCTCCCCGCATATCCAAGCGGGTCCAGCGACCTTAAGCGCGCTATCAGATGTCCCCAAAAGGCTTAGGTTGGAGAGTTCTGGACAGCCAGCCTCGCATCTTGTCCGCAGGGTCTCACCTCGTCCTGACGCACTCGCAAGCTGCTCGGTGTTTGACTGAATGGAACACAGGTAACTGCTCCGAATCATTGTAATGGCGGCAGGGGCATGACTATTAGTTTCATATCTTGACATCATGCCGTAATCTGGCGTAACGTCGACAGCTAAGAAACGTCGATCGAGCATGAGGGGGCAGAGATGGGTTTCTCTAGATCTACATCAGCGCTACCAGCCGGTGGGCTAGGTCGGCGACTTCTGCGGGGGGCGGCTGGCAATACCCGCGCTGTGTTGGTCGCAGCGATGCTCCTCGCTACGATCCTCATGCTATGGAGCGGCGCACAACGAGCCTCTGCAAACGAATTCTTTGAAGAAAAACCCGGTGAGGAAAAGGCGCTTCCGTACGGAGAAGGTGAAGGCGGGCCGCTCTTGTATCTCGAACCAGGCGGCAGCGGTGTACAGACCTCGCCCAAGGTGTACGTAATCTTCTGGGGAAGCAACTTCGAAAAAACCGAAACCGGCGAAAAAGTCCACTCGATGCTGCTGAAACTCTACGAAGGGCTGACCGGCTCGTCGTACGAGAGCATCCTGACGCAGTACTTCAACTCCACGGGCGGCTCCACCGGGCGTGTTGGTTCGACCGTAACGACTACTTCCTGGATAGACAAAAGCGTGACAGCTCCGTCAAAAGTAACGGAAGCCAAGATCAACGAAGAGATCGAAAACGCAATCAAAACCAACAAATGGACCGCCGAACTAAACGCTCAGTTCGTCCTCGCGATCGCACCAGGCGCAACCTACGAACCCGAACTCGAAGGGGATTGTGCCTACCACTACACGACCCCCAGCGGCGCGATCTATGACTTCATCCCGTATCAGGGCGACGAACCGTTCGCGAAAGAATGCCTTTCGCTCGGCAACCCCAGCAAAAACCCAATCTACAAGACCTCAAAGAGCGCCTCGCATGAGTTCGCGGAGGCCGCGACAGACCCAGAGGGCAACACATGGGGAGGAGACGAGCACGAGATAGCCGATCTATGCGTGAGTGACGCGGACTTCGAACTGCCAAGCGGCGCGTATGCGCAGAAGCAGTACGACGATCACCAAAACGAATGCTCAAAAGAAGACTCTAAACCACCCGACGTGTACACTCTCTCCTCGGCCGCAAGCAGCATAACGTCTACAAACGCGACGCTAAACGGGACCATAAACCCCGAGGCCTTCGAAACTCACTACTACTTCGAAATCGGTACAACCAAATCTTACGGAACTAGGACCAGTGAAGTAAGCGCTGGCTCCGGCAAAGTCAACGTCTCGTCAAAACAGACCATTTGTGGCCTCGCAGCGAGCACGACATACGATTTCCACATCGTCGGGACAAACAGCACCGGCACATCCCACGGCGAAAACAAGGAATTCACGACCTCTGCCTCCGGCGGCAGCGGCTGCCCCTCTGCGACTACCGAAGCCGCCTCAAACGTCAAAACGACCGAAGCGACCGCAAACGGCACCGTGAATCCAGACGGATCCGAAACCAAATACCACTTCGAATACGGAACCACAACCGCGTACGGCAAATCGACGGCTGAAGCGAGCGCGGGATCGGGCACAGGCAACGTCAAAGAGAGTCAACTGCTCTCCGGTTTGATCAAAGGCACCGAATACGACTTCCGTCTCGTTGCTACGAACGCCACAGGAACCGCATACGGAGTAAATCAAACCTTCAAAACGACTACCGTCAATCCGCCTAATGTGACGACGGGCGCGGCCACGGGAATCGTTGAAAAAGAAGCAACCCTTAACGGCACGGTGAACCCCGAAGGCAGCGAAACCAAATATTATTTCGAATACGGGACCACCGAAGCCTTCGGTAGCAAAACCGCAGAAGCTAGCGCGGGGTCGGGCACTACCAGCGTCGAAGTGAGC
This sequence comes from Solirubrobacteraceae bacterium, assembly GCA_050015915.1. Classification (GTDB taxonomy): domain Bacteria; phylum Actinomycetota; class Thermoleophilia; order Solirubrobacterales; family Solirubrobacteraceae; genus Palsa-744. The sequence continues at coordinate 16,098 of JBEKAM010000058.1, forward strand.
AAAGTCATCAGCGCCCTGACCGGAAGCACGACCTACTACTATCGAATCGTCGCAACCAACAGTGGCGGAACCACATACGGCACAACAAAAACGTTCGCCACATCAGCGAAACCGACGGCCGAAACCAAAGCAGCCACAAGCGTGGGCGAAACCAACGCGACTCTCAAGGGGACCGTCAACCCGAAGGGCGCTGAAACCAAATACTACTTTGAATACGGAACCAGCACATCGTACGGATCAAAAACGGCAGAAGCTAGCGCAGGTTCGGGCACGTCCAACGTTGAAGTAAGCAAAGAAATCACAGGCCTAGCCCGAAACACAAAATACGACTTCCGGGTCGTCGCGACGAATGTCAACGGGACGACGGACGGTGCGAACCAGGAACTAACGACCCTGTCGTCAGTGATCACGGGTTCAGCAACTGGCATAACAGCAGCCGAAGCAGTCGTACATGGGACGATCAATCCCCACGGTCTCGCAACAACAGATGAGTTCGAATACGGGACGACGATATCGTACGGAAACACGGTGCCGGCGCCGGCCGAAAGTGCTGGCACCGGAACCGCAGTAGTCGGAAAGGGCTACATCCTCACCGGTCTGCTGCCCAGCACGACCTATCACTTCCGGCTGGTCGAGATCAACAGTGAAGGCACGACGGACGGAAAAGACGCCACCTTTACAACCTCCGCGCTAACCACGGAATTCGTTAGTGCGTTTGGCTCGGCTGGTACTGGTAATGGTGAGTTTGACGAACCGACTGGTATTGGCGTGAGTCCGATCAACGGTAATGTCGTTGTGTCGGACGAAAAAAACAATCGGGTCGAGGTGTTCAACGAAAAAGGCGAATTCGTGCGAACCTTTGGGTCCGAAGGTACTGGCAGCGGGCAGTTCAAAGAACCGCGCGGCGTAGCGGTGGACTCAAAAGGCAACATTTGGGTCACTGACACTGGCAACGATCGCGTTGAGGAGTTCAGCGAAAAAGGCGAATATTTGGCGCAGCTCGGTTCGGCAGGGACGGGCAATGGTCAGTTCTCGAGTCCGAAGGGCCTTGCGGTGGACTCGAAAGGCAACATCTGGGTAGCCGACAGCGGCAACGCCCGGGTGGAGGAGTTCAACGAAAAACGTGAATACGTGCGGCAATTCAGTGCGGGCACGAACCCGATTGGTGTCGCGGTCGATTCGAAAGGCAACGTCTGGACGGACAACGAAGACGAAACCGGAGCGATCGAAGAGCACAATGAAAAAGGTGAACTCGTCCAGAAATTCGGGACACGGGGCGAAGGCAGCGGGCAGGTG
>JBEKAM010000059.1:0-17136 GCA_050015915.1 Solirubrobacteraceae bacterium
CGGCTCCCTGACTTCTTCATCGTCGGCCACGGCAAGTGCGGCACCACCGCTCTACACCAGATGCTCGTCTCCCACCCGCAGATCCACATGCCGGTGAAGGAGCCACGCTACTTCGCCCCCGACCGGCGCACCCGCTACTGGCGCCCCGCGTCAAGCATGCGCCAACACCCGCAAACGCTCGACGGATACCTGGCTCTGTTCACAGGTGCGCGCCCCGACCAGCGCATCGGCGAGGCCACGCCCACCTACCTGCGCTCCACGCTCGCCGCGAACAACATCGCAGCCGTGCAGCCGGACGCGCGGATCATCGCCATCCTGCGCGAGCCAGCGAGCCTGTTGCGCTCCGTGCATCTGCAGGCTGTGCGCAATTACGACGAGGCCGAGAAGGACTTCCGCAAGGCGATCGCCCTGGAGGACTCAAGACGCGAAGGCAAGAACATCCCACGCCTATCGCAATTCCCCCAGGTGCTGATGTACTCCGAGCTGATCCGCTACGTCGAGCAGCTCCGCCGCTATCACGCCGTGTTCCCACCAGAGCAGGTGCTCGTGCTGATCTACGACGACTTCCGCGCTGACAACGAGGGCACCGTCCGCCAGGTGCTGCGTTTCCTCGACGTCGACGACACGCTGCCAGTTCCGTCCGTCGAGCTCGACACGCTGCGCACGCCCCGCTACGTATGGCTGGATCAGGCGATGCGAGTGTCGGCGATGGTGCGCCGCACCCCACCAGGCGCGAAGCTCGCCAACGGGCTCACTGCACTTGCGCCACCGCCGCTGCGCGACAGTGCCACTCGCGCGGAGCTCGCCAGGCGGATGCGCTACATCGACACGCCGCCGCCGGATCAGCAGCTGATGCTCGAGCTGCGCCGCCGCTTCAAGCCCGAAGTGCAGGCCACCAGTGAATATCTCGGGCGCGATTTGGTGACTCTCTGGGGCTATGACAGCATATAGCCGGCATGGATGCACAAGCACAACCCAACGGCTCCAAGCGCGTCCCCGACTTCTTCATCGTCGGTCATCCCAAGTGCGGAACCACCGCGCTGTGGGACATGCTCAAGGGTCACCCGCAGATCTACGCGCCGCCCAATAAGGAGCCGTACTTCCTCGCCGATGAGCTGCATCCGCCGGCTGCCACGCCACGCAGCTTCGGCTGGACACCCGACACGCTCGACCAATACCTGACGCTGTTCGAGCCAGCACTGCCCGAGCAGCGCACAGGGGAGGCATCGGCCCCGTACCTGTGGTCACGCACCGCCGCCAAGCGCATCGCCGAAGTGCAACCCGAGGCCCGCATCATCGCCATCCTGCGCGAGCCATCGAGCTTTTTGTACTCACTGCATCTGCAGTTCGTGCAGATCTACATCGAGCCCGAGACCGACATGCGCAAGGCGCTCGCGCTCGAGGACGCAAGACGCGAAGGCAAGAGCCTGCCCGAGCACCTGTTCTGGGGGCCACAGGGCACGCTCTACTCAGACTACGTCCGCTACGTCGAACAGCTGCTTCGCTACCAGGCGCTGTTCCCGCCGGAGCAGATGCTCGTGCTCGTATACGACGACTACCGCAAGGACAACGACGCGACCGTGCGCCAGGTGCAGCGCTTCCTCGGAGTCGACGACACCCAGCCACTCAGCGTCAAACGGTCCAACCCCACCGTGCGCGTGCGCTCGCAGCGCCTGCACTCACTCATCCACGCTGTCGCTCAAGGCGACGGTCCGCTGCCGCGGGCGGTGCAAAGCGCCGCCAAGACCGTCGGGCAGAGCGTGATCAGCCGCCAGCGGGCGATAAACATCAGAAACCGCTTCCTCTTCACTGCTCCCAGTGCCCCCGACCAGCAGCTGATGCTCGAGCTGCGCCGGCGCTTCAAACCCGAGGTGGTCGCACTCAGTGAACATCTCGGGCGTGACCTCGTCACCCTCTGGGGCTATGACGATCTCAGCTGACCAGGTCTCCGTCGTCGTACCTACCTACAACGACCTCGGGCGCATTGGCGACGCGCTCACCTCGATCGTCGGGCAGACACTCCCACCCGCAGAGATCGTCGTCTCCGATGACGCCTCCCCCGAAGACGTCGAGGGTTTCGTCCGTCAGTTCGCCGAGCGCTACTCCGGCAGCGTTCAGATTCGCTACGTCCGCCGACCCTCCAACGGCGGTGACGCCGCCGCACGCAACGCCGGTATCGCCGCCGCCACAGGGCAGTGGATCGCCATTTGCGACTCCGACGACATCTGGCTGCCCACCAAGCTCGAGCGGCAGATCAACCTCATTCGTGACTGGAGCGGCGATACCCGCATAGCCCTACTCGGCACTCACGGCTACAACGTCAACGACGCCAAGAAGATCATCTCGCCGGCCATCATGGGACCCTCGAGCGTGGAGGACTACAACACCGTCAGAGATCGAGGCGGCCTGTTCTTCCTGATCCATTCCTCGATCCTCTTCTCGCGCGCCGACTACGACGCCGTCGGTGGCTACACCACCGCCGAGTACGGTGCCGCCAACGAGTTCGACATGTTCTGCCGCATGGCCGAGCTGGGCGTCGTCATGAACCTGCCCGAGCAACTCGTGTACTACCGTAAGCGCGCCGGCTCGATGCAGCTCGACCTCTTCTGGGAGCGCCACCGCAACGTCACCCGCCTATGGGCCAACCAGCGCCGCCGCGCCCAAGGCCAGGCGCCGCTCAGCAGAGAGGAGTTCGCCGCCCAGGAGGCATCCGCGTCGGCGCGGATTCGTCTGATCCGTCGCAAGCGGGTGTGGGGTATGTACTACTACCGGGCGGGAGCCACCGACATGGTCAACGGTCATCGCCTGCGCGGCAGTCTCGAGCTGGCGCTCGCCTCCGTGCTCGACGGAACGCGCTTTCGCGGCGGTCTGCGCAACCTCCGCCAGAGAGGCATGTCACGAGCCGCCCGCGCCCGTCGCGCGCAGCTCGCCGATGTGGCGCACGATCCCAGGCCGGGGGCCTGACAGATACTAAGTGGCGGAGATCACATAGCTGAACGCGCCGATCGCATACGATTGCCAAGCATCCTCACGCGTACACGCAGCCTGCAAACACCCAGCCGCGCGTACCAAACCGACCAAGGAGAGAGTCTCACATGCCCGAAGCAGTGATCGTCGACGCCGTCCGCACGCCCATCGGGCGCGCCGTGAAGGGATCGCTCAAATCGGTCCGCGCTGACGACCTCGCCGCGGTGCCGCTGCGCGCGATCGTCGAGCGCAACCCGCAGCTCGACGCGAAGTCGATCGTCGACGTGATGATGGGCAATGCTGCCAACACGGGTGAGGCGGGCTACAACATCGGCCGCAACGCGGCACTGCTCGCGGGCCTCGACCACCACGTACCCGGCACGACCGTCAACCGCTTCTGCGCGTCGTCGCTGCAGACCGCGCGGATGGCCTTCCACGCGATCAAGGCGGGCGAGGGCGACACCTACATAGCCGCCGGCGTCGAGGCTGTCTCGCGCGGCGGTGAAGGCGCGCCGTTTGAGTTCAACAAGGAGCTCGATGGCTCCGAGGGCTCGCTCTACAACGTCTACATCCCCATGGGTCTCACCGCCGAGAACGTTGCCGACCGCTGCAACGTCTCGCGCGAGGCACAGGACGAGTGGGCCGTGATCTCGCAGAACCGCGCCGTGCAGGCACAGGAGTCGGGCCATTTCGACAAAGAGATCGTGCCCGTCACCGCTCCCGCGCACACTGTCACCGACAAGGAAGGCAACGAGGTCGAGGTGCCAGAGCAGGTCGTCACCAAGGACGACGGACCTCGCCCGGGCACGACGATCGAGAAGCTCGCTGCGCTGCCCCCGGCGTTCAAGCCCGACGGTAGCGTGACGGCTGGGAACGCCTGTCCGCTCAATGACGGTGCCGCAGCGCTCTTGATCATGTCCGACGAGCGTGCCCGCGAGCTCGGTATGAAACCGAAAGCCCGCATCGTCGCCTCCACGGTGGTGGCGATCCGTCCCGAGATCATGGGGTTGGGGCCGATTCCGGCGATCCAGCAACTGCTCAAGAACACCGGCATGACGATCGACGACATCGACGTGGTCGAGATCAACGAGGCGTTCGCTGCGCAGATCGTGCCCTGCAAAGAGGATCTCGGCATCCCTGATGAGAAGCTCAACCCGTTCGGTGGCGCGATCGCGCTTGGTCACCCCTTCGGCATGACCGGCGCACGCATCATGACCACGCTGCTCAACGACCTGGAGACACTCGACGGGACCTACGGCATCGAGTCCATGTGTGTCGCCGGCGGGATGGGTATGGCGATGCTCGTGGAGCGGTTGTAGCGATTGAGTGCCGGGGCGCGGCGAGCCGGCTCAGCCGAGCTTGTCGTAGCCCCACAGGCTCACCAGATCGAGATCGAGGTACTCGCCCAGCGCGATCACCTCTGGCACAAAGCGCCGCCGCAGCTCGAGCATCAAGCTCTCATCGGGCGGCGGCGGCTCTGCCACCACCACGCGACGCTGAATCGTGCCGATCGCGCCGCGGCGTAGCCGACGCGTCGTCACCATCTTGACCGCTGCCTTCGCTGCGCGCGAGACCGGGCCGCGTCCCGTCGAGACAGTGTGTACCGCGTCTTTGACCTGATAGGAGCGCACCGTGCTCGAGGTCACGTTTGCGCTGATCAGGTCAAGGGGGACATCCTCGTCGACCTCCAGGAAGCGCAGGATGCGGCGAACCGTCGCCTCGTTGTCCTGCAGAAAATCGTCATACACCAGCACCAGCAGCCGCTCTGGCGGGAAGTGAGCTTGATACCTACGCAGCTGCTCCATGTAGCGCACGTGCTCTGAGTACTGCAGCAACTGCGGTCGATGCGAGCTCTGTGGAATCTGCTTGCCTTCGCGCCTGGCGGGCTCGAGCGCCATTGCCTTACGCAGATCTTTGACCGTCTCGTTGCGGCCCTTCACGAACGTCAGGTGCAGCGAGCGCAGAAAGCTCGCCGGCTCACGGAAGATCGCGATGATGCGTGCGTCGGGCGCTAGCGCCGCAATGCTGTCGGCGGCAGTGCTCGACCACAGATACGTGGTGGTCGCCTCTCCGACACGCTGCTCCGGCTCAGCGGCGTCGAACAGTGCGAGGTATTCGTCTAGCGTCTTTGGATAGCCCACCTCACGTGGCCCGTCTGCGTACTCCGCGCGGGGACGCATGTCGCTTGCGAGAAAACGCGGCTCCTTGAGCTCCGGCATGTATATCTGCGGATGCGATCTCAGCGTTTTGTGCAGCGACGTCGTCCCGCACTTGGGCGCGCCGACGATAAAGAAATCCGGCACCCTGCCGCGCGAGCCGTCTGGCGCAGCTGGTGGCGGGGGCGCCACAGTGAGCTCAGCGCGGCGGCATCCGCAGCGCACCGTCGAGACGGATCGTCTCGCCGTTGAGCATGCGGTTCTCCACCAGCTGGCATGCAAGCTGCGCGTACTCCGCCGGCATGCCCAAACGCGCGGGAAACGGCACGCCTGCGCCCAGTTTCTCGCGGGCCTCCTGCGGCAGCGCCGCCAAAAGCGGGGTGTCGAACAGGCCCGGGGCGATCGTGTTCACGCGGATCCCATACTGCGCAAGGTCGCGTGCTGCCGGCAGCGTCATGGCGACAACACCACCCTTCGAGGCCGAATAAGCGATCTGCCCGACCTGGCCGTCGAACGCCGCAACCGAGGCCGTGTGCACGCACACACCGCGTTCGCCGTCCTCGAGTGGCTCGTTCGCGATCATCGCGTTCGACGCGAAGCGCAGCAGGTTAAACGTGCCAATCAGGTTGATCGAGATGATGATCTCGAACGGCATCAGTGGGTGCGGGCCCTTCGAGCTCGCAACCTTCTGTGCCCAGCCCGTGCCCGCACACGACACCGCGATCCGCAGTCCGCCATCCGTCTTTGCCGCCTGCTCCACAGCCGCCCGCACCTGGTCCTCCTCGCGCACGTCGCAGCTGATGAACTCGAGCCCCAGCTCGCTCGCCAGCGCCTCGCCCTTCTCTGCGTTCACGTCCGCGATCGTCACGATCGCACCGCGCGCATTGAGCGCACGCACCGTCGCCTCGCCGAGACCCGATGCGCCACCCGATACCAGTGCTCCGCTGCCCTCGATGTTCATGAGTGGGAGGGTATTCGATGCTGGCTGTGCCAGGCGGCGTCGCGGATCAAGAAGCTAGGCGAGACAGGGTCAGCGCGAACAGCTGATCTGGATCCGTCAGCCAGCGCACGAGCTCGAGACCCGCTGCCGCGAGATCGCCCTGCAGGCGTTCGGGAGTGAACTTGGCGCTGATCTCCGTGCGCAGCTCCTCACCGAGATCGAAGTGCACCGGCAGATCGAGGTCACGTACGAGCGTGGTGTGCTCGCGGCGCGCGCGCAGGCGCATCTCGATCCACTCGTTCTGAGTATCGAACAGCGCCACGTGATCGAAGTCATCGGGATCGAAGTCCGCACGCAGCTCGCGGTTGAGCACGCGCAGAACATTGCGGTTGAACTCCGCAGTGACCCCCTGCGCGTCGTCGTAAGCCGCCTCTAGCACGCTTGGATCCTTGACCAGGTCGGTGCCCATCAGCAGGTGATCAGAGGGCCCCAACAGACCCGCGACTTGGCGCAGCACGCGGCGGCGGCTGCCGGGCGGGAAGTTGCCGATCGTGCCGCCGAGGAACGCCACGATGCGCGGGCCCTCGGCCGGCGGGATGTGGTCGAGGTGGCGCTCGAAGTCGCCGATCACGCCGTGCACACGCAGCCCCGGGTACTCACTGGTGAGCGCATCCGCGCAGTCGCGAACCATGCTCTCCGTCACATCCACAGGGATATAGCGCTCGAGCGTGCCCGCCGCCTGCAGCGCGTCCAGCAGCACCCGTGTCTTGGCTGCGGTGCCGGAGCCGAGCTCCACCAGCTCAACCGCGCCCGTCAACTGCGCGATCTCCTCGGAGCGTTCCTCCAGGATCGTGCGCTCGGCGCGTGTCGGGTAGTACTCGGGCAGGTCGCAGATCTGATCGAACAGATCCGCGCCGCGGGCGTCGTAGAAGTGCTTCGGCGGCAGCTCCTTGAACGGACGCGTGAGCCCGTCGAGCACGTCATCCGCGAGCGAGCGTTCCTGTGTGCCGTCCAGGTGGGAGTCGATGCGGATCGCCTCCGCCAGCGGCTGCTGTGGCGTCGAGGGCTCCATCACACATCCCTCGCCAGGCGTACGCCCGCGAAGATCTGCCGTCGCAGGGGCAGATCCCAGTTGCGAAACGTCGTGCTCGCCACGCGCGGATGGGTCGCCCACGAGCTGCCTCGCAGCACGCGATAGTCCTCGCCGAAGAACACCTGCGAGTACTCGCGGTAGGGGTAGGCGACGAACCCGGGGTAGCCCCCGAACGGCGAGCTGGTCCATTCCCACGCTCGACCAATGCCTGCGAGCGCTCCGTCCGCCTGCTGAGTCCAGGTCACCGCCTTCTCCCACTCCGCCTCGGTGGGCAGGCGCGCATCGTGTGCACGCGCGAAGGCGTCGGCCTCGAACCAGGAGACGTGGCAAACCGGCGCCTCCGGGTGGCCCGTCGCTACCGAGGGATGGTGCGCGATGTCGTACTCCTCCTTCCACGCCCAGCCCTCGCGCGACCACCACTCACGGCGCTCGTAGCCGCCGCCCTCACTGAAGTGAAGCCAGCTCGCGTTGCTCACTGGGCGCTGCGCAATGACAAAGGCAGGGACGTCCACCGGATGGCGTGGACGCTCGTTGTCGTATGAGAAGCCGTCTGTCGCCGCGCCCATGGTGAACGTGCCGTCGGGGATCCGCAGCCACCTCTCCGCGATGGAAGCGGTCGCGATTGGAGCATCCATCTTTGCTTGCTCCTCCGCAGGCAACAGCCCCGCTATGTCCATCGTCTGGCGCATCGTCTCGGAGTGCTGGAGCTCGTGACGCAGCACCATCTCACACAGCACGCCGTCGCCGGCGCCGCGCTCGGCGATCACCTCGGCGGTGCGGGCGCTCACAGCAGCCATGTAGGCCTTCGCATCGGCGGGGCCGAGTGCCTCGATCTCGCCGCGCACAGAGCGCGGCGTCTCGAACGCGTCGTACAGGTTGGCAAGCTCCGGGCGCAGCAGCTCGAGGTTTCCATAGCGCTGACCCAGCCAGAGGTCCTCATACGCGGCGATGTGGCCGAGATCCCACACGAGCGGGCTCATGATCGGCGAGTACACGCGCTCGAGCTGCGCGTCGTCGAGCGTCGCCACCAGGGCCAGCGTGCGCTCGCGCGCCGCATCCATCGCCTGCAGCACCTGGGCGGCGTCGGGGGAGAGGGGAGTGGTCTTTGCCGCTGGGGTAGCCATGGCTGGTCGTGCTGCGTCACTCTAGAACGACCGTGCTGCGTCACTCTAGAACGAAAGTCAGCCGAGTGGGGCGAAGCGTTACAAGATCTTTGCTGGCATACCCGCATTCAGCGCACGCCAGTCGCGCGGTCGCGCTGCCTGTTCTACTGGCCCGTGTCGTTCCAGCGAGCGATTACCGCTGCCTCGCGCTCGTGGCCGAGCACGCAGATGGCTCCGGTGGAGAGGCCCAGCCTGCCGCCACTCTCGGGGCCGAGCTCGATCCAGCGCGCGCCGAGAACGCGCAGCATATGTCCGTGCGAGAACACCGCAACGTTCCCACCACTGGCAGCGATCTCTGCGATCACGTGGTCAGCGCGCGCGGCCACATCCGCTGGGCTCTCGCCCCCGGGGCAGCCGTCGCGCCACACCAGCCAGCCCGGCCGCTGCGCGCGTATCTCCAGCGTCGTCAGTCCCTCGTACTCGCCGTAGTTCCACTCGCACAGGTCCGAGCGCGTCTGTGCAGCTGAATCGAGCCCGCACAGCTCGCATGTTTCGCGTGCGCGCAGCAACGGGCTGACAAGCACGAGATCGAAGTGCCACATGTCGAGCCGCTCGCGAAGGGCGCTGGCCGCCTCGCGGCCGCGCTCGGTGAGCGGAATGTCAGTGAGCCCCGTGTGCCGGCCATTCAGACTCCACTGCGTCTCGGCGTGGCGCACGATCACAGCCTCGCCCACCCCTGGGCTGCTGACGCTCATCGTCCCGTGGGCGCCGCTGCGTCATCCGCAATCACCGTTAGTCGCTCGCGCCTGAGCAGGCTCGCGGGGACGTGGCGGGTCGGCTCTCCGAGCATTGCGCTCATCGCGTCAGCCTTGCTCGGCCCCGTCGCCAGCAGCATGCACTCCCGAGCCGCTCGCAGCACTGTCAGGCTCAGTGTGATCCGCTCCGGTGGTGGCTTGGGCGAGTCGTGCACGCCCAGGCAGACCGCCTCTGGTCCTGCATCGAGGGTGGCGGCCCCTGGGAACAGCGACGCGACGTGCCCGTCCGGGCCGATCCCCAGCACGATCAAATCGAGCACCGGCGGCTGTCCCCCGCCGGGCGCAGCGAGCGCCAGCTGGCGCGTCAGCTCCTCGGCATAGCTGCGGGCACCATCGTCGGGGCCGAGCTCACCCAGCATGCGGTGCACCCGCTCCGGTGCAATCTCTGCTCCCGCGAGCAGCGTCTGTGCTGCCAGCCGATAGTTGCTTTCCTCGTCATCCGGCCCTACACAGCGCTCGTCGGCGAACCATACCTCCACGCCCTCCAGGTCTCCCGGCTTCGCCCCCAGCAGTTCATAGCAACGTCCTGGCGTAGTACCGCCACTGAGTGCGAGATGCGCCACGCCGCGCTCTTCACGCGCGTGACGGAGCTGACGCACGATGTGCGCGGCCGCTCGCTCTGCGACCGTCTCTGCATCGGGGCATGTAGTCAGGCGCGTCACGACGGCACCACCGGAGCGCTCACGCCAGCATCGTCCTCGCGGCCTGTAGCGCAGGCACATATGTGGGGTCGCGCAGCAACGCCTGGCGGATGCCCTCGCCGAGCACACCTTGCTCGCCGCGCGAAGCGCCGAGAATCGTCCATTCCTGCTCCTCGCCGCGGCTGTCGCGCCGGTGCGCGCGCAGGCCGCCCTCGCCGCGACCGAGTCGCAGTTGCGTCCCTGAGGCGGTCTGGAGCGTGAGGCTCGCCAGGCCCGGAACCTGCAGCTCCGGGGCGGCTTCCAAGCGTATGGCGACGTTTTGACCGCCTCCGTGTGTCGAGCTGACGAGCGCATCGCCATCGGCCACAAGTGGCTCTGTGTGCCAGTCCAGACGTGACGCCAGCCAACCGACCAGGAGCGTTGCAGCTGCCGTCGATTCGGGGTGGTGGCGCACAGTCACCCCGGAGATCATGCCCAGTTCGCGGCGCAGCCAAACCGGGTCGAAGCTCGCGGCCACACGCTCGCGCCATGGGGTCGATCGCAGCCACGCCAGATCCACCACATAGGCCTGCTTGCTCAGCTCGCAAGCGCGATCCAATGCCTCCCGAGCGACCGGCTCATCGACGGAGTCGAGCAGAACCGCCTGTGAGAGCTCAAGCAGCCCGCTCACGATCTCGTGGTGGCCGTGCGGAGACCACAGCAGCGTCGGCAGGTCGGTCACGACCAGCGGGTCGGCGATCGTCAGGAGGTCGTCGAGGTGGCGATCGCCGAGTTCCACCACAACCGTCTCGTGTAGCAGCGCCAGCTCGCCAGGTGCCGATGCAGCCTCTGAGACGATCATCACGCGTGCGTCCAGGCGCTCGCGCCGTGGCTCGTAGGCGAGCACGACCAGCCGTGATGCGTGGTAGCGCCCAACGCCGCGCAAACGGTTGGCGATCTCTCCCGTCCATTCGCGATCGACGAACGCGATCATGTTGAGCACCCGCGCAGGCAGGAAATCGTCGTTTTCCCCGTGGACCTGTACCAACAGCGCTCGCAGTGCCGCTTCGATCGCGTCGGGTGTGGTGCCCTGCTCGCTCCACACCGCGTCACTGCGGCCGCTCAGCTCCGCGCCAGCCATCAGATCGCGCGCCAGCTATCGCCCTCGAACAACAGGCCGTTGGCCTCCTGCGGCCCCTGTGAGCCCGCTTCGTAGGTCGCGACCGGTGGCGTGGGTGGGCGCACATCATTCGCCCAAGCTTTGACGATCGGATCGCAGATGCGCCACTGAGCCTCGACCTCGTCGTTACGCGTGAACAGCGTCGCGTCGCCGCGCATCGCATCGGTGATCAAGCGCTCGTAAGCCTCCGGGGACTGCGATAGGAACGCTGTGCCATAGAGGAACTCCATGTTCACCGGGCGGATGCTCATACGCGTGCCCGGGATCTTTGCGCCCAAACGCAATGACACACCCTCGTTGGGCTGCAGGGTGAGCACGAGCTGGTTCGGCTGCACACCCAGTGAGCCGTCCTGGCTGAACGCTAGGTGGGGTACCGGCTTGAGCGTGACCGCGATCTCTGTGATCTTGCGCGCCAGGCGCTTGCCGGTACGCAGGTAGAAAGGTACTCCTGCCCAGCGCCAGTTATCCACTTCCAGGCGCAATGCCGCGTAGGTCTCCGTGACCGAGCCGGGCGGCACGCCCTCCTCTTCGAGATAGCCGGGTACGTCGCCGCCGCCCGCATGACCCGCCGTGTATTGCGCGCGCAGCGACATCTGCGGGATCTCCTCGACGGTTGGCTGCGGAATCGATTGCAGCACCTTGACCTTCTCGTTGCGGACCTCTTCTGCGGTGAAGCTCACCGGCGGCTCCATCGCCACGTGGCAGAGCAGCTGCAGCATGTGGTTCTGGATCAAATCGCGCAGCGCTCCAGCGCTGTCGTAGTAGTCAGCCCGCGAGCCGATGCCGAGATCCTCCGCGGCGGTGATCTGCACGTTGTCGATGTAGTTCCGGTTCCACAGCGGCTCGAACATGCCGTTGGCGAAGCGAAACGCCAACATGTTCTGCACTGTCTCCTTACCCAGGTAGTGATCGATGCGGTAGATCTGGGTCTCGTCGAAGATGCTGAGCACGCGGCGGTTGAGGTCGCGTGCCTCGTCGAGCGTTGTGCCGAAAGGCTTCTCGATGATCAGCCGCACCTCACCGTGCTCATGGTGGGCCAGGTTCGAGCTGCCAAGCCGCTCGACGATCACGGGAAAGAAGCTGGGAGCAGTCGAAAGGTAGAACGCGCGGTTGAGCGGCTCGCCCGCCTCTTGCTCGAACTCGTCGAGCACCTCGCTCAGCTCGCTGTACACCGACTCATCGTCGAATGTGCCAGGCACATAGCGGACGTTGTCGAGCAGGCCGTTCAGGACGGCCTCATCGGGCGTGCGCCGCGAGAAGCGGCGGATCGCCTGCTCGCATTCGCCGCGGTAGTCGTCGTCCTCTTTCTCTTTGCGCGACACGCCCACCAGGTGAAAGCGCCCTGGCAGGGCGCCCTCATGGGCGAGGTTGTACAGCGCGGGCAACAGTTTGCGCCTGGCCAGATCTCCAGTCGCCCCGAAGATCACGAGTGTCGTCGGTGCCACCGGCAGCCGCTCGAGGCCCGCCGTGAGCGGGTTGTCCGGCTCGGGCTCGCCAGTTGGACGACCAGCCACGGCCGCCATGCTCAGCCTCCGCGCCGGGAGCCGGCTTTGCCCGCGCTCGCCCGCGGTTTACCACTCGCCTTGCCCGGACTGGGCGTGCTCGCGGCGGCGGGCGCGCTCTTGACCGCGTGCCCGCCGAACTGGTTGCGTAGCGCCGCCAGCACGCGGTCGGCGAAGTCGCCGTTGCCGCGCGAGCGGAAGCGCTCGTACAGCGACGCGGTAATCACCGGCGTGGGTACGTCGTGCGCGGTCGCATCCTCGATCGTCCAGCGGCCCTCACCCGAGTCCTCTGTGTAGCCCTCGATCGCTTCGAGCTTGTTGCCGTCGGCCTCAAACGCCCGTGCCGCCAGTTCGCACAGCCACGAGCGCACCACCGAGCCCTGGCCCCACAGGTGCGCGATCTTCGCGTTGTCGAGCTCGTACTCGCACTTGTCGAACACATCAAAGCCCTCCGCGTAGGCCTGCATCAGGCCGTACTCCACGCCGTTGTGGACCATCTTCACGTAGTGGCCGGCGCCCGATGGGCCGAAGTGCATCCAGCCATGCGGGCCGATCGCCGTGACGCTCTGCTCGTTGGTCTCCGGCGCCAGCACGTCGAGGATTGGAGCCAGGCGTTTAACCGCTTTGGCGGGGCCGCCGACCATCATGCAGTAGCCCACTTCCAGGCCCCACACGCCGCCGGAGGTGCCCACATCGACGTATTCGATGCCTGCTTTTTTCAGTTCGCCCGCGCGGCGCTTGTCATCGGTCCACTTCGAGTTGCCGCCGTCGATGATCGTGTCGCCCTTGTCGAGCAGTTTGGCGAGCTTCTCCACCGTTTCCTGGGTGGGCGTGCCCGCCGGCACCATGATCCACACCATCCGCGGCGCCTGCAGCTGTTTGACCAGGGACTTAAGCGAGTCGGCGCCCGAGGCCCCGTTCTTGACGGCTTGTTTGACCGCCTTCTCGTCGAAGTCGAACGCCACAACCTCGTGCTCGGAGTCGCGGCGGATGCGGTGCACCATGTTGCCGCCCATCTTGCCCAGCCCGACGAAACCGATCTGACTCATGTGCTCGCTAGCTCCTTGATCTTCGCGGTCAGAGCGCGCCCGGCGCGGTCGCTCACGCCACGATCGTAGTGACCGGGGCCCTGGTATAGGTTTCCCATGCGCCGATGAGTTCTCAGCCCGCACAACAACTGCCCGATCGCAACCTCGCGTTGGAGCTCGTACGCGTCACCGAGGCAGCTGCGCTGGCCGCCGCGCCACTGGTGGGGATGGGCGACAAGGAGGCCGCCGACCAGGCCGCCGTCGACGGCATGCACTACATGCTGCAATCGGTCCAGATGGACGGCGTGGTGGTAATCGGTGAGGGCGAGAAGGACGAGGCGCCGATGCTTGCCAATGGCGAGCACATCGGCGATGGCTCGCCGCCGCAGGTCGACATAGCTGTCGATCCGCTGGAGGGCACGACGCTCGCCGCGCACGGGATGCCCAGCGCGCTTGCTGTGATCGCGCTGTCCGCCCGCGGCACGATGTTCGACCCGGGCCCCTGCGTCTACATGGAGAAGATGGCCGGTGCCCCCGACATCGCCGACCTGCTCGATCTCGACCGCCCGCTCGGCGAGACAGTCAAGCTCGTCGCCGAGCGCCGTAGCTGCCCTGTGGGTGACGTAATCGTCGTCGTGCTCGACCGTCCTCGCCATGAGGAGGGCATCGCTGCGATCCGCGCCGCCGGCGCCCGCGTGCGTCTGATCGCCCACGGCGACGTTTCCGCTGCGCTGCTTGCCGTCACCGAGCGCTCGCCGGTCGACCTTTTGTGGGGGATCGGCGGCACGCCCGAGGGCGTCATCTCCGCTGCTGCCGTCAAGTGCGTCGGCGGACAGTTGCTCGGCAGGCTGTGGCCACGCGACGAGAGCGAGCGCACCGCCGCGCTGGAGGCCGGCTATGACCTCGAGCGCGTGCTCGATCGCGACGACCTCGTCGCCGGTGAGGACATCTTCTTCTCTGCCACCGGCATCACCGATGGCGACGTGCTGCAAGGAGTGCGCTACCCCAGCGCCGGCGGTGCCACCACCGAATCGCTCGTCACTCGCGCCCGTACCGGCACGATCAGGCGCATCCGCGCCACGCACGACCGTGCCAAGCTGCGCGCCGTCGGTGGCGAGCGCTACTGATTGAAGCGGCCCACGCGGGACTCAGCCAGGTCCAGGCGTGCCAGTGAGCGCAGGAACCCATAGGTGACGATCACGTGGATACGCGACTGCGTGATGTTGTAGAGCCGGCGGCTGAGCCTGGAAGCGATCGACGGATAGAAGTTCGCCACCTCGACCTCGACGTGGAGCCGGGCGTGAGCGTCGTCGTCGCCGGGGCTGCGGCGAACCTCGATCTGCAGATAGCCACTGCCGCCCCGGCCTCGTCGGGAAACCAGCAACCCATGGGCGATGCGCCAGCGCACAAGCCCGCGCGTAGAGTCCATCTCATATTCGGGGGCCTGGAAGGTCAGCAGTCTCAGGGGCCTTGCGATCAGCACGACCGAGCGTTCGGCATCGCTGTAGCTGACGCGTATCAGCCCAAGCGTCACTCGCGTAAGAAAGCGCCAGTAGGTCCGCGCGAGGCGCTCGAGGTGGACGGGCGTCCAGATCTCACTGAGGGCCGCCTCGTCGATCACGAGGTCTGCGCGCTGTACCGAACGCACCGCCCCGGTCTCGGAGTCGAGCGACGTCGTGTCGCCCAAGTCCACGATCACCGCCCTCGCAGCTTGGTCTCCGCGTGGCCGACCGCGGACTCGGCTCCTGACGAAGCTCGCAGCAAGTACGACTGCTGCCACAAGGGCGATCCATACCCCTGTCATTGTGCGTTTTGGTCGCTCATTGTCCATCCAGGCTATCCCCGCTCACGTACGGTGCCACGCGGGTTGAGCGAGAAGGCCCAGGCTGGTAGCTTGATCGCCATGCTCGCCGCTCCCTCATGTTGGCGGCGTAGTGCACAGGTGGTCCGTTGAAAGGCCGTAAAGTCCTGCAAACAGCGCTCCCCTGCCTCATCCTCATCGGTGGCTCCGGCGCAATCGCCGGTTGTGGGGGGACCACAGAACAGCACGCCCAAGCCCCAGAGCCAAGCGCGGCACAGATCGAAAAAAGCGAAGAAGCAGCCCAGAAGCAGCAGGAAGCGGCAGAACTCAACAAAGAGCGAGAACTGCTGTCGAGTATCGAAGCCAAGAAGCAGGAAGAAGTCGCTGAAGCAAAAGCCAAGAAGATAGAAGCGGAAGCGACGAAGAAGGCCAAGAAAAAAGAAGCGGCCGCCGCTAAGAAAGCCAAGCAGAAGGAAAATGCGGCGGAAGCAAACGCCAAGAAGATCGAAGAAGCTGCGAAAGCCGAAGCGAAGAAGCTGAAGGAAGCCGCGAAAGCTAAGAGCACCGAAGAAACGCAGACCAAATCCGCAACCGGCAGCGGACAGCAGTCATTGAGCGAAGGGCAATAGACACCCGCGCACGCTGCACGGGAGCTAAGCAAGGCGCTTGTCGAGACATGAACCAGCGTAAACAGCATTCAGGTGGCTCCAAGGACGGCCGAGCCGTTCGTCGAGCGCTGCTCCTATGTCTGGTGCTGGTCGCGCTCGCTGCCTTGCTTGCCGGCTGTGGTGGCGGGGGCTCATCCGGTGGTGGCGGCGAAGCGAAGGGCCGTGAATCTAAGGCCGAAGCGGCGGAAACTGCCACGGGTGGCGAAGAAGAATCCGGCGAAGCAGAAGCCAAGAAACGCGAAGCTGCAGCTGAAGCCGCATCGATCGCCGAAGCTAAGAAGGCGAGAGAAGCGGCGCAGAAGGCAGCGGAAGCGGCCGAACACGAACCCAAGAAGACCAAGAAGAGCTCCGGCAAAGGCAAGAAGGGATCAGGGAAGAAGAAAGGGTCGACTACCACCAAAGCCAAGAAGGGGAAGTCGAAGAAAACAAATGCCGCGGCAGAAGCTAAAAGCGCCGCCGAAGAAGCCGCGCGCAAACAGTTCGCCAAAGAAGAAGCCGAAGAAGCCAAGACGTTCAAGAAACTCGAACGCAGCGAAACCAAGTAGCTGTCGTCTCCGGCTGCTGATATTCAACTCACGTGCACGAAGATCCCCACATGCACGCAGGGCATCGTGCAAGGCCGGTTGCCGACCTTCCAGGCGATGCGCTGATCGCCGGCGCCGATGAGTTGGCCGGGCGCTGGGCGATAGCGCTGATTGGCTCGCGCCCGCTGAACGCCATCGGCGAGGTTCCGCTCGAGGTGCTCGCCCGCGAAGCGCCACCGCTGTGTGCGCAGCTGATTCGGGCCATGCAGTCCGATGCGGAGCTGCGGCGTCTAACGGGACAGGGGAGTGACGCTCGCGCGGGGGTGGCGCACGCGCGGCGGCTAGCCAAGATCGCCGGGGCCAGCGATGGCGCCGCCGCGGTAGGGGCGGTTGAGGCCCTACGTGGCGTGCTGTGGGAGGCACTGCTCAATCAGATGAGCGAGCCGTCCGCGCGTCAAGTCGGAGATGTTGCCGATCGACTCGCATATGTCTGCGCCGAGGTGCTCGCCGTTGCGCTGGAAGCGGAAATCGTGGTGGCGGGTGATAGTGCCCGCGATGATGATGATGTAGCGGTTGTGGCTACTGCCGCCGAGGCTGCCACGGTTGCGGTGGCTCCCGCGGGCGTCTCGCGGCGCCAGGCGATTATCGTCGATGAACGCCACTCCTCCGAGCGGCCGCTGTCGTGGGACGAGTCGCCGCCGATTCCACCGGGCGCGCGAGCAGCCGAGATTGAGATTCG